>JACQWQ010000192.1 GCA_016209205.1 Chloroflexota bacterium
GAGGAATCGAAGGAACGGCTGCACAGGACTTGTCATATCGAGCGGGTTTCGAGCGCAGTCGAGAAAGATATCTCACTCCGTTCGATATGACAGTCCTGAGCCCATACAGCCCCTGCGGGCTGACCATCTCAGAATGACAATTACTGCGTAACATGAGTGGTAAATTCAATAGGCAGCTTCCAAACCGTTTAATTATTCCGGCTTGGGCGTTTCCTCTGCCGCAGATTCGCTCGTTTTCACTTGCGGCAAGTCTTTGAGCGTTTTGATAATGTCCACGCCAGTGAGTGCTTCGACTGTGGCAGGCACTTGGGCGACGATGTTCGCCACGTCTTGCGAAATTTTAGATGCGCCCGCGCCGCTGCCGTCGCCGCCACCGTTGCTGATGACGACGATGCGGTCGGTCTTCGACAACGGTTCGGCAATCGCCGCCGCGATTTTGGGCATCGCCTCGATGAGTTGTTGAATGATTGCCGCTTGGGTGTATTCGCGCCACGCGGCGGCTTTTTTCTGCATCGCTTCCGCTTCGGCGAAACCTTGCGCTTGAATCACTTCTGCTTCCGCCAAACCGCGCGCCTTGTTCGCTTCGGCTTCGGCGAGACCTTGCGCGCGAATCACGTCCGCCTGCGCCAAACCGCGCGATTTGTTCGCGTCCGCTTCGCCTTGCCCGATTTGGCGATTGCTTTCGGCTTGCCCGGTCGCGCTCGTGATGGCTTGATATTTGTTCGCGTCCGCGATGGTTTGAATGCGATACTGTTCCGCTTCGGCGGGTTTGCGCACCGTCGCTTCCAATTCTTTTTCGCGGCGCGCCACTTCTTGCTGCTGGACTTCGATGTGTTTCTTTTTCGCGACGACTTCGACTTGGACTTCTTGCTCTTTGACTTGTTGACTGGAAATGTTGCGCTGCAAATCGTAGGCGAGCTCCGCCGACGCTTTTTGTTGGTTCACCTGCGCGTCGTACGCGGCTTTTTGCACTTGATAATCTTTGTCCGCTTCGGCGATTTTGGTTTGGGCGGCAAAGCGCGCTTGTTCGCCCTCTTGCTCCGCGCCCGCGGCTTTGATTTTTGCATCGCGCGTGGCGAACGCCTGACCAATCGCCGCGTCGCGTTTTACTTCTGCCGTGCGCGCGACGCCGAGCGAATCGAGATATTGTTTGTCGTCTTTGATGTCTTTGATGGTGAACGAGACGATGCCGAGACCCATGTTCGCCATGTCGCCCGCGGACACTTCTTGGACGCGCTGCGCGAATTGGTCGCGGTCGCGATAGATTTGTTCGACGGAAAGCGTGCCGACGATCGCGCGCAAATGTCCTTCCAACGTTTGCAGCGCAATCTGGCGAATTTCGGCAGTGTTCTTGGAGAGAAATTGTTCGGCGGCAGTCGCAATGGAAATTTCATCGCTTTTGACTTTGACTTGGGCAATCCCGTCCACGGTGAGGGGGACGCCTTGCAATGTATAGACGCGCGGCGTTTCGATTTCGAGCGTCATCACTTCGAGCGAAAGCTTGTCCGCGCGTTCCAGCACGGGCCAAATAAATGTTGCGCCGCCGCGCACGATGCGATAGCCGACGCGTTCTTTTTGTCCGGTCGTCGGATTGACGCGCAGGTGCGCGCGTCCCGAAACGATCAACGCAGTGTTGGGCGGGACTTTTTGATAGCGTCCCGTGTAAAACATGATCAAGGCAAATAGAACAAAGAGAATGGCAAAACCAGCCATGCCAATGACCAATATGTTCATCTTAGACCTCCTTGTGGATTCTGACGATGACAGCGGTGCCTGCCATTTTTTCGATTTTGACTGTCGCGCCGCGCGGAATGGCTGTGCCATCGGCGGAACGCGCGGTCGCCGTATGGCGCTCGCCCATCGAAACATACGCAATCTCGCCGACGCTGTTGCCGGGAATCGGCGCGGTGACTTCGCCAATGTGTCCGAGGATGTCCGACTCTTTGAGCGCGGAGGATGCTTGGGGCGCAATAAAGAGATAGAAAAACAGAAAATGCGAAATTATGCCCACAATCACCGAACCGATGACGGCGACGACCACGCTCACGCCGCCATCCATGCCAAATCCCAGTGTCGCGATCAAACCGATGCCGCCGAACGACGTGATGAACATTGCAATGGTGATGGGGCTGAGTGAGAGCAGACTCACCTGGTGTGCGTCGGGCGTGCCAATGTCCACGTGCGCGGTGGCGGGCAATTCCGCACCGCCGGGCAAATGCGCGCCGCTCAGGTCAACGTCAATGGATGGGATGTGAATGGAGTGCAAGCCGCCGGTGATGGTGAGAAAAAGCGCGTACAGCACGCCGGACATCAAGAGGAAAAAGTAAAAGCAGTTCAGTAGTCCAAAATCAGGAAGGGTCATAAAGTGCTGTCCTTTCTCGAACGCGCGACGCGATTATAGCATGGACGATGCTGGTTGCGCGCTGGATAATTTGGAGCTATACGATTCGCGGAGGACAACGTTTCACACGCCATTTTACCTGCCTGTCTATTATGCGCGAAATAAGATTTTTGACAGGATTAACGGGATTAACAGGATGTTTTGAACTTGAATTTTCCTCCAATCCTATAAATTGCGATGCTGTTCATCGCCTTATGCGATGCTGTTCATCGCCTTAATCCTGTCTATTCCGAATAAAGTCTATTCGTCAAACAAAAACACCGGCTCTTGATAAAAGCGCACGTTGCGATTTTTCATTTTCGTTTCCAGCCAGTTGTCCAACCACGTATTTTTTTCCGCAAGCGATTGAGCGCTTTCCAGAATTTCGAGCGGCAAATTCACGCGCAGCGCGCGTCCGGGGATGATGTGGCGCGTAATGCCCATCGGCACGCGCCCGCCGTTCAACGCGAGCTGCACGATTTCTTCCGGTTTGTATTTGGGAAAAACCATGATGGCGGCGAGACGGTTCGGGTCGGCGAGGTGCGTTTCGAAATCGGTGGACGTGACACGATACAATTCGACTTTGGCTTCGTACGAACGCACGACCTCGCTCAGCGCGTGCGCTTGGGTGGTGATGTCGCTGCCGCAGCGCAAGCCCGCAATGTGTCCGTCGTTGAATTTCAAATAGCCGAGGATGGTGCGTTCCAACAATTCCTGTTCCGCTTGCGCCTCGTCCATCTCGACCATCGCAACGCAGGTCACCTCGTCCAATTCGCGCCGCAGCGCCGCAGGGGTAATGTCGAGCAAAAGATGATGCCACGCTTCGAGTTTGAGCGCGGGCGAGTGATAATCCACGATTTGCACCAACACATCGGGCACATTCAGCGCGCGCAGCGCCGTCGTCCGCGACGCGCCGTCGAGGACGACGTAACGCGCGGTGTCACCGTCTTGGACTTGCGTCACAATCGGTGGATTTTTCAGAATGCGGTCGGCGCGCAAGCGCGCTTGAATTTTTTCGACGCGCTGGTATTCGATTTCTTCGTGCAGTAAAACAGCGTGGAGCGGAACGATGGACAGTTTCAGCTCTTTCGCTTCCATATTTCAAGTATACAAGGAAACAGGTAGACAAGGAAACAGGGAGGCGTGGGAACAGGTAAACAAGGAAACAGGTAGACAAGTCCTTGTTTTCCTGTCTACCTGTCTCCCGTTCTACCTGTTTACCAAGCTATTCAAAACAAGCTCAGCTGTTCGCTGCCCGAATCTTTTTTTTCTTTGGCGAGCAGCGGTGGCGTTTTGTATCCGTTCGCAGCAAGCCATTCCGTATCGGGCGTCCAACCGACCTCTGTAAAATCCACGCGTCCGTTTTCGTCAAACACCACGCCTTCTTGTTCCAACAACGCGCGCTGCCGCGCCCCCGTCGCGCCTTGAATCGAAATCATCCCGCGCGCGTTAATGACGCGCTGCCACGGCACATCGCCCGGCGACGCGTTCATCGCATCGCCCACCGTGCGCGAATCGCTGATGCCGCACATCGCGCCGAGTTGACCGTACGTCGTCACCCTGCCGTACGGGATGTGGCGCGCGAGCGCATAGATTTTTTCAAAGAGTGGGTTGGTCATTGGCAAATCGCGTATCGCGCATCGCGTATCGCGCATCGCGTATCGCGCATCGCGTATCGCGCATCGCGTGTCGCAAATCGCACTATCGCACCATTGCACTATCGCACTATCGCACTACTTAGCCCCATCGCCTCGCGCGCCAAACGCACCGTCTCTTCGGACATCGGTTTTACTTGAGCCGCGCCCGCCGCGAGAATTTCGTCTACCAAATGTGGGCGTGACGCGTAATAATTGCGGCGCTCGCGCACGGGTTCGAGGAACGTTTGCAACGCGGCGTTCAATTTATTTTTCACTTCGACATCGCCGACTTGGCCCGCGCGATAGCGCGCTTTCAAATCTTCGACCTCGTCTTTGTTGGGATTGAACGCGTCGTGGTATTGAAATACCGGATTGCCTTCGGGATTCGCGGGAATGTCCGCGCGAATACGCGTCGGGTCGGTGTACATGTTGCGCACTTTTTGGCGAATCGTTTCCGCATCGTCGGCGAGAAAAATCGCGTTGCCGCGCGATTTGGACATTTTACCGCTGCCGTCTGTCCCCATCAATGTCGGCACTTCGCCGATCAACGCGTCGGGTTCGGGAAATACGTCGCCGTACAAGAAATTGAAACGGCGCGCAATCTCGCGCGTCACTTCGACGTGCGATGCCTGGTCTTTGCCGACGGGCACGAGATTCGCGCGTACGTGCAAAATGTCGGCGGCTTGCAAAACGGGATAACCGAGCAAACCGTACGACGGCTGTTCGATATGTTCCGCATCCATGATTTCTTTCAAGGACGGCACGCGTTCGAGACGCGGCGTGGTCGTCAGCATCGAAAATAATAAGTGCAATTCGCACACACTCGGCACATCGGACTGGACATAGTAAATGGTTTTTTCCGGGTCTATGCCGACGGCGAGATTGTCCAGCACCACGTCGCGCACCGCTTGGCGCGTGTCCAGAATGTGCTCCTTGTCAATTTTGCGCGTGAGCGAATGATAGTCCGCGACGAGCAAAATCAATTCGTATTCGTCCTGCAACTTGACGCGATTCGCCAGTGTGCCGACGTAATTGCCCAAGTGCAATTGTCCGGTCGGGCGGTCGCCCGTTAGAATTCTACCTTTTTTCATAGTAACCTCGGTGAGTGGATTTATGATTTCTGGTTTATGATCTCACCTTACGCATTGAATGTCATTGCGAGATGGTCAGCCCGCAGGGGCTGTATGGGCTCAGGACTGTCATATCGAACGGAGTGAGATATCTCGCTCCGCTCGATATGACAAGTCCTGTGCAGCCGTTCCTTCATTTTTCAGAGCCTGCCCTGAAGCATTGAAGGGACAAGTTTTGCGAGAAATCTCGGTTTGCAGCCACTGAGATTTCTCGTCGCAAAAACCGCTCCTGCTCAGAAACTTCCAACTGTCATTCTGAAGGGACTTGCGATGTAGGCGATGTGCGATGTAGGCGATGGGAATACATCGCACATCGCCTACATCGCACATCG
>JACQWQ010000193.1 GCA_016209205.1 Chloroflexota bacterium
CGAATTCCACCACTCCCGGAATCGGCAGCTTGGCAGACTGAACTTTGCCCGTGGTTGCATCAAACAACGACAAGGGTGGAACTAGCGCGATATCGAAATTGGGATCCTGCGTAAACGTAAAAGCAATTTGCTTGCCGTTTGGACTCCATTTTTCGCTCGACGTGCCTGTCGCCGTGCCATTTTTCACTTGGGCGGCAACGGCAAACGCTTGAAATTGACCAGTCACCAGATTGAGCATGCCCCACTCTGGACTTCCCACAATCGCCATTGTGCGTCCTTTTGGGTCAATCAGCGGCGACCCAGGTGGTAATGACAACGAGGGAAACAGAATCCTTGGTGTCAACTCATGCTGACTAGGATCAAGCAAACGCAAAGAGTTTGGCTGCGTGCCTGCAACGCGGTAATATATCTCTCCTGTCCTAGGGTGAACACTGTATGCAGCATAGCCCTCTGTCATCTGTTGTACTTTCCCATCGGTACCGCCGATTCGAGTTTGGGGACCTTGACCAGTCTGCCAATTAGAATAAAGATAGACGGCGCTTTCAGTTTGTTCAATTAACTCTGGTGCCGTGGCTCCATCACCGCGTCTCCCATATTCCACAATTTCGCCAGTTTTGACGTCAAGTGTAATAATACGAAACGCAGACTCTACGTCTTTGGCTTCAGGGTCGAGAAGTTCCAGCAACAACCGCCGATTATCCGGCAGCCATGACCAGATTTTGATCTGCGCGTTTTGTTTCAGGATCGTGCGCGTCTTGCCAAACTTGATTTGCTCCAGCGTCGCGTTCTCCCAGTCCACTTTCGCCGGTTTCGTCGCTTTCGGCGTCGGCTTGAACGATGCCGCCGTCGGCGTGCGCCGCGCCGCCGTCACCGCGGCTTGCTGCTGGAACATCCCGTTCAACAGCACCACCAACGCCACCAACCCGATGCCCCCCAACACAATTTGAATCAGATTCACGATTCGTTTCATACTCACCTCGCGCGTGAAAAATTTTTTCCGCCCCCGCCGCCGCTACTATACAGGATTTCCATCGCGCGTGCATTAAAATTTCGGAACAATTTCGGAACAAAAAAATGGGCAGCCCTCTCTCTGCCGGACTGTCCATGGCTCACCTATTCGATTACCTCGACACGCTCCGCTGCGGCGCGCACCCCAACGCCGCGCAAGCGTGGCTGATCGCGTATCGCGGGAAACATCACAACAACTAAAAAGGGACGCCCTCTCGCGGGGGCGTCTCTTTTTTCGTGCTCATTGAGTTATATTGATATCCTTCTGATACGTGAACCACTGCGGACTCTGGTTCCCAAAACATTCCCACGTCGTTTGGGGCTGCTGGCGCTGGAACTGTTTCTGCGCTTGGCGCAGGCGCTTTTGCCATTGCGCCATACTTTCCTCCGGCTTTTTTCGGAACCCGATTTCCAGACTGGTACACAGATCTATGACCAGCCGCTTGGCGCCGGTACCCAACGCCTCGTCCGGCCAGACATAGGCATACGCTTCCCCAATCGTTTCCCCGGGGTTCACCTGAATCGCATTTGGATCATCGCTATACAAAGGGCTATTCGGCGCCCAGTCCGCGCTCGAAGCATAGTCCGCACAGGAGGTCCCGTCCGTTTGACACCAGCGGTACCAAATGCTATAGGCGCCGTTGCCCCACGCTTCCGTGCCCGTGTTCTGAATCTGGAGGGTCACAAATGCGCCGTCCTGCATCGAGAGCGTGTCTGGAATCCCTTGTTGTTGCAGCCAATTCCAGCGCCGCGGCGGCGTGAGCACCGTGTCGCTGCCATCGCGAAGGTCTATGCCCGTGTAATAGTGGGTGAGGATTTGTTTTGGCGAATCCCATTTGACGCTCCACGCAGCCCCAGTGCCTGACCGGCTTGCATTCCCATGCCCCCAACGCATTGCGCCATTCTGACTCATCCCGTGCCCGTGCGCATTGTACTGTGCCACGATTGTCGGAATCGCGCCATCATAACTGATTGTATCGGTTACAGCTTTCAAATAGGATTGCCCTCCCGCATTGGTATTCAGATAGGCGTCCTTCGAAAATTCTGCAAACGCAGGTGTGCTAACGCCGCTAGCAGTGATGTATTCGCCTGCGGTCGCATGAATTGCGTCACAGACAGTGCGCTGATAATGTGTATTGCCTGTGGAACTGATCGAGGCGCAATTGCTCACGTTAGGCGTTGGCGTAGTGGTGGGATTGTGTCCGGTATCGCCGCCCTCCACGCGCAAATACTCGAACCGATAGGGCACGAACAATTGCCTGTTCGTAGAATTATCCAAGTCACCGCTCTTGTTCCAACCATACGAGCGCGCCGCGATCGCTTGGGCTTGGAGCGCCACGCTTGGGGCAATGCTCGCTTCCATCTCCCCCGGCACGACATTCTTCAGGTAATCGTTTTCAAACGAAATTTGCGGGGCAGCCGTACTGCCATAGGGATAGGGAACGACCGTAGCGCGGAGAGGCGTGCTCGCATTCGTGGGTTGGTAGAAGGCGGTACAACCCCACTTATCTCGGTTATCCGTTATGCTGCAAGCAGCAGGCGTATCATTCACGTAGATAGGCGCGCCCCCTCCTTCAACCAATTTATACATATTCACTTGGATTGTGGTGGGAGGTGTGGCAGGTCTGGATGCAGCAGCGAGTCCGTAAACGGCTGCCAAGCTGATAACAAAGCAAATCGCTGCGCCAAGACTTTTGAAGAGTTTGTGGTTTTGCATGAATTTATCTCCCGGGTCTCACTTGCGTGATGGCGATGCCAAGACCTTCCGGCACATTTTGGACCCACGCCAGTTGTCCTTTGGCGCTCCATGCCATCAAGGTAGATGTCGAATCCTTCACTTGAGGAAAATACTTGAGCTGCTTGAACGTGGCGTCTCGGGGGTCTACAAGCCAAAAAGAATCCGGATAGAGATCTCCTGTCTTGGGGTCTCCACCCTTTGCCAACAGAAATCGCCCCTTGGGGCTCCACTCGTATTCATACACCCACCGCGTGGGTAATTTTAGGTCTTGGACTTGGCCGCTTCCGGGATCAAACAGCGCCAATTGGCTAAAGGAGGGACCATGATCGAAATTTGCGCCCAGCGTGACCGCCAAGTTTTTTCCATCGGGATTCCATGCGCCGCTCATCGCCCAAACAGGAGGTAATTCGGATGACCGTTGTTTAGCCACCGGATAGATTTGCAGTTCGCCGCTCTCCAGATCGAGGATTTGGAAATCCGGGCGTCCGATGATTACAAGCCGTTTTCCTTGCGGATCAATTTCTGCTCCGCCCCACGGCAAAGAGAGATGCGCAAAGGGAATTTGTGGAGCGAGTTCGGGTTGGCTGGCTTGTGTCAAACGCAACGCATTGGGCTGTGCACTAACCAGAAGATAATAGATGTTGTCTGTTCCGGGTTGAACACTCAATCCGGCAAAACCCTTGGCGATGGTTTGTACTTGTCCGCCAGCACGTCCCAAACGAATTTCGTGTTGCCCGCCGGGAAAGGTATCCCATGTGAAAACAACGCTCTTTGTTTCTGCGATCCACAAGGGTGGCGAACCCTCGTCACGACGGCGTCCATATTCCACTATTTCGCCGGTCTTGACATCCAGCGTGACAATCCGAAAATGTGCGGTAACTTCTGGCGATTGGGGATCTTCAAGTTCGATCAACAACCGCCGATTGTCCGGCAGCCACGACCAGATCTTGATCTGCGCGTTCTGTTTCAAAATCGTCCGCGTCTTGCCAAACTGGATCTGCTCCAGCGTCGCATTTTCCCAATCCACTTTCGCCGGTTTCGTCGCTTTCGGCGTCGGCTTGAACGACGCCGCCGTTGGCGTGCGCCGCGCCGCCGTCACGGCGGCTTGCTGCTGGAACATCCCGTTCAACAGCACCACCAACGCCACCAACCCGATGCCCCCCAACACAATTTGAATCAGATTCACGATTCGTTTCATGGTTGCCTCACTTACTGGATTTTTCCAACACAGTCGCCGCCGATACTATACACGCTTTGTGCCGCGCGTGCATTAAAATTTCGGAACAACTTTGGAACAATTTCGGAACAATTTCGGAACAAAAAATGGGCAGTCCCATCTCTGCCGGACTGCCCATGACTCACCTATTCAATGACCTCCACACACTCCGCCGCGGCGCGCACCCCAACGCCGCGCACGATGGTCAAACCATCGCAAATGGACGCGCCATCCTTTAATTTTCGCCGCAGCCGCTTGAGCACCTCCCGCACTGTGCATTGCTCGGCTGCGCCAAAATTTTCGTTTCCTTTCCAAACACACATCCATAGTTCCTCATACTTTACTACCTGTCCGGCGCGCCGCGCCACATATTCCAAAACGTCGAATTCCAAGCGTGTCAACTGCAATTCTCGTTCACCTTGCCATGCGCGCCTTGCCCCCACCTCAATCTTCAAGGTAGAACGAAACGGCGTTCGTTCCGTACGCACAAAGAGCGCCTTTCGAGTCATGCCTCCGAGTCCTCCTTGAATCAACTCTTGCAGCATTATCAAAAATCCAAAACGCGTCGCGGCGCCTCCTTTCAATCCCCCGAGCAATCTATCTATTCGATTTTTTCTACATGGATCCGAAACAATATCCCCTACGCGGAACGCGTCGCTTCCAATAACTTTTCTACATCATACTCCATCAAATCCGCGATCTGCTCCAGTGTCACATCCGCCGCGCGGTACCCTTGCAAATGTCTTGGCTCGCGCGCGTAATGCCCCTGCCGCACCCAGACCGTCGTCAAACGCGCGCCCCACGCTTGCTTCATCGCATCCAGAATGCGCAGTTTGTCGTCCACCATCACGTAATGGTCTGCCGGAAATTTTTCCTGCACCGCGTCCAGTTCCATTTCCTTGTGCACAAAAATCAGAACGTTGCCGTCGAATGCGTTCAACAGTCCCGCACTCTCAATCTTGCACGGTTGAAAGACGACATCGCCGTCCGAAAGAATGACCGCCGCGCCGAATTGTTTGACGTATTCGATCACATCGAGCGCGCCGGGGAAAAGACGCTCGGCGAAATGATAGTTGAGCAAGTACAGTGAAACATGCATGATCTCGGTGTGGTGCGGATGCGCCAAACGGTACCGCTGCAGCGCGCCCAAATAATCCGCATAGCCGAGTTCCGCGCGCAGCTCCTCAAAAATCGCAAAATAGTGCTGCTGTTCTTCCGGGCTGATTTGCTGCGACAAAAAACGCCGCACGTCCGCCGTGACACGGTCGGTATCGAGCAGCGTATTGTCCACGTCAAAGAGGAAAACAATTCGCATATCGCGGGTAGCAGATGGCTGATAGCAGATGGCTGATAGCCAATCGCGTATCGCCAATCACTCCATCACTCCATCACTCCATCACTCTATCACTCCATCACTCCATCACTCTATCACTCCATCACTCTATCACTCCATCACTCCATCACTCTATCACTCTATCTCTCTATCTCTCCAGACCCGCCTGCAAGCCCGCGTAACGCGCCGCGCCCAACAATGCCGCTTGGTCATTCAACAACACCCGCACCGGAATCGCGCGCAGCAGCTCTTCAAAACGGCCCTTGGCGCTGAATGCATCCATGAACAACCCGCTTTGCATTTTCGTCAGAATTTTCGGCGCGATCCCCCCCCCCACAAAAATACCGCGTGACGCCATCAGTTTCAACGCGAGGTTGC
The DNA here is from genome assembly GCA_016209205.1 of Chloroflexota bacterium. GTDB lineage: Bacteria > Chloroflexota > Anaerolineae > UBA4142 > SHND01 > SHND01. The sequence continues at coordinate 5,674 of JACQWQ010000193.1, forward strand.
CCGCCTCCGCGCCGTAGATCGAAACAAACAAATCCAACGCGCGCATGCACAATTCGCTCTTGCCCTCCATGCCATACTGCCCGATCAACGCCGCTGCATCATTGTCTCCCAGTTCGTCGCGCAGCCACGCTTCTTCCACACCCCGTTCCGTGTCGCGCAAGAATTCATAAATCGTGTACAGTCCCGGTCCCGACAACAAGCGTTCATAGCTCACGCGTCCTTCGAGCCGTTTCTGCACGTACAACAGCAAATCAATCTCCAATTCATCGCGCGGCGCAAAATCCGCGTGCCCGCCTTCGGTCGCAAATACGATAAAACGCGCGCCGTCCCACGTCGCGCCCGCTTCGCCCAAGCCCGTGCCCGCGGAAATCACGCCGATATTTCCGCCTTCGGCGGGACTGCCGGGATTGATGACCGCGAAATCTTTGGGCGCCAATTCAAAAATGCCGTACGTGTTGGCTTCCAAATCATTCAACAAACTCACGTTCGCCGTCACCAGTTCACTCGCCAGCGCTGCCGCGTCCACGACCCACGGCAGATTCGTCGCCTCGACGCGTCCCTTGCGCACCGGACCGGCAATGCCAAACGCCGCGTGCTCCACTTTGATCGGATTCGCGCGCATGAATTCACTGACAATTTCGTTCAAGCCCTTGTAGGCGCGGCTTGAAAATTTTTCACTCAGGATTTGCGCCAGTTGTCCGCCGCGGACTTCGAACAATGCCAACCGCGTGGAGGTGCCGCCAATGTCGCCTGCCAAAATCATTTTGCGTAACGCTCCTCTATGACGCGCACCTGATTCAAGCGCCGCACGTGGCGCGGCTCGCCGGAAAATTTCGCGGCGAGAAACGCGCGCACCAATTCGTTCGCGAGCGCCGCGCCGACGATGCGCCCGCCCAACACCAGCACATTCATATCGTCATGCTCGACGCCTTGGTGCGCCGAGTACGTATCGTGACACACTGCCGCGCGCACGCCCGGAATTTTGTTTGCCGCGACGGAAACGCCAACGCCGCTGCCGCACACCAAAATGCCGCGTTCCGCTTGCCCGGTGTGAACCGCTTCACCGACTTTTTCCGCGTATTGCGGATAATCGTCCGTCTTGTCGCTGCCGTCGCCGCCAAAATCAATCGCCTCGTGTCCCAACGCGCGCACGACGGCAATCAACTCATTTTTCAATTCCGCGCCTGCATGGTCCGCGCCCATTGCAATTTTCATCTTGGCTCCTCGCGTATCGCATATCGCATATCGCGTATCGTTTCACGTCTCAGGTCTCACGTCTCAGGTCTCAGGTCTCACGTTTCACGTTTGACGAACGCAGAACGAATGAATTCGTCACTACGTTTCACGCTTCACCCCTCAATTCTTCGGGGCAGGCTGTTTCACGTTCCACGCACCCCGCGCCTTCCGATATTTCCGAATCAACGCGTTCGTCGAACTGTCGTGTCTCAATTCCGCGTCTCCGGTCTCCAGTTCTCCAATGATTTTCTTTGCCAGCACCTTGCCCAACTCGACGCCCCACTGGTCGAACGAGTCAATGTCCCAAATCACGCCCTGCACAAAAACACTGTGCTCGTACAGCGCGACCAGTTTGCCCAACGTTGCGGGGTCGAGTTTGTCCGCTAGAATCGTCGTCGAAGGGCGATTGCCCGGAAACACGCGATGCGGCACCAGCCATTCCGGTATGCCTTCCGCGCGCACTTCATCCGCCGTTTTACCGAATGCTAACGCTTCCGCCTGCGCCAACACATTCGCCATCAACAAATCATGATGCGGCGGCAATGGGTTCAACGTTTGACTGAACGCGATAAAATCACAGGGAATCAATCTCGTGCCTTGATGGATCAACTGATAAAACGAATGTTGCCCGTTCGTCCCCGGCTCGCCCCAATAAATCGGACCCGTTTGGTACGTGATCATTTCGCCTTGCCGCGTGACGCGCTTGCCGTTCGATTCCATCGTCAACTGCTGCAAATACGCGGGAAAGCGTTTCAGATATTGCTCGTACGGCAAAACGGCGACCGTTTCCGCGTTCAAGAAATTATTGTTCCACACCGCGAGCAAACCCATCAGCACGGGCAGATTTTGTTCAAACGGCGCGGTGCGAAAATGTTCGTCCATCGCGTGGAAACCGTCGAGCATGTCGCGGAAATTTCCGGGACCGATAGCGAGCATCGTAGACAAACCAATCGCCGAATCCATCGAATAGCGCCCGCCGACCCAATCCCAAAAACCAAACATGTTCGCGGGGTCAATGCCGAATTTTTCTACTTGGGCTTGATTCGTCGAAACCGCGACAAAGTGTTTCGCAATCGCGCTTTCGTCGCCAATGCGCGCCAAGAACCAATTCCGCGCGGTTTGCGCGTTCGTCATCGTTTCGAGCGTCGTGAAGGTTTTGGACGCTACGATGAACAAGGTTTCCTCCGCGTTCAAATCCTGTACGGCTTCGGCAAAATCGGTCCCGTCCACATTCGACACAAACCGAAAGGTCATGTCACGCGCGCTGTAATGTTTCAACGCTTCGTACGCCATGACCGGACCGAGGTCGCTGCCGCCAATGCCGATGTTGACGACATTGCGAATCCGTTTGCCCGTCGCGCCCAGCCATTCGCCGCCGCGCACGCGATTCGAGAACGCGCTCATTTTGTCCAACACCGCGTGCACTTGCGGCACGACATTTTCGCCGTCCACCAGAATCACCGCGTCGCGCGGCGCGCGCAGTGCAATGTGCAGCACCGCGCGTTTTTCGGTGACATTGATTTTGTCGCCGCGAAACATCGCGTCGCGTTTTTCCGCCACGCCGCGTTCGTGCGCCAGCGCGATGAGCAACTTCAAGGTTTCGTCGGTGACGCGCTGTTTGGAATAATCGAAATACAATCCTAAAACTGCCTGCCCTGAATGCAATGAAGGGTCAAGCGTCAAACGTTCGCCGCGCGTTGCGTCGTTCGCAAACAATTCGCGCAGATGGACATTGCGCATCGCGTCATGGTGCGCTTGGAGCGCGCGATAGGCAGGAGCTTCCGTGAAAGTGCTCATGAATTTTTGCCTTGGATAAATTCGAGCGCAGCCGCGATATTCTGCTCGAACGGATTCGCCGCGTCGAGAATCAGACGCGCTTCATTCCACGGCGCATAATATGCTTTTACGCGCTCGACCTCGTTCCATTCCAATTCGTGCCAGCCCGGAATATGACGTTGACGATTGACCAGATGTTTGCGGTGCGCACTTTCATCCGACCACATACATTCGATGACACACCACGCCGCGCGATATTGATTCGCCAAAGCGCGCCATTGCTGACGAATCGGTTCGATGCTGGCAACACTGTCCAGGATCACCGATTGCCCCAAATGCAATTGTCGCTCGGCAAGCACCGTCAGCAATTCATAACCGGCATGACCCCAACTGTGTTTTTTGTCAGCGGCGCGCAATTCACAGCGCCGGAGCGTCGCTTCGAGCCAATCTTTGGCAAACACTGGAATGCCCAGCTGTTTTCCAAGCTCTTCGGCAATCGTACTCTTACCTGTGCCGGGCAATCCGGCCAAAACAATGAGCAGCATAAAATCGCCACGTCTAATGTTCTCCGCCCCTTCAATAAAGATTTATTTCACTCACCTTACGCAAGATTGTCATTCTGAGATGGTCAGCCCGCAGGGGCTGTATGGGCTCAGGACTGTCATATCGAACGGAGTGAGATATCTTTCTCGACTGCGCTCGAAACCCGCTCGATATGACAAGTCCTGTGCAGCCGTTCCTTCGATTCCTC
>JACQWQ010000072.1 GCA_016209205.1 Chloroflexota bacterium
TATTTTTCGACGAGCCATTTTTCTTCGCGGCGCGATTTCAGATCGAACCAAATAAACAGCACAATCGCGAGCGCAATCCCGAGCAGTGTGCCCCACCACAACGTCCAACCGAGCGCAGCCAACGCGACCCCGGAATAAATGGGATGACGCACGATGCTATAAACACCGGACGTGACGAGAAAATGATTGTTGCCTTTTGGCTTTGGCAAGGGCGTCAGATTGGAACCGAGAGACAGCAGCCCCAAACCTGCAATCATGCCGCCGACGACCAACAGCGCGCCGCCGACGAGTGGAACAAAAAACGGCAGTTCCAGGCGCGTGATAAACGTGGAACCCAGAATCGCCGCAACAATGATGAATTGTCCGATGACCCAACCTTCGTCGCGTGAACCCATCTCTCACCGCACCGCATGGAATAGACCGCCACTTTAGCATAATCCGGTTAATCCTGTTAATTATGATGTGCGATGAAGGCGATGTGCGATATATTCCCATCGCCTACATCGCACATCGCCTTCATCCTATCGAATCCTTTTTAGGGCGAATTCCAGATTGATTTGCGGGCTGTAGCATAGTGCCTTGTGCGCGTGTATGCTGAGTTCGACGCCCACAAGGGGCTATGCTACTGCAAACGAAATAGGGTCTTGAAGAAAAAAGACCTGTGCGCGTGTGAGACGCGCACAGGTCCCGTACACCAATACAGAAACCCAATTATCCAGCCAGCCAGCCCCGCATGTTCGGGAGCAAGTTGCTCGTGTCAAAGAGCAATACACTGCGACCCGCGAACGGCAGTCCAACTGCCTTTGAACACCCTAACTCGGACAAGCCGAAACCAAACAGGAAACCGCGAATCCCTCAATCCTTCGGGGTTCTACGCCAATCTACGCGAATTTTTTCGCATCCCGATTCGCGTAGATTGGCGTAGATTCGCGGTTAGAAAATCTTTGCTTTTTGTGCAAACATTTCAGTGGACAGGTACTATGCGATGACCTCTTCCAATTCGACTTCGCCCAATTCGCGCTGCAACACTTGGCCCAGCCGCGCGATGCCGTCGTGGATTTTGACAATCGGCATGTTGGAAAAATTCAGGCGCATCGTGTTTTCACCACGACCGTTCGGATAGAACGGCGCGCCCGGCACAAACGCCACTTTTTCTCGAAGTGCCGCTTCCAACACATGCCGCGCGTTTTCCCCTTCGGGCAAAATGCCCCACAAGAATAGACCGCCCTCCGGCTTGGTCCAGTGGACGGCGTGGGGGAAATGTTCCTGCATCGCGCTGAGCATCGCGTCGCGGCGCGCGCTGTACACTTCGCGAATGGTTTGGATGTGCCGGTCGAGAAAACCGCCGCGCGCCATTTCAAAAGTGACCATTTGATTCAAGGTGGCGGTCTGTAAATCCGTGCCCTGTTTTGCCAACACCAGTTTGTGTATCACATTCGGCGGCGCAATCACCCACGCGACGCGAATGCCGGGCGCGAGAATTTTGCTGAATGTGCTCAGGTAAATGACGTTGCCCGTATAGTTCAGCTCGCAGTGGCCCTGCAGCTGTGCGTCGAGGTTGACGAGCGACGGCAAGTGGTCGCCTTCATAGCGCAATTGCCCGTACGGGTCATCTTCGACAATCGGCACGCCGTAACGTTCTGCCAATTCGACCAACCGCGCGCGTCGTTCGAGTGAAAGCGTGACGCCGGTCGGATTTTGGAAATTGGGCAAGACGTAGATGAATTTCGGTCCGGTGCGGAGAGCTTGTTCCAATTCGTCCGTGTTCATGCCGTTTTCGTCCATCGGCACGGGCACGTATTCCGCGCCGTACGCATTCCACGCTTGCAGCGCGCCGAGATAGGTCGGCGCTTCGACCAAGATGCGGTCGCCGCGATTGATAAAAATTTTCCCCAACAGATCGAGCGCTTGCTGCGATCCGGACGTAATCAAAACATTGTCCGCGTTCACTTGAATGCCGTAACGTAGGGAATGCCGTGCGATCATTTCGCGCAGCGGGCGATAGCCGTCGGTCGTACTGTATTGCAGCGCCAGCGCGCCGTTCTCGCCGTGCAAGACGCGTTCGGTCGCGGCAAGAAATTCTTGGACCGGAAAAATCTCGGGCGCGGGCAAACCGCCTGCAAATGAAATCGTGTCGGGTTGTTCGGTCAGCTTTAACAATTCACGAATGGCGGAACCCGACATGCGTTCCGTGCGCTGCGCATAACGATGTTCCCATAAAGTATGCATATTCTCTCCTCATTGAGAGTCAATTCAACAGCGGGGTTCCTCCGAACCCATACGAAAGCTACCCACTTGATTCTTGATCGCGTGGTGGATGACGCGTGATTCCACCGAAGTTCCTCCGAACCCATACGAAAGCTACCCACTTGATTATCCCGCGTCTTTGTCTGAATTGCGTCAAAACTCTGTATCCGATTATGTTGGTGCTTTTGACCAGTTCCTGACTGATTTTTGTCGCGAAATAATACAAAAGCGTGTTAAAATAAGGGGGAACAAAGGTGGACGATGTGCGGCGCGCAACAAGGCGGTTGCGCGCGATTCAATCTCACAGGAGAGAACATTATGCGTGGCGCGATTCGGATTGACGAGAACCGCTGTAAGGGCTGCGAGCTTTGCACGATGGTTTGCCCCAAGCATTTGATCACGACCGCGGATTATTTTACGCCGCGCGGTTATCGTCCGGCTTTGTACACCGACCCGCATTCGTTATGTACCGGTTGTTTGTTATGTGCAACGATTTGTCCCGATGCCGCGATCACGGTGTATCGCGAGGCGCGGCTCAAACACGCCGTCGCGGCGTAACGTTCCCTTGACGGGAAGCGTAAGTGTGTGCGCAAGCGATTTCCACAAGGTACCCCAAAAAAGGAGGCAAAGATGAAAACCGAAACGGGAAAACGCGGCGTAGCGAAAATGCGATTGAGACTGGTTGGTTTGATTGGATTGTGTTTGATCGTGCTGCTCGGAGTGGCAACCCCCTCCGTTTATGCCGCCGATTTTCGCAGCGGCACACGCGTCGTCATTGGTTCCGATCAGGTAATCAATGACGATTTGTATGTTACGGCGGACGAAATCATTATTGACGGTACGATCAAGGGCGACGTGTATGCGTTCGGCGGCACAGTGACGATCAATGGCACGGTGGACCGTGACGTGATTGCAGGCGCGCAGACCGTGATTGTGAATGGCGCAGTGGGCGACACGGCACGCGTCGGCGGTCAAGCCGTTGTGTTTGGCGACAAGGCAAATATCGCGCGCAGCGCGCTGGTCGGCGCATTTTCACTCGAAACGAAACCGAGCAGTGTGGTTGGGGGCGATTTACTTTTTGGCGCGTATCAGGCGCTGCTCGCCGGTACGGTGCAGCATGATGTCATTGCGAGCGCAAATGGAATTCAAATCAGTGGCACGGTCGGGCGCAACGTGCGCGTCAGTGTCGGCAGTGACAGCAACGCGGGACCGTCGCCGACGACGTTTATGCCCGCGTCAACGGTTGCCGTGCCGAGTGTGCCCACGGGGTTGACCATCGCGCCGACGGCAAAAATCGGCGGCGACTTGATTTACGAATCGCAGCGCCCGGTCCAAGTTCCAGAAGGTGCAAAGGTGAGCGGACCGGTGGTGCAGCAAACGCCCGTGCCCGAGACGGAAGGCAAAAGCACCGCCCTGACACCGGAACAGGTGCAGCAACAGCAAACCCAGCAGACGGTCGAATATTTTCTGGATGCCCTGCGCCGGTTCATCGTTTTGCTTTTGGTCGGACTGCTCGTGCTGTGGCTGTTGCCCAAATGGATTCAGCGCATGGCAGAATTTATTCAGGCGAAACCATTGGGCAGTTTCGGGCGCGGCATCTTGGTGGTCCTCGGCTATTTCGTCGCGCTCATCCTGTTGGTGATCGTAGTGGTGATCCTCGCGATTGTGTTTGGCATTTTGACCTTGAGCGCGCTCTCGTGGGCGAGTCTCTTTATCGGCAGTGTGTTGTTCGGAGTGTTGGCGGTCGGCTATTATGTCTTTGTCTCGTATATTGCGCCGATTGTCGTGAGTTATTTTGGCGGACGCTGGCTGCTGGAACGCGTGCAGCCGCAGTGGGCGCAGAATCGGTATATTGCCTTTAGCGTCGGCTTGATTCTGCTCTCACTCGTGTCGCTGATTCCGGTGATCAGTTGGATTGTCGGTTTACTCGTCGCGCTGTTTGCACTTGGCGCGCTGTACTTGTGGGCAGCGCCAATGTTACAACGCAAAGGCGCGACGGCAGTGCAAACGGTTTAACATTTCACGCGGAGACGCAGAGCCGCAGAGAGGTTCAAATTGGAATCCTGTTGCCCTTTGTGTTTCTGCTCGAGCAATTTGCTTGATTACACAGATGACAAGTGACGCGCTGATGTTTCCCCGTCACCCGTCACTTGTCACCCGTCACATTCTGAGGAGCTGCTTCAATGGCGAAGCAATTGTGGAAAGGCAACGAAGCCATCGCGGAAGCCGCGGTGCGCGCAGGGTTGGAGGCATATTTCGGCTATCCGATTACACCCCAAACCGAATTGTTGGAATATCTGGCGACGCGATTGCCCGGGCTGAAAAACAGCTTTGGCGGCAATCGCGTTTTTTTGCAAGCCGAAAGCGAGCTCGCGGCAATCAACATGGTGTACGGCGCGGCGGTTGCGGGCGCACGCACCATGACCTCGTCCTCCTCGCCGGGGTTTTCGCTGATGCAAGAAGGACTGTCGTACATTGCCGCGTCCCAGGCGCCCTGCGTGGTGGTGAATGTGATGCGCGGCGGACCCGGCCTCGGCAATCTCGCGCCGACGCAAGCCGATTATTTTCAAATGACCAAGGGGGGGGGGCACGGCGATTATCATCCGATTGTGCTCGCGCCCGCGACGGTCCAAGAAGCGGTGGATCTAACGTACGGCGCGTTCGACCTCGCCGAAAAATATCGCGCCATTGTGATCCTGGCGATTGACGGCAACATCGGGCAAATGATGGAACCCGTCGAAATGCCGCCCCTGCGCGAAATTCGCGCCCACGATCGCGGTTGGGAATTGACGGGCGCGGTGAACCGCCCGCGGCGCTTTAACTCGTCACTCTTTTTGCTGCCCGAAGAATTGGAGCACATGAATCGCGCGTTATCGGAAAAGGACGCGGCGATTCGCGCGAACGAGGTGCGTTGCGTCGAACAGCACACGGACAACGCCGATTTGGTCATCGTCGCGTTCGGTTCCGCAGCGCGTATTGCGCAGACCGCCGTCAAAGAAGCGCGGGCGCGCGGCTTGCAGGTCGGCTTGTTTCGCCCGCTCAGTTTGTATCCCTTTCCCGAAAAACGCCTCACGGAACTTTCGTACCACGTCCACCAATTTCTCGTCGTCGAAATGAGCGCGGGACAGATGGTGCAAGATGTACAACTCGCGGTGGAACGCGATGCGGATGTACACTTTTTCGGCACGATGGGCGGAATCGTACCGCTGCCCGATGAAATCCTCGCGCAGATTGAAAAATATATGCCCATGATGCTGCCCAACGAGACGGACCAAGAGCGCGACGTTTTGGACGTGGCGTATACGTGTTGAAAATTTGAAATTCGAAATTTGAAATTCAAAATTCGTGCGCTGGAGAACGACGCATTTGAATTTTGATTTTTGAATTTCGAATTTATACGACGATGTTGACCGATTCACTTCAAATTGTATATGAACGCCCGCACACATTGACGCCCGTAATCACCCATTACTGCCCCGGCTGCACGCACGGCATCGTCCAGCGTCTCGTCGCCGAAGTGTTGCAGGAAATGGATTTACGCGAAAACACCATCGGCGTCGCGTCGGTGGGCTGTTCGGTGTTTGCGTACAACTATTTCGACTGCGATTTTGCCGAAGCCGCGCACGGGCGCGCGCCCGCGATGGCGACGGGCATCAAACGCGTGCATCCCAAGCGCACCGTGTTTACGTATCAAGGCGACGGCGATCTCGCGTCCATCGGGCTGGCGGAAATCGTGCACGCGGCGACGCGCGGCGAAAATTTTACCGTGATTTTCGTCAATAACGGCGTCTATGGCATGACTGGCGGACAGATGGCGCCGACCACCTTGCCGGGCATGAAGACGACTTCATCGCCTGCCGGACGCGATGTAGAAACGATGGGTTATCCACTGCGGATGGCAGAATTATTGGCGACGGTCGGCGGCGCGAGTTATATCGTGCGACGCTCGGTACATGACCCGGGGCACATCAATCAAACGAAAAAAGCAATCAAGACCGCATTTCAAGTGCAGCAGCAGGAAATGGGGTTCGCGCTGGTCGAAGTTCTTTCGTCGTGTCCGATCAACTGGGGCATGACACCGGTGGAAGCGCTCGCATACATCAAAGACAAAATGATTCCGTACTTTCCGTTAGGAGATTTCAAAATTGCCGAGAACGTCAAGGCGTTAAAGGTGTGAATATGCATCACGAAATTGTTATCAGCGGATTCGGCGGGCAAGGCGTCTTGTTTGCAGGACAGCTGCTCGCCTACGCGGCGCTGGAACAAGACCAGCACGTGACGTGGATTCCGTCGTACGGTCCCGAAATGCGCGGCGGCACGGCGCACTGCACGGTCATTGTTTCGGACGAAGAGATTGGCTCGCCGGTGGTGCGCAATCCCTCCGCCGCCTTGGTGCTCAATCCCCCGTCGCTGGCGAAATATGCGCCGTTGGTGAAACCCGGCGGCGTGCTGATTCTCGATGCGACGTTGATCGAACAGCGCAGCGCGCGTACCGACATTCAAGAAATCGCGCTGCCCGCAAAGGCGATTGCCGACGAACTGGGCGCGCCGCAAATTGCCAACGTCGTCATGCTTGGCGCGCTCATTGCGGCGACCGGCGTCGTCGCGCTCGAAACGATGGACAAGGTGTTGGAAGATCACGTGAGCGCGCGGCATCGCGCCAAGTTGGAAGCTAACAAGCTGGCGCTGCGGCGCGGGTTTGCATTTGCGCGCGGACAAACCATCGCGACGGATCCGTCGGTGCGCGTATGATTACTCATGTTGCGCTGTCATCCCTCAATTCCCTCAATTCTGCGGGACATGCCTTCGGGACAAGTTTTCGAGGAGCGGTTTTTTCGCACACGAACTCCGCGTGAGCAAAAACGGCTGCTCAGAAACTTCCGGCGTTCTGCTTGAGTTATCGGACAGAAAACGCGAATCCCTCAATTCTTCGGGACAGGTCTGCGCGAATCTTTACGAGTCTCGACAAATCTGAAAAAACAAAAAGATGTTCGCGTAGATTCGGCTGGATTCGCGTGAATTCGCGTTGGCAAAGTTTCTGTTCCCTCAATACTTCGGGACAGGCACTTGAACGTGACGCCGCGCGTGATGGGGGTCTGCACAGGACTTGTCATATCGAACGGAGTGAGATATCTCACTCCGTTCGATATGACAGTACTTAGCTCATACAGCCCACGCGGGCTGACCATCTCGAAATTTACCGCGTAAGGCGCGTGATTTTACAGAATCGGCAAGAATGTTGCCGCATCTGGGCAACGACACATGAAAGACGAGGCGAGGTCGTACGACCTCGCCGCTTTTATTTCGTTCCAAAATTTTTTACACTCCCAAGCCCGTTGACGCTCTGTGAAACTTGTGGCTCGCCGTAATAACTGATGCTCCCCGCACCGCTGATTTGGGCGGTCAGCGATTCTTTTGCCCAAACCGTCGCGCTGCCCGCACCGGAAATCGTCACGCTGGCGCGCTGGCTCTGGAGGTCCCCGGCATTGTAACTCCCAAGTCCGGTCAAGCTCGCCGTTTGTGTATCACTTGATCCTGCCAAGGTGACGCTGCCCGCGCCGCTCACCACGACCTCCAATTGTTTGACTTGCAGCTGTTGCATATTCAAACTGCCCGCGCCGCTGGTCGTGAGGTTCAGCGTTTCACTTTTGAGCGCGCTGGTGGTGATATTGCCTGCGCCTGCAAGTTGGATGGAATTGAGTGTCTTGACGGCGAGCTCGAACTTGACAGGGTTTGTCGGACTGAGCGAAACGTTGTTGATGCCCGATTTCAGTCCGATGGTCAAAACGTCGTCTTTGACCTCCGTCGTGATGTACGGCAAGATATTGTCTTCGGCTTGAATCATCAAACTTTCCGTCTCACCTTGCGTGATATTCAAATCGCCGAAACCCGCCAACGTTACACTGTTGAATCCACTCACCGCGCGTGTTTCCGTTACTACATTGCCCGAGCCGCGCGTCACATTCACACCGCCGATAAAGCGACAACCGAACAATCCGCTGACGAGCAGCGCCATAATCCCGATTCGATAAAACATCTGTGACTCCTTGTTTGAGGTTCGCGTACCAACAACACCCTATACTACGCATGACATTGCATCAAGTCACAGTTCACGATTCAACCTGAATCAATCCCTTGCGAATCGCGTATTTCACCGACTCGGTAGTTCCCCTATCCCTTGCACCCCACGCGCAGGCGAAAGTACACTTTGCGATTCTGTTCGCCGGAGGGCAGCGATTGACCCGAAGCCAATCTCGGCGTAAAGCGATATTCGCCGGGCAGCGTGTGCGACTTGGAGGCAAGGGTCCAATTGTTGAGGGCGGGGATTTCCGTGCCGGTCGGCGTACTGGAATAGATGTGATCCACGCGCCAGCGCGGGTGTGTGATGCTATCCGCTTTGCCGCTGTCAATGATTACTTGGGCAACGCGAATCTTTTTGTCGTACGTGTGGTCGGGGAGCTGCGCCGTCCAGAATTTGTATTCGGGTTCATAAGTCGCAGTTTGCGCCACCTCGTCGCCCTCGCTCACGACATAAACGTTCACTTCATCATGCGCCGCCACGCAAACGCCTCCCGTGGTGTCTGCCGTGAACGTTTGATTCTTTTGGATGGCTTTGAGCGCGGAATTCGAGGCATCCGGGATGGTCTGAGAGCCGCTCGCTTTGCACGTCCCCAGCTGTGGTTGGATATCAACTTGATATGTGCCACTGTTTGTAGATTCCCATAGCAGCACGATCAAAGTCCCCGGGCAGATCCAAATCTTTTTGGGCGCTTTGCTGGGGGGCGTGCCCATGAGCGATGCCGTATAGATGCCGACGCCCAACGTCATGGTTGCGTAGCATTCCTCTCTGCCGATTTCACCCGTTTGATCGGCGACGATGGAAAGCCCTGCCAGCGGTCCGTCGGGGACGGTCCAGCTGCCCGCATCCGTTTTGAAATTTCCGGTTGCAAAGTCCAACCAGCCGCGTTCCTTGATTTCGAAAGGAATCGCTTTGGCTGCACCGCGCTTGGGCGGGAGCGGCAAGAAATCAGGGCGCACGGCGAAAAAGAGGTTGAGGGTGATGTAGCCGGTGCGCAAATCGTACTCGCCGCCGCTGCGTTTCAGATCAAAGTCGCGCGCGCTGAGCTGCAATCCTTCGACCTCGAGGCACTCGAGCATTCCATCGCGGTCAATATCAAAGGGAATCCGCAGCGGGTCCAGTGAAACCGCAATATCTTGAATCAGGACGTGCGCGAGATTCTTGTTCCTGGTCGGCTCGAAACGCAGCGTCCAATAGCCGCTGCCGCGCGCCGTCACCCCCCTGCCCCCTTCCGGCGTCGGGTAAACAAAAGCCCGTAACGACATCGGGAGTTCGAGGGTTAAAGGTAAAGCTCTCTGACTTTGCATTTTCATATATGTTGCCTCCGGGAAAAAACAAGACCGACTCTTGATAGAGTCGGTCCGGTAACTCGCTGCACGGCGCTTGCAAGAATCCCAACCAATGGGATCCCCGTTACACCACAAGGTCGTGCTCGAACATTATACGACGAATTTCGCGGGCAAGCTCCCTCGGATAAGCGGCGCGTCGGCTTCATCGCCGATTCGAAAATAACCTCTCACTGTTGGTAAATGAGTTGCACTCATTTACCGATGGTGGGCGGAGTTGAACTCCGCAGTGGTGCGAGCACAGCAGTTGGACTGCTGTGCCATCAAGGAGAACGTGCTGGTTGAGTTGCGGACGAAAAACGCGAATCTCCGCGAATCTTGGCGAATCTAAAAGGATCCAAAACATTGGGTATCTTACAATGACAAGTCGCACATTGGGTAGCTCATTTGAGTTTCGTGTCAAAGCAGATGGCCGTGAGCGCGCCGTTGCCCAGCAGACCATTCGGCGTACCGGCAGAGTTTTTGTTTCCCGCGAGCTTGAACGTGGTCGTCGCGCCGTTGGAAGGAATCTTGCGCGCAATGGTCATGGCGCTGGCGATGATGACGCCTTCGTCGTTATCCGCGTTTGCCGTGAATTCGTACGAGCGAATGCTGTCCACAATGCGCCCGTTCCCTTTCCACAAGTGAATCGAGTATTGGCCCGCGCCGTTGTGATGTGCCTGCACGTTGCCGAATAGGAGGCAGGTCCATTGATTCGTCCCCGACGGTTTGACGTTCAGCGTCAGAATCGTGGTCGCGTCGGTCAAGCCATCCACGCCGATAATGTCCGGCGCGTTCGTTGTGGACGCCGTGGTTCCCCCGCCCGCTTCTGGCGCCGCATTGTAGATGCGCACCGGCGGATCATTTGCCGCTTGTGCCCACCATGCATTGACGCCGAGCGAAAGCAATAGCGCGACGCCCAGCACGATGTTCCAGAGCATGAATAATTTGTTGAGTTTGGTGTTCATTTCTGTTTCTTCCTTTGCACATATCGTCCCAGTCCCACACCCGTCGCCAATGCGGCGGCTGTGAGGAGCGAGGCGAGTGGAATTGAAAATGGAACCGCGAACGCGAGCGAATCATCGTTCGCCGTCGTTTCGCGCGGCGTTCCCTTTTCCAACGCGGCGACGCGCGTTTCCAGCGCGGCAATCTGTTTGTCCTTTTCCCGGACGATTTCGTACAACCCTTGAATCGCCGCAAGCGCGACGCCATCCGCGTCCACTGTACTGATATGTGTGTCATCCTCGCCCACCGCGAACGCGGTATAGAAATCCTGCGCAGTCGGTCCGATATGTCGGATGGACGCGTCTTGGGTTTTATAGTTCCAGGTAGCGATGGGGATTTGAGTTAGGCGCGCCAATACCTCCCGTCCGTCCGTAGGGGCAAAATTATTCTTGAGCTGGCGGTCGCTGACTGAAGACCATGAGCCGGAACCGGCTGCCAAATAAGAGCCGGTCGAGAGGTCGCTGCTGCTGTAGAAATACACCCCGCCGCTCGCGCGGATGCGCCACCGGTTGTCGGTGTTACAAGTGATGTCGGCATCGGTCGCGTCACCCCAAACAAAGCAACCTTGATTGCTGGCTTTCGCGCGGCGGCCCGCGGCGAAACTATAGTAGCCATTCGCGCCGTTGTCGTAGCCCCCGGGAATGGCAGCATAAAAGCCGTCGGCGTTGTTGCTGTAGCCACCGCCGACGGTGGCGCTGTTGTTGGCGGTGTTGCTATTGCCCCCGGCGACGGTGGCATAGTCGCCGCTGGCAGTATTGTAAAAGCCTCCGCCAATGACCGTGTAGCGGGCGGCAGCCTTGTTGCTTATACCCCCGCCGACGGTGGCGTAGGAGGCATCTGCGGGATCGCTATTATTGTTCCCTGCCTGATTGTTGTATCCGCCTCCCACCGTGCCATAGTTGTCGGTCACGCCGTTCGTCCAGCCAGCCGCGCCTCCACCGCCAATCGTCGCTCCATACGCACCCGATGTCACGACATTGTCCTTGTAGCCGCCGATGATATTCGGGCTGGTGGTTTTCGGCTCCAATTTCAGCACGCGCTGGTTGTTTACCTTGACAATCAATGCTTTGTTGTTGGTCGTGCCCAAAAAGCTGCGCGCACTGATGCTGTTGCCCTGGACCGTCCAAGGCGCCGCCGCCTCCGGTGCGAGGTTGGGGTTTGCCGCGTTCGTCGGCTGCGCCATCGGGTTCAGCATCCACACGAGAGCAAAGGTCATGAACGCGATGGCGACAAATACTGGAACGGATTTGCTTTGTGTTTTCATTTTTGAGTCCTCCACTAACCTCATCCCCTGCCCCCTCTTCTTGTAGGAGAGGGGAGAGGGTACATTTTCATCTAACTTAATTCCTTGCAACAACTATTGCGCGGTAGTATCTACCACGCCACTTCCGCCGTGCGCACCGTGGCGACCCAGCGCACGGTGGTGTTTGCCGTACCATTGACGTGGATGATGAGCGCGTCAAAGAGGTTGTTCAAGTTGACGTCAACATTCCAACTGGCATCATCTTCGCCCAGCGTCGTCACCGCCGGCGCGCCGACGAAAGCCAGTGCGCTGCCGATGTTCTTGATTACCCCGCGAATGTGGTAGCCCGCAGTGGCTCCGGCTTCGGCGCTTCCAATCACCAGAATGTCGAAAGTGAATCTGCGACCGCTCGCGACAGTGAGGCGATCGTCAATGCCGTCGAGAAACAACTCGGTCGTCCCCGCGTCGGTTGTCGTGTTGCGGAGGATGTAGACCGAGGTCTGGGCATCCCCGCTGTTTACAAACTTGCCACTGGCGTAAGCCATCTCGCCATAGTGGCTAGCCGAGCCATACTCTCCCCCTGGGACAGTGGCGACGAGTCCGGTGGCGCTGTTCACAAAGCCCCCGCCGACGGTGGCGAAGGCGTTACTGGCGGTGTTGCTCCCGCCCCCGCTGACGGTGGCATAAAGCTCGCCGGCGGTGTTGCTCGCGCCCCCGCCGACGGTGGCGCCGACCGTGTCACTCGTGGTGCCGGCGTTGTCGCCCGCCTGATTATTCATTCCCCCGCCCACCGTGCCATAGTCGTCGGTCACGCGATTCGTTGATCCATTCCTTCCACCACCGCCAACTGTCGCGCCATACGCGCCGCTCGTCACACTGTTGTCTTTGTAGCCGCCGATGATGTTCGGGCTGGTGCTGTTCGGCTCGAGTTTCAGCGCGCGCTGCTTGTTGACTTTGAATACCAACGGTTGATCGTTCTTGGTGCCCAAGTAGTTGTTTGCGCCAATGTTGTTGCCCTTGAGATACCAGGGCACTGGAGACGCCTCGGGCACCGCCGCGTTTTCCGCGTGCGTTGGCGGCGTTGTTGAACTCTGCATCCACACCAGTGCCAACCCTATGAACGCGACGATGATAAACCATGGCGCGAATTTGCTTTGTGTTTTCATTTCGAACTTCTCCTTGCGAGAGCCCCATCACGCGCGGCGTGATGCCCAATGACAGAAACTTTGCCAACGCGAATCCACGCGAATCCATGCGAATCCCTCAATCCTTCGGGACAGGTCTACGCGAAGTATTTTGGGTTCTCATGAATTCGCGAAAATTCGTTTTGATTCGCGCCAATTCGCGTTTTCCGTCCGAGAAATCGAGCAGAACACCGGAAGTTTCTGAGCAGCAGCCGCAGCGCCTATTGCGCGGTAATGTCCGCCGCGCACGCGTCCGCCGCCGATTCGCCCGCCGCGTTGTACGCGCGCACGTCAAAATGGTATTGCACGCCCGGTGTTAAATTCTTGAGCACCTTGCTCCGCGCCGACGTTGCAAGGTTATCCACCTCGAGACTGGTTACACCCTGATAAATACGGAACCCCTGTATCGGTCGGTCCACCACCACAAAGCTCGAATACTGCCATTTAACTTGCACTTCTGCAGCGCCAGACACGGTTGCGGTGCAGCCCGTCGGCGCGGCAGGGGGTTGAACTTGATTTCCACCACCGCCGCCGCTGATCGTCAGCGTGCCGTTTTGCGTGTTATTGGTCTCGTTCGATTCCGCCACATCATTGTCGGCATCCACCACCGCGCGCCAGTGCATTTCACCGCGATCCCTGTACGTATAATGCGTGGGGCATCGGTTGCCCATCGTCGCGTTTGCTGCCAATCCCGGAAAATCCATGCTGCATCCAACTTCATCTGACCGTCCGTGCGGATACCAGCGTACAGTGAATGGTGATTGTGCCGTCGCTGCGCCGGTGTTGCGGATGCTCAAGATAATCTCTACTTCGCCGGATTGGTTAAGTGGGTTGACCTGCACCGAGTCAATCACGAGGTCCGGTCTGTTTGCCCCTCCATTGTTTCCGGACTCTGCCGCCGTCGTCACATCCGCCGCGCAGCCATCCACCGGCGATTCGCCAAAGGCGTTAAACGCGCGGACTTCGATGTGATAGCGCGTCGCGGCGTTCAAATTGTCCACCGGCGCAACGCGCGCTTGCCCGCCTGCTGTCGCCACGCGCTGCGTGCGCGTGATATAGATGTTGAATCCGCCCGCGTTGCCGCTGTAATCCCATTGCATTAGGACGTGGTGGGCGGTCACTTCGCTCACGCGGCAATTCGTCGGCGCGGGCGGCGCATCTCCTTGCTGTCCCTGTCCACTCCCGCCGCCTTGATTGTTACCGCCACCCTGATTGTTGTTGTCGCCTTGATTGTTGCCATCTGCTTGATTGTTCGTCACCGTCACGGTTGCGGTGTAATCGCGCGCGCTGCCGTCTTGAAAGACCACGTGCAGGACAAACGTCGTATTCGCGGACAAGTTGCACTGCTGTCGTTCTTCGTGTCCCGTGACGCCCGCACCCTCAAAGTAAATTTCGCGTACCCCATCCACGTCCCAGCGCAAGGTGGTGCATTGCCCGGCTTGGACGCTGGTCGGGTTCGCAACAAAGCTGACGCTTGCGCCGGAGGGGGGGGGCAGGGGGGGGGGCTGCTGCGCGGGAGGCGGATTGGCGGAAGATGGCAGTTGCGGGACCGGCGTTGCGGGGTCATCCGCCGCGGGCGCGTCGCTCAAATTAGTGACGCCAACTACGCGAATGACCGCTGGCGCGCTTTTGGTCCCGGCGCGATTGGCGGCTGCCACCGCGATGGTGTGAACGCCTTTGGTCTGAAGCGTGACCGGAAAAGAGGTAGAGAAAACCGGCTGCCCGGCGGCTTGGATTGTTTCGCCGCCCTGTCCGTCCACCGAATACCCGACGCGCGCGATACCCGCTGTATCATTCGCGGTGGTGTGAACGGTGAACGCTTGTCCGACGCGGACGCGTGCGCCGTTCAGGGGCCAGGTGATCGAGACCGTGGGTTGACTGGCAGCAGCGGGTTGTGGCTGCGAAGATGGTTGGGTTGGCGCGGCGCTGCGCGCGCGACAGGCGACGCTCAACAGCGTCAGCAGTGCGATGACCACGACGAACCAACGTGAAATGCTATGGATGATCTTCATAGTTGTGTTCCTCTGAAAATGTGACGGGTAACGGCAGTCCAACTGCCTTGGAACAAATAATGACGGGTAACGACAGCTCAACTACCTTGCAACAAATAGGAATTCGCTCTAACGTTTCGATCCCCCCAGACACGTCGCGCAATTGTCATAGCCCTTTTTGTGAGCTGCGTCGAAGTCAGAGAGAGGTTTTTTGTTGCGCGGTGACATCCTACCGACCCACTGGCAGCTCGGCAGATGCAGTTCGCCCGTACTTTTGTTGCCGATGTACGTTGGATTGGTAAAATAACGCGCGACGACTGTGACCGCGCCCACCGGTCTGCCGTCAATGGTTTGGGTGACGCGTACGGGATACGTCGCGCCTTCCTTGCCCTTGGCAGGCAGCCGGAGCTGCAATTCCGCCTCACAAACCTCTCCCTTGGCGAACTGAAGGTTTTCCAGTATGTAGGGTCCCGACGATTTGCACACGAGCGTCGTGATCTGTCCACCGGGTGTCGTCTCGGACACTTTGATGCCGCGCAGTTTCGCGCCTTCGAGGAAACGGCTGCGCAGACGCAAATACACTTTGCCCCCATCCTGCGGCAGCTGTCCGGGGTCTAGCTTGACGTCAACTTGACTGCCGCCGGGTCCGATGATGATTGGAAAGCTATCTTCGCCGTTTCCAATCTCATCCACCACGGTGACATTGAGCTGCGCGAGGTTATTCTCGTACTCGCGCTCCAGCACATTCGTTTCGTGCATGATGGGATCCTCATCCGAGAGCACGCGCGCAAAGAGACAAAAGTGCCCGTCGCCGCGCACGAGGGTCTCTGGACTGGGTGGACGCCAGACAAACGGACCGATGTCCAGCGCGCCTTCGTTCGGCGGCACTCCACTACCCGCGATCGCGTTGCCGTTGGTCGCGCTGCTAATCCCGTCCGCGTGCCAGGCATCGGGAAAGAGCAGGTTGGTGCCCGGGTCCGCCCAGTACAGTTCGACGGTGAACTGATTGGACGCCTTGGTGCCCGCGTTGTGTACCGTGACAAAGACATAGTTATCTTCGCCGTACTCGGGGTTCAAGCGTTCCTCACTGCGCGCCGCGTCCTTGTAAAGGTGGATGTCCGGTGATTCAAAGGTCACGCCCGTGGTAGGAACAAGCCCGGTGTCCGCGTTGTTGTCTCGCACGTAGAGGTCAACAAAACCGGTGGTCCCATTTCCAATCAGCCCATCCACGTAGAGATCGCCTGAATCAGCCCAACGCGCGCCCAAGCCGATCAAAAAAGTGTCACGATAGACGCCGCTCCAGTCGAGTGTGTATCCAAGAATATAGTCGCGATGACCCGTATCACTCGTCAGCCATCCCTTCACGGTTCGTTCCGCATCGCTCTCGGACGAGAACCCTCCGTGCTGATGCGCGACCGCCCACATCAGAGGACGCACACCAAACTGTTCTTGATAAGCGTCCGCTCCCTCGTTGAGATCGTTGACTCCATCAATGGTGTGTTCGGGGAGCCCTCCTCGGTCCGCCATACGCTGCGCGTGTTCCTGCGCCGCACCGCGCAGCGCGATATTCATGCGTAGCGGGCGACGCGGCGGGTACTTGGCAGGATCATACTTGGCGCCCAGCCCGCGATCTTCCAGCGCCTTTTGCGGGTTGGCGCGCGCCTCGTTGATCAGTCGCAAGATGTCCCATTCGAGTCGCTCAAGGTCTGTCATTGCCATCTCAATCCTCCTCGATGATTAACAGACTTTCGGGAATCAGTGATCCACGAAGGGCACGAAGGAACACTAATTTTTTCTTCGTGCATCTTGGTGTCCTTCGTGGATGATGGGTTTATTTCCGATAATGTCTAACCAGTATCACGGTCCCCTCCACCGACCAAAGTGCAGAGAGGGCTTGCCGCCAGCAGTGGTGAACTCGCCGCCCACGTACACATTGTTGCCCTTGACCTTTACCGCATAGACCACGTCATTCAGCCCACTGCCCAATGCCGACCACGTGTGTGTGACGATATCCCACTTGGCGACGCGGTTTGCGCCGCCAGCGGTAGCGAACTCGCCGCCCACATACAGAGCATCCCCTTTGACTCCCAGCGCATGGACATTGGCATTCAAGCCGCTGCCCAGCGCCGACCAGGTGTTCGTCGCCGTGTTCCACTTGGCGATATAGTTCGCGCTCACGCCGCCGGCGGTCCCAAAGACACCTCCCACATACACAGCGTTCCCCTTG
Organism: Chloroflexota bacterium; assembly: GCA_016209205.1. Classification (GTDB taxonomy): domain Bacteria; phylum Chloroflexota; class Anaerolineae; order UBA4142; family SHND01; genus SHND01. The sequence continues at coordinate 17,302 of JACQWQ010000072.1, forward strand.
ACCGCCAGTGCAGTGACAGTGGCATTCGTCCCGCTGCCCAACGCGGACCAGGTGGTCGTGGCGGTATTCCACCTGGCGATGTGGTTTGCGCTCGCGCCTCCCGCAATGTCGAACCCACCACCGGCATACAGATTGTTCCCCTTGATAGCCAGGGCATAGACCGTGTAATTCACGCCGCTGCCCAACGCCGCCCAGGTGTTCGTGGTGGTATCCCACTTGGCTACATAGTTGGCGCTCAGGCCGCCGGCGGTAGTGAACTCGCCGCCCGCATACACTGCGGTCCCCTTGACTACCAGCGCCTCGACAATGTCATTCATGCCGCTGCCCAACGCCGCCCAGGTGTTGGTGACGGAATCCCACTTGGCGACATAATTGGCGCTCGCGCCGCCAGCGGTGGTGAAACTTCCTCCCACATACACATCGGTCCCGTTCACCGCCAACGCGCGAACAGCGCCATTCACGCCGCTGCCCAACGCCGCCCAGGTGTTCGTGGCGGTATTCCACTTGGCGATGTAGTTCGCACTCACGTCACCGGCGGTGGTGAACTCACCTCCCAAGTACACAGCGTTCTCCGCGCCGGTGAGCGCATAGACAGTGTTATTTACGCCGCCGCTGCCCAACGTGGACCAGGTGTTCGTGGTGGTATTCCATCTGGCAACGTAGTTCGCACTCGCGCCGCCGGCAGTGTCGAATGAGCCTCCTACATACACAGTGTTCGCCATGACCGCCAGCGCAAGGACAGCAGTACCGCTAATCGGACTGCTCACCCCGCTGCCCAACGCCGCCCAGGTGTTCGTCGCGGTATTCCACTTGGCGATGTAGTTCGCACTCACGCCCCCGGCGGTGGTGAACCCACCTCCCACATATACATCGTTCCCCTTGACCGCCAGCGCGTCAACGGTGGAATTCACGCCGCTGCCCAACGCTCCCCAGGTATTCGTGGTAGTATCCCACTTGGCGATGTGGTCCGCACTCACACCTCCGGCGGTGGTAAAGTGGCCGCCCACATACAGCGCGTCCCCTTTGACCGCCAGCGTCACGACATCGTCATTCATGCCGCTGCCCAACGCTCCCCAGGTGTTCGTGGCAATATTCCACTTGGCGATGCGGCTCGCACTCACGCCTCCGGCGGTGGCAAAGGCGCCTCCCACAAACAAAATGTTCCTCCTGACCGCCAGCGCATTGACATCGTAACTCACGCCGCTGCCCAACGCCGACCAGGTGTTCGTGGCGGTATTCCACTTGGCGATGCGGCTCGCACTCACGGCACCGGCGGTGGTAAAGTTGCCTCCCACATACACATCGTTCTCCTTGACCAGAAGCGCTTCGACTCTGCCATTCACGCCACCGCGCAGCGCCGACCAGCCGTTCGTGACGGTATTCCACCTGGCGATGTGGTTCGCGCTCACGCCACCAGCGGTGGTAAAGTCGCCTCCCACATACACCTCGGTCCCTTTGACCGCCAGCGCATAGACCGTGCCGTTCACGCCGCCGCGCAACGGCGCCCAGGTGTTCGTCTTGGAATTCCATTTGGTGATATAGCTCGCGCTCGCGCCGCCGGCAGTGGTAAAGTCACCTCCCATATACACAGTGTCGCCCATGACCGCCAGCGCAATGACACTCCCGTTGACGCCTTGCCCGCCGAACTGACCGTCCCATTTCTCATCGCCGGCAGCGGCCGGGACGGGTGCCGGCGCGTTCACTCCGTCCCCGCGGACAAAGCGCGGCTGACCGCGCCCGGTGGTCTCCATCCGCCAGCCGCGCACGTCGAGCATGCCGCTCAAGCCGGTCGTCAGGTTCAGCGTCCGATCGTCATTTAGGAAATCCTCAAGCGGCGTCAGCGGTTGTCCCTGCAGCGGATTCGCTCGAGCCACTCCCGCCTGGGGCGCCATCAACGTCATCAGCACGAGCAAGACGGCAAGCCCCAGCGCGCGTTCCAGAATGTTTCGCGTTTTCATTTTTGTCCTCCTCGATGTCTAACCAGCCGCAAGGCACACTGTCCGCTCTACCGTCCCCCTTGCTTGACACACAAGATCAACATCCCGGCTGAAGTAATAGACGCGGGCGCGCTCGATCCCAGATTGCGGCGACCGAGAAAACGAAAGGTGTGCGTGCCCGAAACATTGTCAAGCCCAATACCATTGCATCCTTCCTCCAAGCGCAGATATGGTTTGACGGCGCATCTCCAAGTGGCATAAGGATGCGCCGTCAAGCCAGGTTTTGTGTCCCATCTTGCATACAAGGGCGCAGCCGCGCATTACGGCGGACCCTTGAACTCTTCGCGCCAGCCGATTGCGCCGCCCGCACTCTCGATGCGGATATAGTCAATCAGTGCATTGGATCGCCCAGTAGCGATGTTGTCAGGCGTATCATCCAGCCAGATGCAGACCATCTGGATGACCACGTTGGTGGGGAGTGTAAAGGACTTGGTCACATAGCCCTTGCGCGCATCCACAGCCAGCCACTGAAGGGCTGCCGGATATTCGCAATTGCCAGTGGTGGCAGTGGAATATCCGACATAGGCAAACCCATAGTCGCTCAGGTCAATGCTTGCCTTGAGGATGGGATGGGCGTTGGTGTTGACGGTTACATCGGTTGTCTTGTATTGCAATTCTTCATCAGCGGCGTCATTATTGATGAACCAGAACAACGCGGCTTCGTTCTTTTTCCCCATGCCCGAGGCAATGTCGTCCCACAGTCCATACTCGCCGCCCGCGATGTTGGTGGCGGTCAGCAATTCCCAAGTGTGATTGAATGCCGCCGCCTTGGGTGGCGAACTCGCGGTGAACCAGACGAGCGCCAGCAGGACGACCAGCGCGAGACAGAGTACGATTTTGCGTTTCATTCGAGTTTCTCCTTTTCATGGCAAACCACCGATGTTTCATGCGGCGAATTGCGCTGCAACGTCGGAGGTTCGCTCTATTCACGATGCTCCACGAAAGACACAAAGAACATAAAGGGTTTCGTAGTGCGGCAATTTTTCAGGTGTTGCGCGCCAAGCGGTCATCGAGTACACGGTTCGCCGATGCCGACGTTCAGCCGCACCCGTGACCCGCGTACAAGTCCCATGATGCGACGCTCGACCTTTCTCACCACATTGCCACGCGCGTCGAGCGCGCGTAGGGCGAGGCAGTGCGGTCCAAAAGTGGCAGGCGCCCACGTTCGTGCGACGACTTGGCCCGGCTGGGCCCAGCCCATCGCTAGCTGCGTATCATCCACCGTAAGTTCCAGCGCCGCTGCGCCGCCGCTGACGCCATACTGTACTTGAATCGCTTGGTCGAGCGGCAGGGCGACCCCCACAGGCGGCGAGATGAAAATGATTTCTGGCGATGGCGCTCCTTGGCCCCTGCTAATGTTCACGGGTGCAAGAAAAGTAATCAGTACCACCAACATACTGATCACCATTCCACGCAGCACGATAACTGGCATCTACTGATCCTCGTCGGCATCATAACGGTTCCGCGCGAGAGCTGCCTGCGCACAAGCCAGCGGCAAGCCATCGCTTTCCCATCGCTTTCCCATCGAAAAAAAAGAAAGCCATCGGGCGGCGGATAATCGCCGCCCGATGGCTTTGCTCTTGCAAATGAATCGTTTTACGGACTCAGGTTATCAGACGATACCCCAAGCCGCGCACTGTCACCAGCAGCGCGGGATGGGCGGGATCCGGTTCGAGTTTTTCACGCAGTCGTTTCACGAGACTTTCGATTTGATAATCGTAGATGTTGCCCTGACTGTCGCGCCAGACCGCGTGGGCAATCTCATCTTTGCTGCACACCTGATTACGCCGCGTCCACAGCAAGCAAAACAACGCGCGCTGCTCTGCCGAGAGCTGCACAGCGCACCGATTGACCCAGATTTCGCCGGTCAGTTCGTCCATCCACAGGCGCGGAAAATGGCGTGTCTCGAGCGTCGTGTCGGGATCACGAAACGTAAAGCGCGCGCCCGCGATTTCGATCACATCGCTGTCCTGCAAACGCGCCGGTGTGTGCAATTCGCGATCATTCAGTCGCGTACCGTTCCGGCTGCCCAAATCGCGCAATACAAAACCCGCGTCTACGCCCGTCCCCGCCGCGCCCTCTGCGTGACTGATTTCGGCGTGGCGCCGCGAGGCGCGTGCATCGGCAATGACGATTGCACAATCCGCCACCAGAGAGAACTTGGGACGCAGGTTGACGTCTTCGTACTTTGTCGTGTAGACCCACAGGTGAGCCATGCCAAAGCTGTCGTCGGTCATGCGCACGGCAAGCCCATAGTTGGGCTCGCCTTCGAGCCAGCCGCGCACCGCTGGCGTGATGTCCAGATCGAGCCATCCTTCCGTGTCAACCAAGTTCGTCAAAGTCACGACAGTCGTCGGCTCGAGATCCATGTCCACCTTCGGCTCCAAGCCGGGGCGACTCCACGGCGTCAAATACGTAGCGGTTTTGGGATCCCAATCGCGCTTGATGCGATATACGGCGACAGCTGCATTGCGATTGTCTTTGCTCCAGGGGACCGTGTAGACACTCAAGGTCGCCGTAATCAGCCGAGTCTCTGCGGGCCATTCCGGCAAGGTCAGGCGATAGATAACGCGGTCGGGAGTCGAAGGTCCTTGCAGATGTACCTTGGGGTCCTCATAGGCGGCACGGTCGGGCACATCTGGATCAATCCAGGTTTCCTCGATGGCAGGCGCACCTTGGAGCGCGAGCAGCGACGGCGTCGGTTTGGCGGCAGCAACACTGCCCGCTGGACTCGAAGCAAAGGGGAGTTGATCCAGACGCCAGGCGGCGAACAGGAGCGCGAGGAACAAAAGGATGACTATCGCTAACGCGAAAGCGGGGGCGCGCCAACGCGATTGCGGGGCGCGGTTCAGACCATCGCGTAACGCGGCAGCAAACGCGGCAGCGGTAGGATAGCGCGCGTCGGGGTCCTTGGCGAGCGCGCGCAGGACGACATCTTCCAGGGCTTGAGGCACGGCGGGACGCACCGCGCGCGGCGAAGGCGGCGGAGTATGAATGTGCCGCAGAATGAGCGAGTACGGCGAATCCGCGCTAAACGGCGGACTGCCCGTGAGCAATTCAAAGAGGATCACGCCGAGCGCGTAAATGTCGCTGCGCGCATCGCCGGGTTTGCCTTTGCCCTGTTCGGGCGCCATGTACGTCGGCGTGCCGAGCGTGGTCCCTTCGCCGGTATTCAAAGTTTGCTCGACCATCCGCGCCACGCCAAAATCGGTCAACACGGGCTGGTCGAGCTGTCCGTTGCGGAGCAGCACATTCGAGGGCTTGACATCACGATGGACGATACCGCGGCTGTGGGCGTGCTCCAGCGCGTCCGCCAACTTGGCTGTGAGCTGCACCGCGTCCGCGATCTCTAATGGCGCGTCGCGCTCTTGTAGAAATCGTTTGAGCGATGGACCATCAAGCAGCTCCATCACCAAATAGCCCACGTCGCCGTCGGCGCCTTGATCGAGAATGCGAATGATGTTGGGATGATCGAGCAAGGCAGCCGCTTGCGCTTCCCGGCGAAAGCGCTCGACAAATCCTTCGTCGTTCGTGAGGTGGGGATAGAGGACTTTGATGGCAACCTGCGCGCCGCTGGCAGGGTCATAAGCCCTGTAGACTTGCGCCATTGCTCCCGCGCCAAGCAGCTCGTTCAGCTGGTATCTGCCAACCGTTTTGCCGCTCAAGTCAGCCATGATAGATTATCTCCAATGAGCGAACATGCTCAAAATGTTGGTGGAAAAACTGAGCCATTACCACAGAATCAGGCTGAAAACAGTCCATTCAAGCCAGCGTCGCCACTGGATTTTGAGCATGTTCCAATGAGCGGATTACGCGCAGCCGCCATCCACAAGAAGAACACGTCACACAGTCCAAGCCGATTCATCAGCAGCTCCATAGAACCGGCTTGGTGTGCAATGTGAAAATAGTATAACACTACCAGAGTGTCAATTCAAGAGCAAAAAGCCCCATCCGGGCGTACTTGGCCAACAAAATCATTACACAAAGCATTACCTTCGCCAAAAGCGATTTCCCCTGCACGCGGCGGAGGTGAATGAACCCTCTTGGAGTAACCCCGCGCGAGCGAAAGGAAATTGGCGAAGGTATTATCTATTGGAGGCGCAGTTTGCAGGAATGGGCGCTGGCTCTTGTGCGTTCGCGTTAATCGGTCACATTCACCCAAGCTTTGTAGAGCGTGATGGTGTCGGTTGCGTTTGGAAAGCGCAGCATGACACTCACGCCCAACGACGAACGCCAGGTGGCTGGACTGAACGTTTTCGAAAAGCAATGATAGGCATTGTCTGCGGGCCAGCTGATGGCATATTGACCGATGCTCACATCGTTATCGTACAGGTCCATCCAAATCGGTTTCGTCACCGCGCCGTTGCTGGACTTGGCGCAAAATTCGACCGATTTGATTTTGCGCGCGATGCCTTCGTGATAGGTCATCAACGGAACGCCGATGTGTACCCACTGGTCCTGGTAGCCAGTGGCTTTGCGTTTTGCTTGTACGCCCCACGCGAACGGACGCCACGTGCCGAAACCTTTGCGGACTTCGGGCTGCCACATCGTGCCTTGCATGACGATGTGTGTTTCTCCCGGATTCGCAGGTTCAAGCAAGGGCGAATACGCCAGATTGGTATTGGACGGATTCTCTGCGGCAAGGGCGGCTGTTCCACCGGGCGGACTGCTTGTCATTACGATTACAAGCAGCGCCGCCAACAGCGCCGTCATGTAAAGAATTTTGTTTTGCATGGTTGTTTGTCCTCACTTTCCACGCCGGTGAACTTGCCAGCGCGTGTTCATGATCCGGTCTTCCCATGTCATTGTGTTTTCATCCACGACCGTAAAATAGACGGTCCAGCTCAGCGGGCGGGACAACGCGGTGCCCTTGTATTCTTTGGGCTGATAGTCTTGTACGGAAAAGTGAATGAAACCATCACCCGCTTGATAAACTCCAACCTCGTACGTCATCAAGTCGCCCCAGCGCACCTGATGTGAATAATTATTATTCCTTTCCAAGATCGTTTCGGCATACACCGTACCGTACTGGGTCGTTTCCGCAGAGGTCCAGATGCCGACCAAATCTATTGCGCCGGGCGCTGTGTCCGGCGGTGGTTCTAGGGGCACATTGCCCACGGGGGGAAATTGATTTGCTGGCGGATTGTTCTGTGCAGGTAGAGGTTGTTGCTCGGGAGCTTGGGGTTGTGCCGGCGCCGGGGCAGTGGTGTTACATGCCGCGCCCAAGACAATTGCCAATGTGCTCGAAACAAGACACCACACTGTGATGCGCGTCAAGAATCTCAGTGTCATTCCGCATGCTCCTTGGGAACTCGAAACAAAAACCGACTCGATGGGTCTCGAGTCGGTCCATCAACTCTCCGCGTGGCACACGAACATTCAGAGAGTGAAAAGTGGGTATGTCGTGCAGCGTGCCACTCATTGCTATTATACGTCTCTATGCGGCGCGATTCAATCTCCCAAAACAATTCTCAAGACCGGATCCGCGGGGTAGCGTTGGGGTTCGTGCCCGGGACGCAGGTCGCCCCAATTGTCCGCGCGCGAGATATTGAGAAATCCCAGCGCGCCATTCTGGTTTACCCGAATTTCGCCGGGCAGATTCGCCGGAGCCTCTGCCGAAAAATCACATCGCCTTGTAATTTTTGACCGCCTTTAGACCCAATACTGTTTAGTTAGCCAGCCAAGACCTTCGAGGTTTTCATCGCGAACGCGTAAATTGACGCATAGTGTTCGAAAACCTCGAAGGTCTCTGGGCCGCGACCACGCAATTTCATCAAGTTGGAGTACTAGCCAGCGTGTGCGTCACGTTTTTGGGCGACGATCATCACCTCCGTTGCCTCGCGCAAAAATACAAAAACCGACCCTGTGTGCAAGGTCGGCAAGTCGTCGGCACTGCTCCGATGCGCCGCGCTCGGTAACTGTGTGCCTCGCCATTGCGCACGTCTGTTGGTTTCTCTCTCCCCGGCTCGAAAGGGGGCGAGGCACACCAGCAATGTTGTCGAAATTACCTCCTTTGCTGGTTCGGGCCTATGTCTCCATCCGCGTTTTGAGGTTCGCGACGAAAACATCCATCTCATGCTCGTTCAGCTTGAGCACAATGCTCTCGGCAAGCTTGCCCAGCAAGGGCACGGGCACGGTGTATTCGATCTCCTCGTGGAAACGAGTCTGACCGTTTTCGCCCTCAAACGTGTACACAAACGCGCTGGAGATGCCGCCGCTGCTCTGGGAGACAAGGCGTTTGTCAGGGACATATTCGGTCCTTGTGCTCTCTCCCTCAAAGCGCATCCCAGCCATCTTGTACGCCCAGTGAAAGGTGTCGCCGACATGCTGCGGCGTCTCTTTCACATCCTTGACTTCGACCAGACTGGGCCAAATTTCCAGCAGGTTGGTCGCGTGGGTCAAATAGTCAAAGACCTTGTGCACCGGCGCGTTGATGGTAATCGTTCGCTCGAGCTTGACCATAGTTCTCACCTCCTTTCAATTTGGATTTACTCGCTGCATGACCGCACCAACGACCGCAAGGTGTGTCTTTGCCCATTCAAATCTCACCATTTACATCCCCCTTTGAGACGAAAGTAGATGATTCGCTTTTCTTCGCCCGATGGCAGCTTGGAGCCGGATGCCAAGCGCGGCGTAAAACGGTACTCTCCGGGCAGTGCGTGGACTTTGGACAAATTGGTCCAGTTGTTCAGCGCGGGAATCTCGGTGCCGGTGGCAGCGCCGCTAAAAACATGGTCAACTCGCCAGCGCGGATGCGTGATGCTGTCGGACTTGCCGCTGTCAATAATAATTTGGCTGACCTTGATGTTCTGGTCATAGGTATGGTCCGGAAGCTGTGCCGTCCAGAATTTATACTCGGGCTCATACGTTGCCGTCTGTGAAATCTCTTCTCCTTCTCCCACAACGTAAACGTTCACTTCGTCGGTCACTGAATCGCACTCGCCTTGGGTTTCGCCCGTAAACGCGGTGCTTTTCATGACCGGGTCTTTCAATGTCGGATTCGAAATGTCAGGCAGCTCCTGATAGCCGGTTAGATTTTTGACCCCTAACAACGGCTGAATGTCCACTTGGGTACAATTCGTGGCTTGCCACAGCAGGATGATCGGCGTCTTGGCGCACTTCCAGACTTTTTTGGGCGCTTGTTTCGCGGACTTGCCATAAAACGAAGAGGTCTTGAGTCCAACGCCAAGCGAGAGAGTAGCAGAGCACGGGATCTCAGTAGTGAATTGATCACCGACAATTGAAAGCCCTGCCAGCGGTCCATCCGGGATAGTCCACGTGCCGGCATCCGTCTTGAAACGTCCACTGGTCAAATCGAGCCAGCCGCGTTCCTGAAATTGAAACGGAATTGGTTGTGCCGCGAATTCTTTGTATTGGGGCAGAAAATCGGGGCGCACGACAAGTCGGATGTTAAGTGTGATGTATCCGGTTCTAAAGTCGTATTCGCCGCCGCTCCGCCGCAGGTCAAAATCACGCGCCGTGAGCCGTAAATCGTCAACTTCGATGCACTCTAACATGCCATCCCGGTCAATATCGAAAGGAATGAACAGGGGGTCGAGCGCAACCGAAATATCTTTGATGCGCACGCGCGCGATATTTTTGTCCCTTGTCGCCTCGAAGCGCAACGTCCAAAACCCACTCCCGCGCGCAATCACTCCTCTGCCGCCTTCGGGCGTCGGGTAAACCAAGGCGCGTAAATTCATCGGCAACTCAAGGGTCAATGGTAAATCTTTTTGGTCTGCCATGGGTCTCCCTCCTTTGGATTTGACTCTACTTGGGGTAGAGCGCGGTGCAAACGCACGACGCCACCTTTGCCATGAACGCGTTTTTCAAAGCGCACGGCTCAATTACTTTGCACGGAAACAAAAACCGACCCCCCTCGGAGTCGGTTCACCAGCTCGTCACACACTCCTTGCAGACTGCGGCGCATTTGCAGTTTTGTACATTACAAGGTCGTGCACGGTTATTATACGAGTTTCTGCCTCTATAAGCTCCTACGAGTTTTCCATTGCGCTTTTCTTACGACGCGCCAATGAGTCCGCTGCAACGTGAAATGAGATACTCTAATTTTTGACCGCCTTTAGACCGCGCTGGTACAAACCCCACACGCAAGGTACGGTAAATTCAGATAGCGTCGCTCCGCTGACCGGAGCGCCAAACGTTGTACGCCGACAGTTGCCACGCACTGGCTGAACTTGCTCTCAAGGTCGTCTTTGTGGTCGCTGAAAAAATACTGACTCGTGCTGTGGTCAAAGACGACTGCACACGAGTCTTTATGTTTGACGGATAGTTGTCGAGGTATCTCTGTGTTCAAGCGCATCTCGAATAGCCGATTGAGTCAGACTGCACTGCGCCTGTGGACGCGCGTGTGGGTTTGGCCCCAAATGGGCATTGGTCTCAAGATGACGCTGCTGGTCATCGTCGGGCTGATTTCGCTCATCGCGCTGTTCGACTATATGGGCACGGCGGCGTTGAACGAAAATATCCGCCACTCGCTGGAAGAGCGCGTCGTCGTCGCACAAACCGTCGCGCGGCACGTTGACTATATTCTGGCGAACATCGAGCACGCGTTGACGGATGCCGCGCAGCGGGGCGGATTGGACGATCTCGCGCGGCGTGACGAGGCGCTGCGCGCGGCGTATGCGCGTTTGAGTTTTTTTGGAAATCGCGTTCTGCTCGTTGATCCCAGCAGTCATGTCGTCGCCGCCTATCCCCCCATCAACGCGGACATCTCGTTTCCCGATGCGCAGCCCGTACAGTTGGCGCTGAACGGGCAAGCGTTCGCCGTGTCGCGTCGCGCGCATCCCGTGGGCGCAGAAGGACAATCGGCGTTGGCGGCGGCGCCGGTGCGAGATGCCAAGGGCGAAATTGTCGGCGCGCTGGTCGTGACGATTGACTTTTATAATCCCAACGTGCAAACGTTCACTCACCCGGTCGGTCTGGGCGGCAGCGGCTATTTGGATTTGGTAGACACGGATGGCTTGATTCTGGCGAGTACGCACGCCGAACGCGTGGGGTTGCCCTCGCGCCAATGCGGAACCGCGTCGCGAGATGCTGGCGTTTGCGCCGGTCACGCGGGCAGAGTGGGGCATCACGGTGCGTCAGGATGAAGAAGAAGTCCTGGCAACGTCGAATGAATTGCAGCTGCGTATTTTTGCGCTGGGCGCGATCACGCTGTTTGGCGCGCTGGTGCTCGTCTATTTGACGACGCACAGTGTCATTCAACCCGTGCAAGCGTTGACCTCGGCGGCGCGGCGCATGGCATTAATTGATTTGGATACTCCAATTCCCGCCGAGGGACGCGACGAAATTGGCGTGCTCTCGCGCGCCTTTGACACCATGCGTTCAAAGCTCAAAGATTCGATGGCGGAAATCCATGCGCTCAATCGCCAGTTGGACGCGCGGGTGCAGGAACGCACTGCCGCGCTTGTCGCCGCGCAGCGCCAGGCGCAGGAATCGCGCGATCACTTGCAAACCATTATTGACAGCTTGAGTGACGAACTCGTCGTCATTGATCGCGAGTTTCGTGTGATGCGCGTGAACGCCGTGGTCGAGCGGCAGCGTCGCGATGGCGTGGCGTTGATCGGTCTGCCGTGCTATCAGGTAACGCACGGCGGTGTGCCCTGCCAACCGCCCGATTGTGAATGTCCCTTGCGCGCGGTCTTTCGCACCGGCAAAGCGCGACGGGTCATGCACCGGTTGGGTGAGGACGGCGGCGTGCGCTACATGGAAGTGATTGCCTCGCCGTTGTTTGGCAGCGATGGACAGGTCAATGGGGTCGTCGAATTGCTGCGCGATGTGACCGAAGAAAAACGACTCGCCGTGCAACGTGTGGAGCTGCTGCGGCGCGTGCTGTCCGCGCAAGAGGACGAACGAAAGCGCATTGCGCGCGAGCTGCACGACGAGACGAGCCAAACGTTGACCGCGCTGCTGTATGCCCTCGATACCGCCGTGCCTTTGGCGGAAACGCCCGAGGCGCTCGGCTTTATTGAAAAGACGCGTCAATTGACGCAGAGCGCGTCTGACGGCGTACACAAAATCATGCTCGCGCTGCGCCCGCGCATGCTCGATCAGTTGGGGTTGGTTGCGGCGGTGCGCTTGTATGCCCAATCGCGCTTGAATGAATTGGGAATTCGGGTGGAGATCACCGAAGCCGGACGCGTGCGACGTTTGAACTCATCGGTCGAAACGGAATTATTCCGCACCCTCCAGGAAGCCATCAACAATATCGCGCGGCATGCCGCCGCGCAGCACGTACATCTCACCTTTGATTTTCAAACGGATACGCTGGAAATTCGGGTCGAGGATGACGGGGTAGGGTTTGATGTGGATCAGGTCCCCGCGTCCGCAGACGGGCGTCGTGGTCTCGGGCTGATCAGTATGGAAGAACGTGTAAGCATCGTGGGCGGTGAATTCGCCCTTCGATGCCGGGGCAAGGGACGACGATCCACATACGCGTGCCAATCAAGGAGAATGGTGATGACGCAAATTCGAGTACTGGTCGTTGACGATCATGCCGTCTTGCGCGAGGGCATTCGCGCGCTGCTTGCGAAACAATCGGACATCACAGTCGTCGGGGAGGCGGGCAGCGGCGCGGAGGCAGTGGAACAAGCGCAAGCCCTCAAGCCGGATGTCATCCTGATGGATATTTCGATGCCGGGAATTGACGGCATGGAAGCGACACGCCGCATCAAAGCCCACACGCCCGCAGCGCGCATTCTGGTCTTGACCCAACACGAGGACGAGGAATTGATTGTTCCGATGCTGCAAGCCGGAGCGGCGGGATATATCTTCAAGCGCGCCGGGGGCGCGGAATTGGTGGACGCGATTCGCGCCGTACAGCACGAGGGCGCGTACATTCACCCGCGCGTGGCGCGCGCCTTGATGCATCAAGTGAGCCGCGTCGAGGAGCCATCCGAACCGCATCTCAGCGAGCGTGAAAAAGAAGTGCTTACCCTAATCGCGCAGGGTTTGACCGGACGCGAGATCGCCGAAAAATTATGCCTGAGCGAAAAGACCGTCGTCGCCCACCGCACCAGCATCATGGAAAAACTGGACCTGCACCACATCGCAGACCTGGTACGCTATGCAATTCGTGAGGGCTTGGTGAAACCGTAGGAAGCGTGTTGTTCGCGCAAGAGTTGGACTCTTGCGCCGTGAGCTGTGTGAGTTCAACTCGTCACGCGCGCGATGGCAAGAGTCCAACTCTTGCCATAACGGAGCTTCCCCCTCAAAAAGGAACGGCACGCAAGAAAAAGCACCCGGGTCAAGTGGCTCGGGTGCTTTTCTATTTCCGGGCGTTCCCATCCGACTCATTTTCCAAATACCCGATTGCTCAATAGTACCTTACCAGTGAAATTCTTGCACAAAAAACAAGAATTTTCCCACCGCGAATCTTCGCGAATCTACGCTAATTTTTTCTGTGCCGATTCGCGTAGATTCGCGTAGATTCGCGGTTAACCTGTTTGGTTTCGGCTTGTGCTGTTCCAGAATTCAATCGCGGCAGAATGTTGGCGACGCTATAGATGGAGGAGTGAAAGGTGTCTGGTGATCTGGTAAGACTCGGGCAGGACGTTTTGGTAGTGTTGTTCCTGTTTGCTCTGCGGGTCGGCATACCACTCCTCATCTTGTTCGTGGTCGGCGCCTGGCTGAAAAAACTGTTTGAGCCGCAAACGACATCCGGGCTTGAATTGGTCAAGGTGAAAAACGCACATCGCATTGAGGTCTGGAGCGGCGGGCTTGTGCGCCGATTTCGATGGATCCAAGTCTGGCTGCGTGAACAAGCCACAAAGCACGTATAGGAAAGGAAGTGAAATCATGGATACCAATATCTTGGATTTCATTCGCGACGTGTTGGTCATCGGCTATTTTTTCGTTCTGCGCATCGGCGTGCCGCTCTTGATTGTTTTCATGTGGGGCGCGGCGCTTAAAAAGTGGCTGGACAAGCCGCCCGTCGCGGTCACGTCCCCGGCGCCCGTCGAAAAACAAGAAGCAGACGATCAGGGCAAGCTAGAAAACCCGCAATCGGTCTTGCGCTGAATCCGCAAGTGCTACTGCCATCTTTTTGCTGAGGAGTGACCAAGATGAAAGACAAGCTTTCACGGCGCGAATTTTTAAAGTATGCAGGAACCGGCACGCTTGCCTTTGCCGTGTTGCCAATTTTTGATCGAGCCGCGCTAGCGCCCTATTTGAGCGGCGAAAATGGTTCGCAGGTTGGCGTACTGGTGGACACGACGCGCTGTATCGGCTGCCGGGCATGTCAGCTCGCATGCAAAGAAAAGAATAACTTGCCTGCGGATGCTCCAACTCTTCCGCCAAATCGCACCTTTCCGGAATCGCTTTCGGCGACAACCTTTTCCCTGGTCGAATTTCGTCGGGTTGGCGGGGATGACCAACATCCCGAAATCCGTCCGGTGAAAAAACAATGCATGCACTGTCTCGAACCCGCGTGCGTTTCCGTCTGTCCGGTCGCGGCGATGCAAAAGACCGCGCGCGGACCCGTGGTCTATGACGCCGAAAAATGTATCGGCTGCCGTTACTGTATGTTGGCGTGCCCATTCAACGTTCCCAAATTTGAATGGGACTCGGCGAATCCGCGAATTCGGAAATGTCAAATGTGCGCGGATTTGATCGAGCAAGGCAAGCTACCGGCATGTGTGCAAGCGTGCCCGGTGCAAGCACTCACCTTTGGCACGCGCGCCGAGTTGATCGCCGAAGCGCAAGCGCGGGTTTCCGGCGCGCCGGCCAAGTACATTCCCTACATCTATGGATTGAACGAGGTTGCCGGAACATCCTTTTTGTATTTGGCAAATGTTCCGTTTGACCAGCTCGGCTTTGCGGTGAACCTGCCCGACACTCCCCTCCCGGACAACACGCGGCAGGTGCTAGAAAAGCTTCCGGCAGTGGCAGCGGGGATCGGGTTGTTTCTCGGTGGCGCCGCTTGGTGGAATGCGCGCCGCGCCCGGCATGAATAGTTTCACAATGTTGGTTCTGGAGTTGTACTCCAGAACCCCTGCATTTCGGAGTTTAACTCCGCTGGCGGCGGGCACACGCGTACAACTCGTGCGCCATCAAGGAATGCGCGCCGCGCCCGGCATGAATAGATAGAAAGAAAAAATCAGGAGGCGTATATGTCGAATTTATTCTCGGATCTGATGAACCTCGCGTTCTTGTTCCTGTTGCGCGTGTTCTTGCCGCTCCTCATCCTGACCGCAATCGGTTATCTGGCTTGGCGATTCTTTGCTCCACAAGAGGCAATAGTGCGGCGGATGTCCTTTTCCCGGTTCATGCTGCGCCTGCGCGAGCATCCCGAATTCCGCGTGCCGGAGCTCTCTGCCAAAGCATATTTCATTCTGCCAATCATCGTCTTGATCTGGATTGCAGGCGCGGGCGTCCTCATCGCGCGGTTCTTTTGGGGACTCGGCGCAGTCACGGCGTTGAATGATGCGGTGCCGTGGGGCTTGTGGATTGGCTTTGATGTGATGGCAGGCGTCGCGTTGGCGGCAGGCGGATTTAGTCTGGCGGCGACGGTTTATGTATTTCGACTCGAACGCTATCGCCCGATTCTGCGCCCGGCGATTCTCACCGCGCTGCTCGGCTATACGCTGGTCATCATCGGTCTGGTCATTGACCTCGGACGCTGGTACAACATTTTTCATGTGCTCTGGATGTGGAATCCACACTCGGTCATGTTCGAGGTTGCCTGGTGTGTAATTTTGTATACCACCGTGTTGGCGCTCGAATTCAGCCCCGCCGTGTTCGAACGGTTTCACGTGATGTGGGCACAGCGGCTCTTGCACAAAATCATCGTCCCGCTGGTCATTCTCGGCTGCGTGCTTTCGACGCTGCACCAATCCTCACTCGGTTCGCTGTATTTGATCTTTTCGCTCAAGCTCAGCCCCGTCTGGTGGACGCCAACCTTGCCGGTGCTGTTCTTTGTCTCGGCGCTCGCCGTAGGTTTGGCTATGGTGATGATTGAAGCGGCGCTGACCGCCGGGGCGCTCAAGCGGCGTCTGGAGAATGATTTGCTCGCCAGTCTTGCCAAGCCCGTTATCATTCTGCTGGCAATCTATTTGGCAATCAAGTTGGGCGATCCACTGCTGCGTGGAACGTTTGCAACGCTGCTGACGCTCAATCTTGCGACCGCGTTCTTCTGGATCGAAATTGTGCTGGGCATCCTCATCCCCATTGCGATTTTTTCGACCAAAAAGGGACGCGAGAATCCCAGTCTGCGTTTTCGCGCGGCGCTGTTCGTGATTATTGGCGTCCTGCTGAATCGCATGGATATTGCCGTATTTGGGTTTTACGATTACACCGCCGCGCTGGGGACGATTTATTTCCCGTCGCTGGGTGAATGGGTCGTCACGTTGGCAATTGTCACCGCGGGCATTGCCGTCTATGTTGCCGCAGTGAAATTCCTACCTATCTTGCCCGATGAGAGTCCCGCCAAGGCGCACGCGCTGGTCGAGTGAGTCAACGAATTTGGCGATGCAGTTCATCGCACGAATAAACGAATGAATCGCGCGCCAATTCGTTTATTCGTTGCGATGGTTTCTGTCGCACTATTCGTTGACACCGTATTTGCCGACAGAGTCGTTTTATTCGACAGGATTAACAGGATTAACAGGATTAGACGCGGATTCAATCCTGTTAATCCTGTTAATCCTGTCTTTTTGATAATACCTTCGCCAAAATCACTTTTCCCTGCTCGCGGCGGATGCGAATGAACTCCGATGCATCGGACGAACTGCGTCCGCTTCATCGGAGCATTCGAGTAATCCGCATTTTCCCGTCGGGATTACTCGGATGAACGCCATCCGCAATCCCTCGCGAGCAGGAGGCGATTGGCGAAGGTGTTGTTTAAGCGAACGACGAAGGTAACGAAGCTATTTTCGCGTGGGGTGTTTCTCTCATTTGCTCCGATTTTTTTGACCAAAATGGAACTTATAAATGCTATAGTGGCGATATTCACAACGCCCCATCTTTGGGGAAAAAGGAGCACATAGTATGAAAATCCGAGAGCTTTTGTTTGCGGGCGTAGTTGCGCTCTGCGTATTGTTTGTGTTTGCGCTTTCTGGCGCGACACCCGCAATCCTGGCGCAAGGCGGCACGTACGAATTAACCATCGCGCACACCAACGACGTGCACGCGCGCTTGATGCCCATCACTTCGTCCAACAGCGACTGCAAAGCCGAAGACGATGCGGCGGGCAAATGTTTTGGCGGCGTGGCGCGGCGCGCGACGGCATTGCAAAAAATCCGCGCGGAAGGTAAGAATTTGCTCGTGCTCGACGCGGGCGATCAATTTCAAGGTTCCCTCTTTTACTATTTGTACAAGGGCGAAGAGGGTCAAAAGTTTTTGAACGAGCTGGGTTTTCAAGCGACGACCTTTGGCAATCACGAATTCGACGATGGACCCGCGAATGCGGCGCGTTACATTGACGGTTTGAAATTGCCATTGGTCAGCGCGAACGTGGACGTGAGCGCCGAGCCGACGCTCGCGGGCAAAGTAAAACCGTACACCATTCTTGAAGCGGGCGGCGAAAAAATCGGCGTGACCGGCTGCACGACGACCGAGACGCCCATTCTTTCGAGTCCCGGACCCAACATCAAATTCGACGATATTGCTGCGACGGTCAAGGCGCAAATCGCGGCATTGGAAAAACAGGGCATTAACAAAATCGTCCTGCTTTGTCACGAAGGATATGAACCGGACAAGGTGCTCGCGGCGGCGTTGGACGGGATTGATGTCATTGTCGGCGGGCATTCGCACACGTACTTGTCCAACAATCCGCCCGATCAGGACAAGGACAAAGCGTTGGGTCCCTATCCGACGGTTATAAAATCACCGAACGGCGATCCCGTCCTGGTCGTGCAAGCATTGGCGTACGGCAAATATCTCGGACGCCTGGATGTGACGTTCGACGAAAAAGGTGTGCCGACGAAATGGGGCGGCGCGCCGATTTTGTTGGACGCGAGTGTTACGCCTGATCCCAAGATTGCCGAAGAGGTTGCGAAAATGGACGTGCCCCTGCAAGAGCTGCGCAAAAAAGTGATTGGGCAATCGTCCGTAGACTTGAACAACGTGGACAATGAGTGTCGTTTTGGCGAGTGCAACATCGGCGATTTGATTTCCGACGCGATGTTGGAGAGCCAGCAAAAGGAGGGCGTCCAAATCGCCTTGTTGAACGGCGGCGGCATTCGCGCGAGCATTCCTGCCGGAGACGTGACGTTGGGTCAAGTGCTGACCGTGCTGCCGTTCGGCAACACCATCGCGAATTTTGGTCTGAAAGGTTCCGATTTGCTCGTCGCATTGGAGAATGGCGTGAGCCGCGCGGAAAATCCCGGCAATGAAGGGACCGGACGCTTTCCGCAAGTCGCGGGCATGCGCTATGTGTGGAATCCGAAACAACCCGTCGGTTCGCGCATCGTGAGCGTTGAAATAAAGCAAGCCGACGGCAGCTACAAGCCGCTCGACCCGAACGTGACGTACAAAATCGCGACGCTCGACTTTACGCGCCAGGGCGGTGACGGTTATTCTGTCTTTGCCGAAAAAGCGATTGACCCGTATGATTTCGGACCGACGCTTTCGGACGTCGTAGCCAATTACATTGGCGCGCATTCGCCTGTGGCGCCCGCCATCGAAGGGCGCATCAAGCAAGGCGAAGCCGCCGCGCCCTTGCCAAGCACCGGCGCAGTGATGCCGAATCAGGTATGGTTTGCATCCCTCGTTTTGGGCGGCGCGTTCTTGTTGGCGTTGGGCGCGCTCTTGTATCGCCGCAGCGTGCGCTGAACCAAAACGCTACGTGTTTTTGACTTGAACGCGACTCGCGCGTTCTAGCTTGTGTCGGAAAAAATCGTCGCCAAACCATGACGGCGATTTTTTCTACAATTCACTTTCGGGTCAGTTATTTTTTGAATCTCAGCCGTATCGCGAGTAAGATAACTGCATCTCCCATTTATCTCTGCGCGTAGGGCGATTTGGCAAATCGCCTTACCTCTGCAAAGGAGCATAGATCCGTGCCGATCAAAATTAATCACCCTGTCCCCAGCGATATCGAGGTCGCGCAGGCGGCAGAATTGCGTCCGATTTTGGATATCGCTCAAGATGTCGGTCTCGACGCAGACGACCTCGAATTGTACGGCAAATACAAAGCCAAAGTCCATCTCGACGTGCGCGACCGCCTAAAGAATCACCCGCAAGGAAAATACATTGATGTGACCGCCATCACGCCGACGCCGTTGGGCGAAGGCAAAACGACGACGACGGTGGGACTATCGCAAGCGTTGGGCTTTATCAAAAAGCAAAGCGTGTTCACCTGCATTCGTCAACCTTCGATGGGTCCGACCTTTGGCATCAAAGGCGGCGCAGCGGGCGGCGGCTATTCACAAATCGTGCCGATGGAAGATTTCAATCTCCATCTCACCGGCGACATTCACGCGATTACGGCGGCAAACAATTTGCTCGCGGCGCAGATTGACGCGCGGATGCTGCACGAACGCGCGATTACGGACGACGAAAAACTCGCCAAAGCATTGTGTCCCGACGGCGCGTTCGCGCCGTCCATTGCAAAACGCGCGGCGCGTTTGGGAATCAAAGCACGCGATGGAAACATCGCCCGAACGCTTGACGAATTATCCGCACAAGACAAACGCCGCTTGTTCCGTCTCGACATTGACCCGAATTCGATTACGTGGCAGCGCGTGATGGACATTAACGACCGCTTGCTGCGCAAAATCCAAGTCGGCCGCGGCGATGATGAAAAAGGGAACGAACGCATCACCGGTTTCGACATTACCGTTGCCAGCCGAAATCATGGCGATTCTCGGTTTGACGACTTCACTGCCCGACATGCGCGAACGTTTTTCGCGGATGGTGATTGGCACGAATTCAAAAGGCGAACCGGTCACCGCCGAAGATTTAGGCGTCGCGGGCGCGATCACTGTTTTGATGAAAGACGCGATCATGCCCAACTTGATGCAGACGCTGGAAGGCACGCCCGCGTTCGTCCACGCCGGACCTTTTGCGAATATCGCGCACGGCAATTCGTCCATCGTCGCGGACCAGATCGCATTGAAACTTGCGGATTATGTTGTGACCGAATCAGGTTTCGGCGCGGACATTGGCATGGAAAAATTCATGGACATCAAGTGCCGCTACTCGGACTTGATTCCGAACGTCGTCGTGCTCGTCGCCACGGTGCGCGCGCTCAAGATGCACGGCGGCGGACCAAAAGTGGTGGCGGGGCGTCCGCTCGACAAGGCGTACACGGAAGAAAATCTCGGTTTGTTGGAAGCAGGCATCGGCAATTTGATTCGCCACATCGAGAACACGAAAAAATTCGGCGTGCCGGTTGTCGTCGCTATCAATTCGTTCAAGTATGACACGGCAAACGAATTAAAGATGCTGGAACGGCTCGTGCATGAATGCGGTTCGGTCGCGGTGCAAGCGACGCATTGGGCGAACGGCGGCGCGGGCGCGGTGGAACTCGCGGACGCGGTGATGGACGCGGCAAAGCAACCGTCCAAGTTCCAATTCTTGTATCCGCTCGATTTGCCCATCAAACAAAAAATCGAAATCATTGCGCGCGAAATCTACCGCGCCGACGGCGTTGACTATACGCCCGAAGCCGAAGAACGCATCGCCCTCTACGAACGCAACGGGTTCGGCAATCTGCCCATCTGCATGGCGAAAACGCATCTCAGTTTCACCGCCGACGCGGCAGTGAAAGGCGCGCCGACCGGTTTCCGCATTCCGGTTCGGGACATTCGCGCGAGCGTGGGCGCGGGGTTCTTGTATCCGCTCATCGGCACGATGCGTACGATGCCCGGCTTGCCTTCGCGCCCGGTGTTCTATGACGTGGATTTGGATTTGGAGACGGGGAAGGTGCGTGGACTATTCTAAAGTGGGGAATGAAGGGAAATGAGGGAAATCAGGGAAATCAGGGAAATAGGGAACTCAGGGAACTGAGGGAACTTTGTAGTCGTCGTTCGCCGTAACGACGAGCCCTCGCCGTAACAACGTATGCGCGATACGATTGGATAGTTGGTTGGCAGGAATCAATCAACTATCCAATTTGTTTAGACAACCGTCGGGCGTTACAATCATTACAACCATCGAGGTGAAAGCTATGCCAGTCGTATTACGCGTGAAAGGTTACAAATTCTGGTTCTATGAAGGCGACCTTGATGAACCGCCACATGTACATGTCGGCAAAAGTGGAAATGAAGCCAAGTTTTGGATCGACCCAATTTCATTTGTGAGAGCACGCGGCTTTCGTGAACACGAGCTGAACGAAATTGAAAAAATCACCCGCGAGAACCGAGCCAAACTTTTGGCAGCATGGCGAGAGGAAGGAGAGAAACGTGATAACGGTTAAAGCAAAAATTCACGTCTTGAGCGAAGAGTCACCTGTTGTACCTATCGTTATTCCCGACTTGGATGAGGTGCGCGCCTTCGCAAACGATTTGCACAAAAAAGGATTGCCGTGGCAAGGTGAAGCATTTGGTTGGTCAGCCGAGTACACTCCCGAACGCGCCGAACCACCGCTCGACTCGAAAATGACATTCACCCCCGCCGATTTTGTGATTGGCGAAAGTGGGATTTGGTTTTTTTCGATGATGTGGGAACACGGCAAGGATAGAGCGCCGGTAGAGTTTTTAGATGATAAGAATATTGTGCCGTGACGTGTTCTGTTTTTGTGAATGGGGTTCTCGTAACGAGGAGGACTAATATGGCAGACTTTCAGATTCCAGACATGCGAAGTACGGAGCCCAAAGATTATGTTCATGCACACCGTCGAGGACGATTGAAGCAATCTTGGGCGATTGGGGTAGAAAGCCAATCAAACGAAATGCTGATGTTCAATGAGGGTCTGACGTGGGGGAGTATTGGACAAATTCTCGGATATCTGTTCGGCGATACTGACGACGCGTTCCAAGACGAGATGTGGGAGAGGATGCTTGACAATTACAAGCGGATGAAGCGTGGTAGTGCGATTGAATAACAGAAATTGTCCAAATCGCTCTTATGACTTCGTCCTATTGTCCACCATAAGCGGCAGTATGCGCGAAATCTTCGGTCAGCGGACGACAAAGCGGATAAACGGATAGCGCGCGCTATCCGTTTATCCGCTTTCCACATCCGTTGTCCGCGCGCTCACACTCGCCGCGCGTTCCAGCGTGAGCAGCGTGACGGATGAATTTTCGGGGTTGAGCAAACGGTCTAGCGCGGAACGACTGGTTTTCATTTGCTTTGCCATGGCGGCTTTGGTGAGTTTACGGCGTTTCATGTCATGTCCCTCTGCGGGGCTTGCGCGCGACAAGAGCATACGCTAGAATCTTGGAAAGGAAAGGAGTAGACCAAAATGGAGATGGAGCAAGAACAGTACGTCATTGATACGAAAGGGAAAAAGTTGAGCGTGATTCTTTCGCTCGAACGATACGAGCGATTGATGCAAGACCTGCATGACTTGGCAGTGGTAGCCGAGCGACGAGACGAACAACCGATTAGCTTGGAAGAAATGAAACGACGGTTGAAAAAAGATGGAATCCTATACCGTTGACTTTAAGCCGTCTGTCCACAAGGATTTTCGTCGTCTGCCCAAGTCGGTGGTTGAGCGCGTGATGAAACGTATCGAGAAACTAAAAGATGACCCTTTCCCTCACGGCGTGACAAAACTCGAAGGTGTTGAGCGATTATATCGGATTGTCGTGGGCGATTATCGCATCGTGTACGAAGTTGACACGCAGGCAAAGCAAATAACAATCTTCTACGTCCGGCATCGCCGCGACGTGTATCGCGCGCTTTGAACGGACTGGAAAACACACTGCGCGAACTGGAAACGGATAGTGCGCGTTTATCCGTTTTCCGCATCCGTTGTCCGCGCGCCCACACTCAAGCCAACTTGACCACCAACTTTTTCCCCAACACACTCGCCGCGCGTTCCAGTGTGAGCAGCGTGACGGATGAATTTTCGGGGTCGAGCAAGCGGTCAAGCGCGGAACGACTCGTCTTCATTTTTTTTGCCATCGTCGCTTTGGTGAGTTTTCGGCGTTTCATTTCTTGCGCGATTTGAAAAGCGAGAACACGCTTGATGGCAGTCGCCGTGGCATCGCTCAACATTCCTTCTTCGCGCAAAAAATTATCAAAATCACTGCCGAGGCGCCGCTTGTTCATATTCATTCCTCCGTCTCCAAATTCAAACGTCGTCCTCTTGCCGTTTCTAAATCCATTGGTGGGGTTTTGTTGGATTTCTTGACTAGAGCGAATTCCCGGTTGATTGGTGGTGAGACCTTCGAGGTTTTAGAACGATACGCTGAATTTACGCGAACTTTTCGAAAACCTCGAAGGTCTTGCGCCCACAAACGATATAGGAAATCGCTCCAAGCCGCAAACAAAATCGTCGCACAGTGGCGACGGTTGTTTGAACGCAGGAAGCAATTCCATCAACGAAGGGGAAGATAATTTATTTGGTCGGCATATTCGTCAGGTAGCGCCGCACCCCAAATCAGTGCCAATTCTTCAATGGTCTCGCCGATTGACATACTCGGACTGATGGTAAATATTCCAGGAATATGCCGACCTGCAGCAAGATGGTCACGCAAGTGGTCGGGCATCGAGTCACGATTGTTGGTCACTAACGAAAAGCCGCGCGCTTCACACCAAATCAAAATTTCAGGGTCAAGCGTTCCAATCGGCGGCGCCGTGGGGTCCCCGATGCGCCATACAACAATTTCGGGATAACGCGCGCGCAAGCCCTTGCTCAAACTCTTGCCTACGTGTTCATCCAAAAGATATTTTCTCACGGCTTTTCAAGTGACGCGGCTTGCCGTTCCGCAGCAATCCGACGCAATCTTTGGATCGCGGGTGACGGGTTGCGATTCTGTTCTTCCCGTCGCCGTTCCGCGTTTTCTAGCCAGTTGACGAGATACGCCGTCACCTTTTCTTTATTATGCAGGTAATAGGTAATCGTAGCGTGTACTTGTTCAAGAGTCAACGAAGGATATTCTGCTGCAATGTCTTCGGGAGAACGGCTGCGATAGATATAGTCATAGAGCACCGTTTCTATCCCCACTCGCGTACCTTTGATGCGAATGTCATTGGGCGCAAGGAAATTGAAATAATCTTCAAGTTGCATAGGAATCACCTCCCAACGAAAATTATAGCACACATGACAAGGGAAAGTATGTTCGCAAAATCCCTGCTCAAGGAATCGTAAATGCGAATCATCCGCGCCTGCTGTTTCATTTTCCTCATCCTCATCGCTTCGAGCGCTTGCATCGCCCGACGACCATCCGCTGCGCCTGCTGTCCCAACCATCTCTGTCGCAACTGTCACTCCTCCCGCCGCCGCGACACAAACATCGGCAACAAGTGCGCCGATGACTGTGCCAATTTCCAACGCGCCCATTGTCAAAATTCAATCCGGCGCACTGCAAGGCGTACGCGAAAATAATTTGAGCGTGTTCAAGGGAATTCCGTACGCCGCGCCGCCGATTGGCGAATCGCGTTGGCGCGAGCCGCAGCCCGTCGCAGCATGGAGTGGGGTGCGCCCGGCGGATGCGTTCGGCAAGGCGTGTATTCAACCCGTCGCAAAATCGTTGGAAGGCGCGGGCGAGGTCGGTCCACAAAGTGAAGATTGTTTGTATCTCAATGTGTGGACGCCCAACCCCGACCCCGCCGCTAAATTGCCGGTGATGGTTTGGATTCACGGCGGCGCGCTCGTCATCGGCGCGGGCAGTTTGCCGCTGTACGACGGCGCGGCATTGGCGCAGCGCGGCGCGGTAGTGGTGACATTTAATTATCGCCTCGGACCACTCGGTTTCTTTTCACACCCCGCGTTGGAACAAGCGAATCCAAAGGGTCCCGTAAATTTCGGTCTGCTGGACGAAATCGCGGTGTTGAAATGGGTGCAGCAAAATATCGCAGCGTTCGGCGGCGACCCGAACAACGTCATGATTTTTGGCGAATCAGCGGGCGGAGAAAGTGTGCTCGCGTTGTTTGCTTCACCGCTGGCGCAAGGATTGTTTCACAAAGGTATCGCGCAAAGCCCGTACGGCATCCCCAGCCACACGCGCGTCAAGGCGCAAGAGGCGGGTATTCAAGCGGCGAACGCGATGGGTTTGCGCGGCGCGAACGCAACCTTACAGGAATTGCGCGCGGCGCCCGCAGAAAAATTCGGGGCGTTGAATCAAAAGGGCGCGTCGCTCGCGCCGAGTTTTGTCTATGGCGACGCCGCGCTGCCCGAACCGATTCTCGACATTTTTCAAAAGGGCAAAGAAGCGCCGCTGCCGCTTATCATCGGCAGCAACAGCGATGAATCCACCGTCGCCGTTTTGTTTGGCATTGACCCTGCCAAGTTGATTGAAAAGCTGGGCGTTGCCAAGGTTGCGGTCAAGCGGCTCTATCCCGGCGTCAACGACGATGCGGACTTGGGACGTGAGGTGATTCGTGATTTGATTTTCACCGCGTTCGTCAAACGCATCGCCGATTTGCACGCGCCGCGCGCGCCGAGTTGGCGGTACTATTTCAGTTACTTGCCCGAGAAATTGCGCGGCAAGGTACCCGGCGTGTCGCATGGCGGCGAAATTGTTTTTGTTTTTGATACGGGCGCGCTTACACCTGAATACAAAGACCTTTTCACGGATGCGGATCGCGCCATGGCGAAACGCGTCGGGGATTATTGGCACGCGTTCGCGCAGATGGGTAAACCAGACCCGGCGAGTGAACCCGCGTGGTCGCCGTCCGATGCCAAGAATGACACGGTGATGGAATTTGGCGAGACAATTGCGCTGCAAGAGAATTTTATGAAGGCGCGGCTCGATGTGTTTGTGGGGTTGTTGAACATTCTCGGCAAGCTCTTGGACCGGGAATAAATGTTGTTTGACGGAACGGGTAACAAACAGGATCAAATACACCATTGGTGGTGCAAAGGGAGGACTGACGCATCCCGAGACAAAGGATGCTGCGCCATAGCGCGAGCCAGAAAGGGGAGCAAAATGGAAAAACGTCGTTTCGGACGCACAAATCATCAGAGCACGGTCGCGATTTTTGGCGGCGCTGCGCTTTGGGACACAACGCAATTTGTGGCCGACCGCGCGATGGAGCAGGTGATTGCCGCAGGCGTCAATCACATTGACGTCGCACCGTCGTACGGCAAAGCGGAAGAATTGATCGGGCCGTGGATGCCGCGCGTACGCAAGGATTTTTTTCTCGGCTGCAAAACATTGGCGCGAACGAAACAAGGCGCGTGGGGCGAATTGCAGCGGTCATTGGAAAGGTTGCGCGTGGATGCGTTCGACCTGTATCAGATTCACGCCATCACTTCGCTTGACCAATTGGACGAGGCGCTGCGTCCCGATGGCGTGCTCGACGCGATGCTGGAGGCGCGTGCGCAGGGCTTGACCAAGTACATCGGCATTACGGGACATGGCAACGCTGCGCCCACCGTGTTTATGGAGGCGCTGCGCCGTTTCGATTTCGATTCGATTCTTTTTCCCATCAACTTGGTCCAATTCGCCGATGCCAGCTATCGCGCGAGCGCGCAGGCGCTCTTGCAAGAATGTCGCAAGCGCGATGTGGGCACGCTGATTATCAAAGCGGTAGGCAAAGGCGTGTGGCGCGAACAGCCGCGCACGCACACGACGTGGTATGTCCCGTTCGACACCGCGCCCGAAGTGCAAACGGCGGTCAACTTTGCGCTATCGCAAGATGTGACGGGATTGTGCACGGCGGGCGACCTGAGTGTGCTGCCGCTGTTTTTGGACGCGTGCGCGCACTTTGAACCCATGCGCGCGGAGGAACAGGCCAAGTTGATCGCAACGGCGGAACAGTACGAATCTGTGTTCGCGTTGAACGGACCCTGAGACAGTGGTCAGTAAACAGTGATCAGTGATCAGTGATCAGTAAGGCACCGTCCAAAAATAAGTTGAGCACTTTTCCGCAAAAAGCAGACATGAAATCGTTTACATTGGCTATTCTTGCATCGCTGTATGGACGAACTGCTCAAGTTATTTTTGGACGAATCCTAAGCAGTCAGTAGTAGGCAGTTTTGAGAGAGCAGAAGTTAAAAAGCAGTTGCATAGCTGTTTGCATGTCGCAAGTTGCCCGTAAAACAATGTGACATGTGACCCTTGTCACAAGTATCTTTTACGATAAAACTCGTAGAGAATCGCGGCCTGGAGCGATGTCGCTCCAAAACCATGGAGGTCAAGCTATGTTTACCGTGAGTACATTGCTGCCGCTGGCGTCGGCGGTATTGAGTTTTGTGTTCGCCGTTGCCGTCATCAAAAAATGGAGCGCGCGGCGTTCGCATAAACATCTGTTGGTGTGGGGCATCGGTCTCGTCTTTTATGGCATCGGCGGCGCTGCCGAAGCATACACGGGCGCGTTCGGTTTCAATCCGCTCGTCT
This sequence comes from Chloroflexota bacterium, assembly GCA_016209205.1. Taxonomy (GTDB): domain Bacteria; phylum Chloroflexota; class Anaerolineae; order UBA4142; family SHND01; genus SHND01. The sequence continues at coordinate 44,710 of JACQWQ010000072.1, forward strand.
TGAGAATTTGGTATTTGTTCGGCGCGGTGCTGGTTGCCGCGTGGTTGGGGCAGGGCACGGTCTTTTTGCTCGCGCGTGACAAGTGGGTTCGCATCACGACGATCATTTTGACCGTCGCGTCGGTCGGCGCGGCAATTGCGGTTTTTGTCGCGCCCGTAGACCCCGCGTATCAAGCAGGCGCGGAGCTGACCGGCAAAGCATTCAGCGTAACGTGGGTGCGGATGATTACGCCGTTCTTTAATATCTATGGCACCGTCACGCTCGTCGGCGGCGCGCTGTATTCCGCGTTTTTGTTTTGGCGCAAGCGCGTTTTGCCGCAGCGCATGATTGGCAACATTCTCATCGCGACGGGCGCGTTGGCGCCGGCGCTGGGCGGCTTGCTCAATCGGTTTGGTTTACCGGGATTGTATCTCGGCGAATTTGTCGGCGTGTTTTTGATGTATATCGGTTTTCTCGAAGCCGCGCGCTCGGCGGCAACCACGCGTCAAACTGTTTCCGCGCGCGCGAACACGGCAGAATAAGTTTCGCGTCCATCACCGCGCGATGATTTCACCGGATGGGCGCACTTACGAAAAGGAGAAGCACAAGATAACGTCGCGTGCTTTCAAACCAAAATCTAATTGGATCGAGTCTACGTAACTCGGTCGAGCCGAAACCATATTGTGCGACAGGATCAACAGGATTAAAGCGCAAGTTCATCGCACATCGCAGGAATCCTGTTAATCCTGTTAATCCTGTCCAAAAATCAAGTCGCTACTATGACAGCCACACTCATTGACGGCAAAGCCGTTGCAGAATCCGTAAAAGACAAAGTAAAAGAAGGCGTGATGTATCTCAAAAGCGAGTACAACGTTACGCCCGGACTGGCGACCGTATTGGTCGGCGAACGTCCCGACTCGAGAGCGTATGTCGCGTCGAAACAAAAAGCATGCGCCGATCTGGGCATGAACTCGTACGGACATACCCTACCGGCAGATATTGCGCAAGGTGATTTGTTGGAAATTGTGCAGGGGCTGGCGCGCGATTCGAATGTGCACGGCATTCTCGTGCAACTGCCGCTCCCGGGTCACCTTGACGCGGAAGCGATTCTCGGCGCGATTCCGATTGAAAAAGATGTAGATGGTTTTTCACCGCTCAACGTCGGACGCCTCTCGATGAAAAATCGCGAACCGCTGTTTGTGCCGTGCACGCCGCTCGGCTGTTTGTATCTCATCGAATCGGTGGGGACAAAAATCGAAGGCGCGCGCGCGGTCGTTTTAGGACGTTCCAATATCGTCGGTTTGCCGATGGCGTTCCTGCTTTTGCACCGTAACGCGACGATTACGATTTGTCATTCGCGCACTCAAGATTTGCCCGACGTGGTGCGTCAAGCGGACATCATCGTGGCGGCAATCGGCAAAGCGCGGTTCGTGCAAGCAAGTTGGGTGAAACCGGGCGCGACGGTGATTGACGTGGGCATTAACGAAATTCCCGACGCGACGAAAAAATCCGGCAAGCGTCTCGTAGGCGATGTAGATTTCGACGCGGTGAAAGAGGTGGCGGGCGCGATCACGCCGGTGCCCGGCGGCGTCGGTCCGATGACCATCGCGATGTTGATGCAAAATACGTTGACGGCGGCGCAAAGAGCGGCGGGGTTGGTCCGGTGAAAAAAAATTGACGAGTCAGCAACTCGTCAATTTTTTTGGCTCGGCAAGATGAACCAGAACGTGCTTTCTGCGCCGCGCGCGGCTTCAATACCGATTTGTCCGCTTGTTTCAAATTGACGCAAGTCGAATCGGAATGTTTTGTTCCCGACTAAAATAAGGGGTTGATGACACAGTGGGCAAAGTTGCTAGACAAACCAGCCCAGTAACGTGGCGCGTAAATGTTTGCCCCATAAAGATCCGGACAGATCCCTGGAGGAAAGGTCCACAGGTTGTTAACATTCCCACCCGCACTTGCTGGCCAATCTTGAAAGCCCGTGCCCCACACCATGTACTGTGGACGATTGTGATAAAACTCAGCATAAATATGTGGATCTGGACCAGATACCCCAGCATACGCTTCCTCTGTAGTAACTTGCACTCGAAAAACCTGCAGACTGGGATGGAAAATCTTTGCCACGTCATAGGCGCGGCCATTCTGGTCATATATACGGGCAATCCAAAAGCCTTGATTCATATAGGTGACCAACTCCACTTTGGTCCAGCGGCCAAGTGCGACCAAATCATTGTAATTCCCAGAGCATCCTAATCCTGGCCACTGCTCATCAGAGCCTCGCAAACACTGTGTCGCTTGATAGTGCCCTTGCTCACTATAAACAAACCATCTGACACCCTTCGCGTTGGTTTGCAAGCCTACCTGCGTGAACCTCCAGGGATATATCTTTCCATTCGGCGCTGGCGTCTGGTCATTCTCGGCTAAATTGATGCCAAGCCAGCCTGCGGTGTAACTGGATAAGTTCGGTACAGAAGAAGGTTTTCCACCGGCCAGAATCTCAGATGTATAGTCCTTTGCTTGATTGACGATGGCATCAGCCCGTAGGTCTCCAACTACATGGTCATTTCCATTTTTTAGTTGTTTCAGCGACAATTGATCTATTGTCACGCGCTTGCCTTATAATGGACCGTTCGCCCAGATATGCACGTCAAAGTTTGTTGTCCCATAAGGTACAACAAAAGCGCAGACAAGCTTTGTATAAGTGCTTGAATTTGCCGAGTCACATGTTACATCTCCAGACGCATTAGAATAGAATCCAAGGTTCGCGGTTACTCCATTCGTGTAGACGAATGCCTTGAGTCTGTATCTATATCCCGGATTGACAGCAACATTTTGATACAACTCTTTATATGCCCCTCGAGGTTCAAGGTAAGCACTATAACTTCCCGATTTCGCGCAACAGTTTTGTACACCCACTACACCAGGACTGCCCCAACCAGACCAAAATGAAAGATTCCCAGACTCGAACGATGGGTTTTGGAGCAGATTTACACCGGTTGCTTCATCAGATTCAGGATTTGGATCTTGGGCAGAGGTTAATTCGGGAGATAGAAACAGCACGATGAAGGCAGCAAACATGAAAATCAATATCAATCGTGCCACAGTCTTGGACTGAAAAATGGCTCCCATCAAGAGCGCGCGAGCCGTTAGGCGGCTAAGAAACGGTTGAATGTTCACGGGATGCCTCCGATTGCTTGATGGTATGAGAATTTCAGCTTTGACGATTTAAATTCTATTGCGAAGGTGTTGGAGGTGGCACGCTCGTCGGACCTACAGGTGAGGAACCCGTTGGTTGTACAGACCTCCCGGTATCGGGGTGTGTAAAAGCATCTGGTGCAAGTGTCGGTGGTTGGTGACCCATTAAAGACATTGGCGGACCGATTATAAGGATCGAATCGAGGGGCGAGAGGTGGCTCTCGATCTCGCTCAGACTCGTTTCCGGCGCAAACAGAAGGAGTTCATAACTCCCGTCAATGCGACGGACAAGCACACTAAGCTTGTCTTCTCTCGCAACATTTGGCGCGAAATCAGTCCTGTGAGAGGGGGTAGGGATGAGACCCTCTGGGATCTCATCCGAGGTTGGCGCAGGCCCGGGAGTTACCCTACCCAACATCGGTGTGGGGGTTGGACGCCTGACGTTGGATCTGACTTGTTGATAACTCAGAATGCCAAAGCCCAAAATTACCACAAGAGATACTACAAAGAAGAGTAGACCTTTTTTGCTCATAGATCTTCTCCTGAAAAGGGGGTGGGTGATGATTGACGTGATGGGAACACTTCGCTACATCAGTCGTCCTCCGGTGCCGGCGTTCATAAGTTCAGCGGGAATTTCCCTGAAAAGATCTCGTCACCTCAATTGCGCGACGACTGACTTCCAAGTGACTTGGAAATCGAACTTTTCGAGACGCTTCAAAAAGACATAATAATTATACATCAGCATGTCAATCCAACCAAGCGATCGAGCGATCTAGCTGTGTAAAATGCTACCTTGTGTAGTATCATCGTGACATTTGATAATGTTATTCACTTGGCAAGGTGAACCAAAACTCACTTCCTCTCCCCGCCTCACTCTCCACGCCAATTCGTCCGCCCATCGCCTCGACCCACGCTTTCGCAATCGCAAGACCCAAGCCCGTGCCGCCTGTAGTACGCGTGCGCGATTTGTCCGCGCGATAGAAACGTTCGAACACGTGCGGGACATCTTGCGGCGCAATCCCTTCGCCTGTGTCGCGCACCGTCACACGCACGAATTCTGCTTGGGGCTGCGCGCCAAGGGTAATCGTTCCCCCTTCGGGCGTGTGCCGCAGCGCATTCGCCAAAAGATTGCGTAACACCTGCGCGACGCGGTCGCTGTCCGCGCGGACGCGCGGGAGAGATTGGAGACCGGAGACCGTTACACGCACGTTTTGTGCGTCGGCGGCGATAGAAAAATTCGCGGCAGCGTTTTGTAGTACATCGTCCAGCTTTACACTTTGCGCGTTGAGCTGCAGCTGTCCCGCGTCCGCCAACGCCAGTTCGCGCAAATCGTCCACGAGGCGCGCCAGCAAACGCGTTTCATCATACAGCGTCGCGATTTCGCTGCGGTCGAGCGGATACACTTGGTCGAGCATCGCGTGGAGATTGCCTTGCATCACCGCGAGCGGCGTACGTAATTCGTGCGCAATATCCGCAATCATGTTACGGCGCGTGGTCTCTTGACGCTCCAAATCGTCCGCCATGCGGTTGAACGCGGTCGCCACCTCGGCGACTTCATGTGCGCCGCGCACGGGCACGCGCTGCTGCCAATCGCGCGCGGCGAAACGATGCGCCGCGGTTGCCAGGTTCGCCAGCGGTGCAGAAAGCGTACGGCTCAGCCCGATGCCGAGCGCAATGCTCAGCATGCCCGCGAGCAATCCGGCGATGACGAGCGTGCCGCGCAATTGTTCGAAAAATTGCTGCGCGGAATTTTGCAGCGGCATCGTCATGCCCTGCGGCGTGCGAAACACCGCGTAACCGACGGTTTGTCCATTGGCGACGATGGGAATGGCTTGCGCGCGCAGTGCCGCATCGAGAACCGTGCCCGTCATCCTGCCGTCCTGAGCGTACACCACATAGCCGTTCGCATCGGCAATCAACACATCGCCTTTGAAGCGCCCGCGTTGGTGTATCCCGCCGCGCGGAAAACCCCCATAGCTCCAGCCCACCTGAATGCCATCCCAACTCGAATTATCTTGATAATACGCGGCAAGTTGGTCAGCCAGGTCTTGCAGCTGTTCCGTTTCTTGCTGCGCCAAGAATTTGCGAAAGTTGCTGTCGGTGCGTGCGCCTGCCAAAAACGCGACCAAGCCCACGCCGACCAGCGTGACGACGAGGAACGCGAGCGAAAGCTGGAACCATAAGCGGTTCATCCCTCACCCCCAGCCCCTCTCCCAGAGGGAGAGGGGGGTGCATCGTCGCATGTTTCGCGCGATGCGGCGCGACCTCTCCCAAAGGGTGCGGAAGGTTCTCGAAAACGATAGCCGACCCCAAACACAGTTTCGATATAACGCGGCGCGCCGGGGTCGGTCTCGATTTTTCGGCGCAGGTTTTTGATGTGACTGTCGAGCGTGCGATCCAAACCCTCGTACGCATAGCCCATCGCTTTTTCAATCAATTCTTGGCGCGTGAACGCGTGGCGCGGGTTTTCCATAAACGTTTTGAGCAAAACCCGTATCCGCCGCGCATCCCAAAACCGAAACCGCCGTGCATTCCAAAACCGCCGCGCATACCGCGCCAAAAGCCAAAACCACCCGGTTGGGTATTGGGGGTTGGATTCGGCGTCGGCGCCTGCGCCGACGCGACCGCGCCGAATACGACCACGCCGATTATCCCCGCCGCGACAGCGGCGCCTAACATTTTGAACCATTTGGTTTTCATGTACACTCTCCTTGAGATTTTCCCAAATTCCGAATTGATTAACGGGATTGGTGTAGGGGCGACGGCTTGTCCTCGCCCAGTGCGGTTGGACAACCACAAGGGATTGCCCCTACGGCCCACACATCAAATCGGAATTTTTTCTAATCCGCGAGCAATTCGGATCCGGTCATCCATGCTTTCGATCCTGACCTTTTCCGAATCACTCGCGGTTTCTGAACTCAGTGTAGCAAGCGGCTGTGGAAATGTGATGGAGAGACGGTGAGAGTTTGGTAAAAAAAGTTCCACTTGGCTGGATTTAATGCCTTGCCAATTTTCAAATGCTAACGTTGTTTCATGCGGTGAAAGCATTCGCCGCATGAAACTTTTTTTGTACCAGACCGTGTTACAAGTAGAGTCACATGTCGTTTTCAATTCCCGCCAGTCGCCCAAGCATATTTCTCGCGCTCGCGTCGAGCATGGACCGCGTGCGTGCGCGTTGGCGGGTCGCGCGCCCACGCACCCGCGAAACGGAAACCCACGCGCCCGACGATGCGACGTTGGCGGCAAAACACCTGGCGGGCGATCCGCACGCGTTTGCCGAATTGGTGAAACGGTACACGCGCGCGGTGTATCACGTTACGTATCGTTTCACCAACAACGCCGCGGACGCGGAAAATCTGACCCAAGAAACTTTTTTGCGCGCGTGGAATGCGCTGCCGCGCCTCGCGCTCGACAAACCGCTCAAACCGTATTTTGTAAAAATCGCGGTGAACTTGTGTCGCGATTGGGCGGCGCGCAATCGCGTGGAGCTTACACCGCTCGACGCGGACGACGAAACGATTTTTGCCGCCGACGCGCACGATCCTTTGCAAACCGTAAGCGATCAAGAACTGCGCGCACGCGTGCGCGCCAAGTTAGAGTTACTGCCGCCGTTGTATCGCACGGTGATTGCTTTGCGTTACGGTGAAGAAATGGCGTACGAAGAAATGGCGACCGCGTTGGAGATGCCTTTGAATACCGTACGTACGCATTTGCACCGCGCCAAAGCGCGCTTGCGCGAATTGTTGGAGCAAGACGAATGAAGTCCGACGAACGCTCGAGCACAGACGAGCGCATCGAGCGCGCGCTGCAAGAGTTGGATATCGCGCCCGCGCCGGATTTAGCCGCGCGCATCATTGCGCGGCTGCCGCCGTCGCGCGCGGCGAATCCGCTGCTCGGCGCGGCGACGATGCTCGCGGCGCTGCTCGGCGTGGCGCTGGCGTACCAGACCGCGTTCGATTTGCACACCAATGGCGCGTTCGAGCTGCTGTCGTATTACACCGCGCAGCCCGCGATTGTGACGACGTACCCCGGCGAAGCATTGGGCGCGCTCGCACAGGCGATTCCGTGGCTGACCGTTTTGCTTGGCGCGAGTGTTTTGGGGATCGCCTTGTATTTGGTGCAGCGCTTGACGGCAAACGCGCGCGTGGCTGTGGCGCGGCGTACGTGATAGATTGACCTATGCGCGAACGTTTTTTGAGTTGGTCCAAGAGTGTCGCAGCGCTCCAAACCATTGCGTTGATCGTACTGTGCTTGCTCCTCGCGAGCGCGTTCGGGCTGGGGGTCATCGTGGCGCAAGTGAATTATCCCCCCCCCCTCCCGCCGCTGGGAATGCCGCCGCGAAATGCACCAGCGCCGGTGCGCGGGACGTTTGGCGCGATTGATCGCATTGACGGCAATGTGATTCGCCTGCGCGACCCGCGTAACGGACGTACATGGTTGGTGCGTACGGGACGCGACACGGTGATCGAATCCGGGCCGCGTCGTCCGATTCCCTTGAACGCCTTGCGCCCGGGACAGCGCGTGTTCGTGGTCGGTTCGCCGGGCTCGAATGAGTGGGATGCACAATTTATCGGCGTGGTGTATGGGCAAGGGCAGCAGTTTGTACCGCCTGCGCAGCTGCCGGTGTGTGAGGATTGTATAGATTAAGTCCCGCAGGTTACAAGGCAGTTGGACTGCCGTTGGCGGGTCGCAGTACAACTGCTCCCGAACTCGACTGCCGTTGGCGGGTCGCAGTGCAACTGCTCCCGAACTTGGCCGCCGTTGATGGGTCGCAGTGTGTTGCTCTTGGACACGAGCAACTTGCTCTGAAACACAGCGAATACAGCTCCGCCATCATTCTCACAGGGAGGTTTTTATGACGAAAGGTCGTGTGATTGGATTGAGCTTGGGAGTGTTTTTGATTCTCGCCGCGTTCGGCATTGTCTTGTGGCAGGGCATGAACATGCCGACCACAAGCATCGCGTTCGCACAGGCGGGAGCGACGCCGACGACCGCGCCGACCAAAGCGCCGTCTACTGCCCCGCAGCCGCAAACCATCGGCGATTCGTTTTGGGCGGCGCTCGCGGCAAAACTCGGTGTGAGCGCGGACGATTTGAAAAAGCAAGCGGTGGAAACGCGCAAAGAAATGATTGATCAGGCGGTCAAAGACGGACGCATCACCCAAGAGCAGGCGAACGCGATCAAAGACCGCATCAATTCGAACAACATCATTGCGCCGATCCCATTGCCGCGCGTGGCGCAAGGCAATCCGCCGGGGCGCGGTTTCGGTCCGTTCGGCAATCGCAACCCCGGACGCGCTCCGAATTTTGGCAATGGGTTCCCCGGCATGATCTTTGCACGCGGCATGTTCGGCGGTGGATTGCAAGAGATCGAAGCGCTTGCCAAGGTGCTCAAACTGGATGCCAAAGCGTTGATTACGCAAATGGCGCAGGGCAAAACGTTGGCAGAGATCTCCAAAGCGCAAGGGGTGGACGAAGCAGCAGTCAAGCAAGCGCTCATTGACGTGCGCAAAGCGCAAATTGATCAACTGTTGGCTTATGGTTTGATTTCTCAAGTACAAGCCGACCAGCTGAAAGCGCAGCTCACGCCGGACAAGATTGATCTGACGCGCCCGTTCTGGTTCCAATTCCATAAAGTACCGACTGCGCCAGGGTCTTCGCAGCTTGTTCCCGATTTCGGCATGGTGGAGGTGTTTGGCGATCTGAATCAGGACACCGAGCTGTTTGGCGAAGCGTTCGGCGTTGCGCCCGACGACATGCCGTTGTTTGGCGCTCCGTTTGGCGCGCCGGATGGCGGTATGATGCTGCCGCAAAGCGACATTCAAACACAATAAGCCGGAATTCCACAACAAACCGAATACGCCCATTCGGACGTATCCTATACAGGCAAGGCAAGCCGCGCTCGTTCTGTAATGAACGCCGCTTGCCTCTTGTTTTGCATATCCATATTTGCTCCGCTCCACAAGGAGAGCTAGATGAAATTTCTTGCACGGCTGTTTGTATTATGCACGCTCGTCGTTATTTTTGCGGCGGGTTGCAGCGCGACGACGCCCGGTGCACCGCCGCCCACGAATGCGCTCGCGCCAACAAATGCGCCCGTCGCAGCGAATCCCGCACAACCGACGAACGCGGCAAATGCGCCTACCGATGCCCCGGCGGCGACCAGTGCACCGGCTGCAAATGCAGACAGCGGGGGACTGCCGCCAAATGTCGCAGCAGGCGAAGGAAGAGTTTACACTTTTCAGGTCCTTCCTGAGCAAACGACCGTCGAATATGCGGTGAATGAGATTCTCTTTAACAATCAACAAACCACGCGCGGGAAAACGAACGCGGTGCAAGGGGAATTCAAATAAATACCCATTTGCCGAGTTTGTCGCAAATGAGATCGTCGAGTTCCCCGCGACGGCAAGTGCGGGTCAAGAAGTAAAGGTCCAGGTGCGCGGCGACATGACGATTCGCGGAATCACCAAGCCCGTCACGTTTGACGTGACCGTAAAGCAAGATGGCGATACGCTCGTCGGCGTCGGCACAACGCAGATTTACATGAAGGATTTCGGTTTTGATCCTCTAATTTCCCCAATCCGACGCGATGTACAATTTCCGCTCTGACCGTGCTCGCTCGTTTGTGCGTAACGTCACCTCAAACAAATGCGGTCCACCCATGCCCTCGTGCATTGTAAATTCAGTCCACACGATAGTGGATTCGCCGGGCTGTAGAGTCGCCGAACCGACGACCAGGCGCGGCGGTCAGCAGCCCTCTAGCGCGCGTACCGGCGTCGAGCTGTCCAACGTGAGCACACGGTCACCCGTGTTCTTGATTTGGAACTCTGCGCGCACCATTTGCTCGAACGGCTGTTTGCCCAGCTCCAAACGTTCTTGATTCACTGTGAATAACGGTCCAACACCGTCTTGCGTTTCTGGAGCAAGCAACACCCAAATCCCGACTGCGGCGATGCCGAGCAGCGCAATCGCGCCGACGAGAAAAACCCCTGTGGGGATCGAGCTTGTCGCACTTGGTTTCCGGTTGTACCCTGCCATCCATTCCTCCGCCTCAATTGAATGCCATTGCTTGTGGGTGTGCCGCCGCCGAATGGCCTGCCAGCGGCAGTGAGAAATAAAACGTTGAGCCCTTGCCAATTTCGCTTTCGGCCCACAATCGGCCGCCCATCGCTTCGACCAATTTAATCGAAATATACAAGCCCAAACCATAACCGTACGTTTTGCGCGCATCGTCGCGCTCGACGCGATAAAACTTGTCAAAGATGAGGTGCAGATCTTCGCTCTCGATGCCCTTGCCCTGATCGCTGACCGCAATCACCATTTCGCCGTCGCGTGTTTCGCTGCGCACGCGAATCTCGGTATCCGGGTCAGAATACTTGTACGCGTTTTCCATCAAATTGGTCAACACTTCTTCAATCCGGTCGCGGTCTGCCCACACCGATGGCAGGTTGCCCGGCGTGTCCGCGATCCAAATATGTTCGTTGTCGCACAGCTGCCACTGTTCGCACAGGCGCTCGATCAGCGCCGTAAGATCGAACGCTTGCATCTGCAAAAGCGTTTGACCCGCTTCGATGCGCGAAACGTTCAGAATGCCGCGCACCAGCCGTGTGAGCCGCGCGGCTTGATCGTTCGCCAACGACAAAAGGTCGCGCTGATTCGTCGTCAAACTGCTGGCGTCCGACAACAGCAACTCTAGCGAGCCAGAGATATTGGCAAGCGGCGCGCGCAATTCGTGCGAGACGAGCGAGACGAATTCCGATTTGAGTTCGTCCAATTGTTTCAGTTCGGCGTTGGCTTTTTCCAGTTCGTATTGGCGGCGGCGCAGCTCGCGATTGGATTCCGCCAATTCGCGCGTGCGCTGCGCGACGAGCGTTTCGAGTTGGCGATTCAATTCACGCACCTCCATAGCACTTTTTTCGCGTGCGGTGACATCGTGCAACGTCGAGGAAGAGCCGATCACTGCCCCGTTTTCATCGCGCAAGAGCGTGCGCGTCAATTCCACCGTCAGTTTGCGCCCGTCACGCGTCAGGCGTTGAGTAATCCAATCGCGCACGAATCCTTTTTCATGGAGCAGCGTATGGATGCGCTCGATTTCGGCGGTACGGTCCGCAGGCACCAGCACTGCAAAATGCTTGCCGACGATTTCGGACGGTTGGTATCCAAAGAGCAATTCCGCGCCGCGATTCCACGATTTCACGCAGCCCTCATTGTCCAACAAAAGGATCGCGTCGGCGGAATTCGCCGTGATCGTCGCCAACAAACGCTCTTGGGCGCGCGCTTGCCGGTCGCGTTCGATATTCTCGTCAACCAGGCGGCGCACCCAACCCAACGCAACCCAAACTGCGACCGCGCCAAAAAGACCAAAGATAAGAAACTCGAGGATAAAATGCGTCCACCGGGGTACGTTCTCGACCAACAGGATTTCAAAGATGCCTGCATAGACCGCGACGGCGATGGCGATGCCGACCGGCAGTGCAATTTGGAGGCGCACCAATGTCGCATCGAGACGCGCTTGCTCAGGCGGACGTGTGAGGTTCATCATTCTGGCTGCTTTCCAACCGAGTTTGCGGTGATGCCGCGTTGCTGCGCGGAGCAAGGCGGACAAATTTCGTCCATCCTTCATAAATGATGCGGTCGCGGTTGCGTTCGGTAATGACGAGCGTGCCGGCATGACTGCCCGAGAGAACCTTGACGACCAATTCCGGCGCGCCGTCGTCAATGACATTGCCGAGACAGCCGCGCGCGGGTACCTCGCCGGTGCGCAAAAAATCGGCAAAACATTCTTCACAGGCGGGCAATTGATGCCCGCAGCGGTCGCGGTGCAAAGTGAGGTGCATAGTGAAACTCGCTTGGTCTTTCTATGGCTAGCATAGGCGCAAAGACAAGACGCAACAAGGGACAGATGTAATTGGATTGGGGGGACAGGCGCGCAGTTGAACTCGTTACGCAACGGCGCCAAGACCCCAAGTGTTTGCCCGCGATACTTCTCATCGAGCGGCGCAGCGCGACAAAAACACTTGGGGTCTGGCTGACTTTTGACAGCGCCCCATCTCATAAAGAGGACACGAACCACTAGGTGTGGTATCATTGGATCAACATCATTTCCGAGAGATTACCCATGAACCTCAATCGTTACGCCAAATACGCGTGGAGCGTCGTCGCCTACAACATCCTTGTTATTTTGTGGGGCGCATTTGTGCGCGCGTCATTTTCGGGCGCGGGCTGCGGCAGTCACTGGCCCCTGTGCAACGGCGAAGTCGTGCCGATGAATCCAAGTATTGAACGCATTATCGAGTTTACCCACCGCGCCACGTCCGGCATTGCTTTGGTGCTGATCGTCGTGCTCATCGTCTGGGCTTTTCGCGCGTATCCGTGGGGTTTGGTGCGCAAGGGCGCGGTGGCGACAGGCGTGTTCATCATCACCGAATCCCTGCTGGGCGCATCGCTAGTCCTGTTCGGTTGGGTCGCGCTGGACCGCTCCGTCTGGCGCGTGTACTCGATGGGTTTGCACCTCATCAACACGTTCTTGTTATTGGGCGCAATGACACTGACGGCGTGGTGGGCGTCGGGTGGGAAAGCGATTCAATTTCGCGGGCGTCCGACCCAAACGACCTTGCTAATTGTAGCGCTCGTCGGCGTTGTCGTCATTGGGGTAACGGGCGCGATCACCGCGTTGGGCGATACGCTTTTTCCCGCGCAATCCCTTGCCCAAGGGTTGAGACAGCATTTTGATCCCACCGCGAATTTCCTGATTCAACTCAGCGTCGTGCATCCATTCATTGCCGTGGGCGTGAGCGCGTACCTCTGGTTCCTCACCGTTTTCATGAACCGCGCCGAAACCGCCCTCACACGTAAATTGGGGCTTGGGGTGCGCGTGCTCGTCATTGTGCAGCCGATTGTGGGCGTAACCAACATTCTCCTACTCGCGCCCATCTGGATGCAAATCGTGCACCTGTTACTCGCCGACTTGCTGTGGATCACTTTGATTCTGTACGGCGCGTCGTTCCTCGCGGCGGAAACCACGCCGACGCGTGAATCCACAACGCCGCGCGGCGCGGTGAATGCGCCAGCGGAATAAGCCACATCACTTGATCCATGCCGCCGTACCGGCGACCGCATCAATCTTTTCTGCCAGCGTAATAAAATCCGCGGGCGCGCCAAAATACGCGTGCACGCGTTTGCGAAAATCTCCCACTTGCCACGTCACAAACGTTGACGGCAAATCGGTCACCATCACACTCGTTTCCTGTACTGTGCCGTCGGGCGACACGTCAATGTCGCGCCCCTGCACATATTCATCGCGAAACGCGGTAAAGTCAACGCGATAAAATTCCCGCAGCAGTTCGATCACCGCTTGCTGCGGAATTTTTTTCGACTGCGCGCCCGTTACCCGGACGAATTGTTTTCCCGCGTACTCGACCCGCCCATCGCCGTGAATCGTCACGCTGTATGCGGGACACGCGCCAAAACACACCGTACGTTCCAACGTAATCGTTACTTCGCTCAACGGGTATGCGTCTGGCGGTTCCGTCAGCGCATTGGGTGAGCTAGTTGGGACTTGGGTCGGTTGCGACGCGCGCGTGGGTTGAATGGTCGGTCTAACCGGCGTCCGGTTTTGTGTCGCTGCTGTCGCAAGCGTTGTCGGCTCGGGCGGTTCATACGTTGGCATTGCCGCGCCGCCGCACGCGCTCAAGCCAATGAAAGATAGGCAGAGAATCAGAATGATCCATTTTGATTTCATTTTGTGTGCTCCTGAAAATGCCAGCTGTCAGTGGAGGTGTCATTTCGAAGCGGAGTTGCGACGAACTGCGTCGCCGAAATCTCAGTTTTCCCAAGCGAGATTTCTCGCCGCCGCTGCACAGGACTTGGCATATCGAGCCACTGCTGCGAGCGAAGCGTGGCAGGCTCCATGAGATATCTCACTCCGTTCGATATGACAGTCCTGAGCCCATACAGCCCCTGCGGGCTGACCATCTCGAAATGACAGTGAAATTATGCTGCACTGTGACAGGTGAAAGGTGACCGGGGAAAGCCGATTTGCAAGCCCATGTTACAATACGATTGAAATTTTCACACGATTCCATGTATGCCTGAACTCCCCGAGCTGGAAGTCGTCCGCGATGTTTTGCAGCGACGCGTCGTCGGCAAAACAATTACGCGCATCGAATTGTTCCAACCGATGGCTGCCCTCGTCGTGCGCGATCTCACCGGACGCGGTTTTGCCGAAACGCTCACCGGCGCGACATTTGACAACGTAACGCGGCGCGGCAAATTTTTGCTTTTCGCGTTCACGCGTCCTGTAAGCGCGTGGTTGGTGCTCAATCCAAAACTGACCGGACGCTTGCAGCTCGCGACAGCACAGACCAAACGCTTCAAGAAAACCGCTGTCGCGTTTACTTTGTCCGATCAAACCGAGCTGCGTTATTACGACGACAAGACGATGGGGCAATTGTACCTCACCGACGCGGTGGAACGTGTACCCGATTTCGCGGGCATGGGTCCCGAACCATTCGACATTACGCGCGAAGAATTCCGCGAACGGCTCAAACTCTATCGCGGGGAAATCAAAGGCGTCCTCACGCGCGGCGAATTTCTCGCGGGCATCGGCAACGCGTACGCCGACGAAATCCTGTGGCACGCGCAATTGCACCCGTACCGCAAACGCACGCAATTAACGGCAGACGAAATTGACCGCCTGTACGACGCGATCCAAACCACCTTGCGCGAATCCATCGCACAGGTGCGCGCCGCGATGGGCGAAAACATTCACCTCGAACCCCGCGATTTCCTTAACGTTCACCTGCGCACGGGCGAAGCGTGTCCGCGCTGCGGCACGACGATTTCGGAAATCAGCGCCAACCAACGCATCACCAATTTTTGCCGCACGTGCCAGCCCGGGGGACTGATTCGGGGAATGTAGGAATTTCAGATTTTGGATTTCTGAAAAGGGATGTTCTACCTATGGGTGTGCGTCACGTTTTTGGGCGCGTGCGCATTTTAACGTGCGACGCACGTTTTTCGCACGGATCGCGGGCGATTCAAATCGCCCGACGTGCGAATTCCCGCTTACCCAAAACTTTGACGCACACCCCTTATGACTATGCGTATTGAAACCGCGCGCGGGAGATGATACAATGCGCGCAAGCCCACCGGTCGGTTTAGAACATTTGTATTCTAAACCGGCGGGGTGTTCTGATTTCTATGCCCAGAGACGACGAACTCAAACCATCCGGCGGCGCGTTGTCCGCGAGCGCTTCCGCCGCCGCAGGTGGAACTGACCCACTCGAACCCTTTCGCGCGCGCATGGCGACGCTCAAAAGCAAAATTGACGACCTTCCCGCCAAGGTCCGCCTCAGCGAGGGGCGCGACGCGGCAGAAAATGTCGAGACCGAATCCAATCGCGTTGCCGATTTAGCGAATCGCGTGCGCGAACTCGGTTACGCGTGGGAAAAAGACTTGGAAGCGCGCTGCCTGGACTATCGCCGCCGTTGGCAGGAGCTTCGCCCGCAAGTGCTCGCGGCATTGGACAAGGAAAGCGCGGCATTATCAGGACGCGTCACGCAAGTTGCCTATCAGGGCAATTACGCGCTGCAGCACGCCACCAATCCCGCGACCGCCGACCAAATCCTGTCCGACGGCGAACGCCCCGTTGCCGCGTTGATAAACGAAACTGAAGCCGCCGCCAAAACCATTCGCGGCATGTTCGACAACTTTTCGTCCGACTTGCACAGGGAACAAGCGCATCTCGAAAAAATTCAAGCCATGCTGGAACGTGCGGCGCAATCCAAAATCGCGTGGCTGCCCGGCGAAGCCGTCGTCGGCGCGGTCAAGGCGAAATGGGACCGTGACGGCAAGGACGACCCGCGCGGCTATTTGTACCTCACCGATGCGCGCCTCATTTTTGAACGCGATGAAGAAATCGCAACCAAAAAAGTGTTGTTCGTCGCCACCGAAAAACAGCGCATGCAGCAAGTGATGTTCGAGGCAAAACTTGGCGAAATCGAAAACGTCCTGGCGAGCAAGCGCGGCATGTTTGGCAATGAAGACCATCTGGATTTCAATTTCGCTCCCAGCGCGAACGCGCGCCAGGCGCACTATCACATTGACGGGCAAGACGCGAACGAATGGCAGGGCCTGGTGCAGCGCGTGAAAACGGGCGGCATGGAAAGCACGCGCGTTACCGCGCTGTCCGACGCGGAAAAGCAGCGCCTCAGAAACGCGCCGACGAAATGTTCCAACTGCGGCAGCCCGCTCACCGCGCCGATCTTGCGCGGGCAGACCGACGTTAAATGTCCCGCGTGCGGCAGCGTTACGCGCTTTTGAGGTTTCCGATTTTTGCAGTTTTTGGGCGAAGGTGTTTCTTAGCATGTTTGATTTTAATTCGGCGCCGCTCGCGCTCACGCACGACAGCGCGCTCGACCCAAAAATTTTTCCCGCGACCGTGAACGCGGCGCGCGCGTGGCTCGAGACAGAGCCACATGCAGACATCATTCTCGCCAATTTACCCGCGCTCGAACTCGCGCTCGCGGGGTACGTTAAAAACCAAGACCCTACGTCACTCGCGTTGACGCGCGCTGCGGCGCAGCGCGTGAATGCTGCTGCGCAGGAAAACCTTTCGCTCGATACGCTCGCCGCGCGGCTCGTTTTGAATACGCACCTGTTTCAAATTACGCGCGACGCGCTTTTTCAAACCGCCGCGCAGCGTTTGACGGCGCAGAGCCGCGCGCGTTTCGACGCGGAACGCGGTTTCTTTGCGAACGCGACGGACGACGCAAATGTTTTTTGCACGGACGTGAACGCGCAGCTCGCCGAGGCGTTGTATTGCGCCTGGCGCGTTTGGGGCGATCAACCGTCGCGGGAAATGGCAGGCGATGTGTTGGGGCAGGTCGGCGCGGCGTTTCAAGCACCTGTCGGTTTGGCGCAACGCGTCGCTTTGGCGGACGATATGAAAACGGACACGCGCCACCTGCCCGCATACGCCGCCGTGATGCAAATGTATTTGACCGCGACCGAAACGACGGGCCGCGCCACGTACGTGGCGCGCGCGCGGATTGTCGGCAATTACGCCCGCGCCAACTTGTGGGACGACGCGCTGGGCGCGCCACGTGCGCCGCGCGCACAACTTGCCGACGCGTTCACGCGGCTGGCGCAATTCACGAGTGCGGACGCGTATCGCGCTGCCGCGCACGCCTTGTTGCACGACGCGTCCGCTGTGGCCCAAGACATTGGCGCGGCGCGTTACGCGTTGGCGGTGGAACACGCGACGCAATTTCCATTACACCTCGTCATTCTCGGCAATGCAGACCATGACGAAACCGCGCGGGAGATGTGGAACGTGGCATGGAACACTTTCGGCTCGGCGCGCGCAATCGAAATCCTCGACCCGCAGCAACATACGGCGCGCCTTGAAACGCTGGGCTATTCCGCCGCTGATCCAGAGACACGCGCGTATGTCTGCCGCGGTCCAATCTGTTTCCCGCCCGTCCGTTCCGCAGAGCAATTGCGTGCGATGGTGGAGACTGGAGAGATGGAGGGATGGAGTGATGGAGAGATAGAGGGGTTGGGTGATTGGGTGATTGGGTGATTAGGTGATTGCGATTTGCCATCCGCGATTTGCGATGTGCCATACGCTATCGGCTATCCGCCATTTGCACCATGCAAATCTTTGACTTGAGCGTACCGTTACGGAACGAGATGCCGTATTATCCGGGCGATCCGGCGCCGCAAATCACGCGTTTGGAAGACCATGAACGCGGCGATGCGTGGACGACGACGCACCTCTCTGTTTGCGCGCACGTTGGAACGCACGTGGACGCGCCGCTGCATCGGATTCGGGGCGCCGCTCCCGTAGATGCGTTGAGTTTGCAGACGTTGATCGGGCGCGCGTACGTAGTGGATTTGAGCGACGTGGCGTCGGAAATTCACGCGGAAGATTTGGAAGCGCGGAACATTCCGTTGAGCGCCGAACGTTTGGTGCTCAAGACGCGCAATGCGCGGCTTTGGGCACGCGAGGGCTTTCAAACCGATTTCGTCGCGTTGGGCGAAAGCGGCGCGCATTGGGTGGTGGAGCGCGGCATTCGTCTCGTCGCACTGGATTATTTGAGCGCGGACCTTTTCACAGCGCAAAATTTTCGCGCGCATGAGGTGTTACTCGGCGCGCGCGTAGTGATTGTCGAAGGTATCCTGTCCGGCGAAATTGCGGAAGGTTGGTATACCTTGATTTGTTTGCCGTTACGTTTGCAAGGCGCAGATGGCGCGCCCGCACGTGCGGTATTGATTCAGGGGGAACTCGAATCCAAGGAGGATAAAGCATGAAACCCCGTACGTTGCGCGCTGCAATCGCAGCGCTGCTGGGCGCGATTCTCGTTGGCGCGCTGGGCCTGGCAATGCCGCAGCCGCTGTACGCCGCTTCGCGCAGCGAGTCATCATCGCAAGTGCTTACTGCCCAAGTTGGTTTTTGCACCGTGACCGTGCGGCGCGGGGAAGCATTGTACATGATCGCGGCGCGTTTTCATACCACGACCGCGTATCTCGCGGCGTTGAACAATCTATACAATCCGAATTACATTTATGCGGGCATGGTGTTAAAAGTGCCGTGCGCGCCGCAACCCCAACCCTATCCACAGCCACAGCCGTATCCACAGCCGCAGCCCTATCCGCAGCCGCAGCCACAGCCATATCTGATTTGCACATATTACACCGTGCAGCGCGGCGATTGGCTCAAGACGATTGCCGCACGTTTTGGGATTGCGTGGCAAGTGCTCGCCCAGGTGAATGGGTTGCACAACGCGAATTATATTTACACGGGGCAAAAATTGGCGATTCCATGCCCGCAGCCGTACCCGCCGCCGCCACCGCCCCCACCAGTCTGTCCGGGGTGTCCGCCGTGTCAGGGCTGCCCGCCTGTTTATCCGACGCCGGTCCCGCCCACACCAATACCGCCCGTAATGAACATGGTCGAAATCAGGGACGACTTTTTTACCCCGCCCGTGATTACGATTCATCAGTATCAATTCGTCATGTGGACGAATCGCGGCAACCGACCGCACAGTGTCACGCAGGGATTGTGTCCAAACGGGCAGTGCACGCCGACGCCGGGCGGGTTCAATTCGGGACTGCTCCACCCCGGTGGAACTTATGCGTTCCCATTTCTACAGTTGGGCACGTTCGCGTATTTTGATCAAGCCACAGGAGTTGGCGCAACGGTGGCGGTGGTACCGTAACAGAGTCCTGACAGGTTTGTGGAATCGCAAGGCGATTCCGACAAACCTGTCACAGTGCATCACAGTTTTGGACGCGGATGAACGCGGTTAAACGCGGAAAAAATAGTTTTGAAATCCGCGTTCATCCGCGCCGACGTTCTGTGTCGGATAAATCACGCGTCCCATACAGAGAATTGTGATGTACTGTGTGAGGTCTTGGAATTTTCCCATGAGCGCAGCACCCCAACCCAGCCCGCGTCGTTTGCCGTGGAGCAAGACAACTATCGTGGTCTTTAGCTTTTTGGCATTGACGATCTTGCCCGCGTTTATCGCATTTGCTGTAACTCCGCAAGACGCGCTGGTGGTCACCTCCGTGCAGGGCTGGAATGGCTGCGCCTACACGGTGCGACGCGGCGACAATTTGTTTCGCATCGGTGCGCGGTACGGCGTGACGTATCAGTATCTGGCGCAATTGAACGGTATCTATAATCCGAATTATATTTGGGCGGGTCAAGTCATCAGCGTGCCGTGCGGCGCAGTTCCTCCCATTCCCTACGACCAATATGGACGCCCCTCCGGCAAAGTGTATCCGCCATATCAATGCCCGTGGTGTCAGCCCTTTCAGAAACCTGACAACTGCGGCAATACGGTCCAGTACCTCGTGCAAGCGGGCGACAACTTGTTTCGCATCGCGGTCAACAATGGTTCGACGATTCAATGGATTCGCACGGACAATGACTTGTGGGGCAAAGTGCTGCGTCCGGGGGTGACGCTCAACGTACCGTGTCAAGGGTACGTCAAATACGGTCCGAATATATTTACGCCGACGCCCGGAGGCGGCGGTATCATTACCGCTACGCCGCCGGTCCCGACAGTTGTTCCGCCGACGCCAGTGCCAAGCCGTGTGCGCATGAACACCGGTCAATTCCGTCCCGCATCGCTGACGGTCAAAGTCGGAACGACGGTCACGTGGGTGAATAACGAACAGCAAGGCGGTGAATCGTACAGTGTCACAAGCGGCGTCGGCGGTTCACCCAATGGTCTGTTCGATTCGGGCTTGGTCCAACCCGGCGGCACGTTCCAATTCACGTTTACCACGCCGGGCAACTATGGCTACTATTCGATCACGAACCCGACAGGCATGACGGGTGAGATCATAGTGAATCCGTAAACCAATCCCATTTTCAGGAGAACAAGTGTGTCGTTCAAGGTAGGCGACCGCGTACGTTTCAAGAATCTCGGCAAGTTCAAACGCCGCCCGTTATTTCCCCCTCCCGCCGTCGGCGCGCCGCACGCGTACGAAGGCGAACTCGGCACGGTAGTTCACATTCCCGACGAAACGCGCATCGCCGTACGTCCCGATGACAAAGAGCACGCGCACGGTCACGACGCGGGCTGGGTGTTTCGACCGGAAGAATTAGAATTGATTGACGCGGCGATTCGAGCGTGCTAGAATTGTTTTGAAACACAGGCAGGCGTCCCCCCAAATCGGACTCGCTGCTTGGCTTTCGCAATGGTCAAGCCGCGAGTTGATGGACCGACTCGGAATTCCGAGTCGGTTTTTGTTTTTTCCGCGCTGCCGCTACTCGAGGAAAGGACGATGCAAGATGAAAACCTTCATTACCGCGTTCGCGCGCACATGCGTACTGGTATTATTGACACTCGGCGTGTTTGTGCGGAATGACGTTCGCGCGCAACCTCTACACGCGCCCGACGCATGGACGCAGCAAGCGAAAGTGACGGCGACGGATCTGGATACGTATGGATGGTTTGGAATTTCTGCGGCGCTCGACGGCGATACACTCGTGATCGGCGCGCACGGCGCGCGGGTTGACGGCAAGGCGCAGCAAGGCGCGGCGTACGTGTTTGTCAAACCGCCAGGGGGTTGGACCGATGCGACGCAGAGCGCCAAGCTCGTCGCGTCGGGCGCGGGCAGCGGTGAAAATGCCGGGCAATCGGTAGCCATCAGCGGCGATACCATCGTCATTGGCGCACAAAACGCGGATGGTTGGAAAGGCGTGGCGTACGTCTTTGTCAAACCGGTGGGAGGTTGGACAGGGACGGTCAATCAAGTCGCGCGGCTCACCGCGTCGGACGCCGTGGTGGAAAGCGGCTTTGGCGTGTCGGTGGGGATTAGCGGCGATACGACTGTCGTCGGTTCGTATTGGCAAGATGTGAACGGCAACGACAAACAAGGCGCGGCGTACGTGTTCAACAAACCGCTGGGTGGTTGGAGCGACATGACGGAATCCGCCAAATTGACTGCCTCGAATGGTACGGCAAACGATTGGTTCGGGCAATCGGTCGGCATCAGCGGCGACACGATTTTGAGCGGCGCGCAGCGGCATGACGTAAGTGGACGCCCGGATCAGGGCGCGGCGTACATTTTTGTGAAACCGACCGGTGGCTGGGCGGGCAACTTGAACGAGAGCGCGAATCTGGTCGTATCGGATGGAGACACAAGCGACATGTTCGGATTTCCCGTCGCCATGAGCGGCGACACGGCGGCGGTGATTGCGCAAGAAGCGGAAGGACGCGGCAACGGGTACGTGTTTGTCAAGCCCGCCGCCGGATGGAGCGGGAACGTGACCGAGACCGCGAAACTCCATTCCACCGATGCGGGTGTGAACGAGTTGTTTGGTGATTCGGTCGCGACCGATGGAAATACCGTCGTGATTGGTTCGCCGTGGTACGGCAACGGCGCGGCGTTTGTGTTCAAAAAGCCCGGCGGCGGATGGGCGAACATGACCGAGACCGCGAAATTACTCGCGGCGGACGCCGGCGTGATTGACAATTTCGGCGAATCGGTCGCGGTGGACGGCGATACGACTGCGGTGGGCGCGTATTGGGATACGATCAACGGCAAAGTGGCGTGGGGTTCCGCGTATGTGTTCGGTTACAGTGGACCGCCCGCGCCCAATACGCCGACGCTGAAAAAACCGGCGAACGGCGCGACGGTGACAACCAAGCGTCCGAAACTCGATTGGACAGATGCGACGAACGCGACCGCGTATCAAGTGGAACTGCGCGAGAAAAAGAAAACGGGCAAATTGATTGCCAACCCAACCGTCGCGGTTTCCAATTACAAGACGCCCAAGCTCAAGAATTTGAAATACTGGTGGCGCGTGCGCGCGTCGAACGAAACCGGCTATAGCGCGTGGACGGGCTGGCGAAGTTTTGTGGTGAATGTGCCATAGCGCGCGGGGGGGTGAAATAGAGACAACAAAGAATGCGTCACTTGGTGGCGCATTCTTTGTTTTGGTTTTACCACTTCAGGCGAATGAATTCGCGCCAACAAAAACACAAAACCTGCCTCCGCAGGTTAGGGTCAATACGGTTTAGTTAAGGATCCTCGCAGAGACCTTTCGGGTTTCCGGAAACCCGAAAGGTCTTGGGTCACGGCTTATCTAAACCGTATTGAGGTTAGGGTTCGAGTTTGGGCAGGCAAACTTGGTGCGGTTGTAGGCGCAATTTCAATTGCTCGCCAACTGCAAAATTGCACTGGACTCGACAACTTGTGTTATAGTTCCACCGAGATTTAGCACCCGAAGGGTATCATCTTGTTCGCAAAACCATCCAATGTATGCGACACGGACGCGCGGCGATGCCGTAAAACGGAAAGATAACGCGAGAGATTTAACTGGGTAGTGGCATGGTCAGTTCTGCGGACTGCGCTTCCGTTTCCATTTTGTACAGGAAATCCGGGGCAAAGTCGGCGCGGTTGGGCCAGGTCACGGTTCGCGAATCCGGGTCGAGATAGGCGCGCGCGAAATACGCGGGGTCGCGCAGCGGCTCAAAAATTGGACCGTACAACTCGCGGCGCAAGTTCACGCGTTTCCGCGTGCCATTATCAAATTCGAGTTCGAGCGAATGAGGACCGACGACTTTAACGCGCGTGACATGAATAATCATTTTGATTTGATCCTCATGGTTGGCACAGAAAAAGTACAAGGGAAGCACGTTGGCATGTCAAGCGAAAATAAATCTGGTGCGACAACCCAAACCATCGCCATCATTGATTTCGGTTCGCAATACACCATGCTCATTGCGCGGCGTGTGCGCGAGTTGAATGTGTATTGCGAAATTTTTTCCCCGCGCGTGACGCGTGAGGAATTTCTGCGCGTGAACCCTCAAGGCATTATTTTGTCCGGCGGACCTTCAAGTGTGTACGACGAGGGCGCGCCGCGTTTGCCCAAATTTATTTTGGAACTCGACACGCCAATTCTGGGAATTTGTTACGGGATGCAGATTTTGTCCTACACGCTCGGCGGACGCGTCGAACGCGCGCCGCACCGCGAATTCGGTCCCGCCACCGTGCGTGTCACCAACCCTGTTTCCCTGTTTACCAATTTACCTCTTTCCCAAGATGTGTGGATGAGTCACGGCGACAGTGTGTTGGCGCTCCCGCCCGGTTTTGAAAAACTCGCGGAATCGGACACCTGCGCGTTCGCGGCAATGGCAAACGACGCGCGCAAAATTTACGCGCTGCAATTTCACCCCGAAGTCGCGCATACGCCGCAGGGGAAAAATATCTTGCGCTATTTTTTGTACGAGATATGTAGGTGCACAGGCGATTGGACGCCGCGCGCATTCATCGCCAGCAGCGTCGAACAAATTCGCGAACGCGTCGGCGACGCGCGCGTGCTCTGCGCGTTGAGCGGCGGCGTAGATTCGATGGTCGCGGCGACGCTCATCGAACGCGCGATTGGTTCACAATTGACGTGCGTGTTTATTGACCACGGTTTGCTGCGCCAGGACGAAGCCGCGAACGTCGCGGCGCTGACGGAACAAATCGGCATCGAACTCGTAACGGTGGATGCGCGCGATTATTTTTTGGAAAAACTGCGCGGTGTGGTTGACCCTGAACAGAAACGCAAAATCATCGGCGCGGCGTTTGTTGCCAAATTTGAAGAGACCGCCCTCAGTCTCTTCAAACTTGGCAAAAATTCTGACGAGACCGCGCGCAATCTTGGCGAACATAAATTTCTCGCGCAGGGCACGCTGTATCCCGACGTGATTGAAAGCGCCGCGCCGCTCGACGCCGCGCAGGGACGTACGCACGCGACGGCGGCGACGATCAAGACGCATCACAATGTCGGCGGCTTGCCCACGACGTTGCCGTTTCAATTGCTCGAACCGCTGCGCCATTTGTTCAAAGACGAAGTGCGCGCGGTGGGCGAAGAACTCGGTTTGCCGCACAACGTCGTATGGCGGCAGCCGTTCCCCGGTCCCGGACTCGCGGTGCGCGTCATCGGCGACATTACGCGCGAACGTTTGGAGGTGCTGCGTGCGGCGGATGCGATTGTGCGCGAAGAAATCGAGCGCGCCGCACCCGATCTGGATTTTCGCGTGTGGCAGTATTTCGCGGTGCTCACGCCGCTTCAAACCGTCGGCGTGATGGGCGATGAGCGGACGTACGAAAATGTGCTGGCGATTCGCGCGGTGACGAGCGAGGACGGGATGACGGCGGACTGGGCGCGCTTGCCGCACGCTTTGTTGGCACGGATGAGCGCACGCATTGTGAATTCGGTGCGCGGCGTGAATCGCGTCGTGTACGACATTACGAGCAAACCGCCGGGAACGATTGAGTGGGAGTGAGCGCGAAGCACGAGCGCGGATATGCGCTCCACGCGGAATGTGGTATATTTAGCGTCCGGCTGCCTTCGCAGCAGCCCGTTTCTATCTCGCGTTTTTCATAGGAGGTTCCTGCAGAAACAAGCTTGGCTCTGAACGCCTCTACATTGGGTCTTGGTTAGATCGGCGCTGTGCAAGGACGACACGATTTACGAACGAGGCACACCATGCTTGAACCTACTCAACCACTTTCCCATGCGCCCTGGACCCAGGTCCACCTCAAACCACGCGGCAAAGCGCGTACGCGCGTCGAGTTTCATTTTTCACCCGATTATGTGTCGGCATTGTGGAAGGCGAACGCTTTGCCCAGGCTCGATACCCGCGCCGCGTTTCCTTCGCCCCATCACGAACGGCTCTTGCTCGACGATGTGATCTATATCGAAGACAAGACCGTCTTTGTGCACGCTTGGCTGGTTCCTGCCGTGGAACCAGAGTATTTCCATCTCCGCGTCCGAGTCGCCGCCCCCACGCTGTTGACGCGTAATGGACGCCTTTCACTGCACTGGGGCAGCCATCAATACTCGCTGCCGTTAAAGGCGGGGGTGGTGGAATTTGAAGATATCTCCCCACCCAATTTTTCGCGCTATCACAACAATCTGCCGTCGCATCGTTTGCGTCTCAGTTTTGAATTCGAGAGCGGCGGGAAAAACGGCAAGCATTGAAACCCTGGTCACCAGACTCGCGCGTTGACTACACGGCAGCCCATGGACAACGCCATACCCAGCCCAGTCGCTTGGCTGGCACAAACCAAATTCGAGCCGCCCCGCCTGCGCGCGGATATTCTTGCGCGTATACGCTTGCTGACGGCACTGCACGCTGCGGTCTCTGTGCATTCCCTCACGCTTATTTCCGCCCCCGCCGGTTACGGCAAAACGACCCTCCTCGCCGCGCTTGTAAAGGATGAAGACGGAAGTGTCTGTCCTGAACGGAGTGAAGGACAAGCACCTCATCCTTCATCCTTTGCGTGGCTCTCGCTCGACGCCCAAGACAACGACCCGACGCGTTTTCTGACCGCATTGATCGCGTCTTTGCAGAAACTAGACCCGCAATTTGGCGCGACCACGCAAGCCCTCTTGACGAGTCTGCCCAATCCAGCCGCCGAAGCGCGCCGGGTGATCGGAGTGCTTATCAACGACGTTTTGGAAACGCTGCCCGAGCCCTTTGTCCTAGTGCTCGACGATTTGCAACTGATTGACGCGCCCGCGGTCTATGCCGCGCTCGATTACTTGCTCGAACGGCTCCCGCCGCAAATGCGCCTGATCGTCGGCACGCGCCACGATCCGCCCCTCGTCCTGGCGCGCCTGCGCGCCCGCGGGCAGCTGGCTGAACTGCGCGCTCCCGATTTGCGTTTCACCGATGCCGAATCTACCTTGTTCCTCAACGAGAAACTGCGCCTGGGTCTGTCGTCCGACAACCTCACCGCGCTGCAAACGCGCACCGAGGGCTGGCCCGCCGGTCTGCGTTTGCTCGCCGCTTCGCTGGATCGCATTCCTTCGGGCGCCGAGCGCAGCGCATTCATCCATCGTTTTGCGCAGAGCGATCGCTATGTCTTTGACTTCCTCGCCAACGAGGTGCTGAATCACCAAGAGCCAGAGCTGCGCGCGTTTCTGCTCAAGACCTCCATCCTGGCTGAATTGACGCCTGACCTCTGCAGCGCGGTCAGCGGTCGGAACGACGCGTGGGCGGTGCTGGACGATTTGTATCGCCGCAATCTCTTTCTCGTCCAGGTGGGACCCGGGGCAGACACCTTCCGCTACCATCACCTGTTTGCCGAATTTCTCCAGCAGCGGCTGAACCAGGAGCTGCCGGGGCTTGCGAAAGAGCTGCACCGCCGGGCGGCATCCGCAGAGACTACGCCCGTGCGCGCCATCAATCACTATCTTGCCGCGGAAATGTGGGAACAAGCCGTGACAGCCATCGAGCCAGTGATTGGGGAAATGCTTCAGCGCAATCTGGTGGACACGGTGCAAAGCTGGATTCTCGCCGTGCCAGAGTCGGTGCGCGACGCGCATCCGGCGCTCATCTGGTGCCTCGGCAACTGTGCCTTCTCCAAGGGCGATTACCAGAGGGCCCAAGCCCTCTTGGAAAAGGCGCTGCATGATGTCGAAGCAAGCGGCAGGATCGAGAGCGAGAGCGAAACCCTAGCGAGCATGGCGATCAATGCCTACCTACAGGGCAATTTCGAGCACAGCGGCGAACTCATCCGCCGCACCCTGGCGCGCCCGGTCTCGCGCCCTAGTCTGATGCAGCTGCTAATGGTGCGCACCTATCTGGGAATCTTGCAGGGCAACCGAATGCAGGCGGCGGCTGACCTGGAGGCGGCGCTCGCAATAACCGAAGTGTCCGACGACGCGCAGACGTGGCTGATTATGGCTTTCTTTGTCAAGCCGAACCTCGCCACCCTGCCGCGCGGTTTGGAAAACATCGAGCGCTTTTGCCGCCTGGCAGCCAGACACGCGCCGGAGCCGTCCAGCCTGATGCAGCTGGCGCTCGCCGACCCAATGTGTTTCATTCACATGTGGCGCGGACGGCTCGCGGAAGCCATTCAGACGGGCGAGAGCATGTTGGCGCTCAAAGAAGAGTTGGGCGGCGGCTATTTCTATCTCGGCGCGATTGCCGCGGCTTTTGCGGGAACTGCTCACGCAGCGCGCGGCGAGTATGATTCCGCCGACCGCTTTTTCGAGATCATGCGCGCGCAGGTCGAAGAGACGGGACCGACGCGCGCCGCCAGACCCAGCGCGTTGTTTTTGATTGGACGAGCGCGCTGGCTGCAAGGACGCTTTGAGCAAGCCCGCCAAATCTATGCTCAAATGTGCGCCGCCGATCCTACGCTCAAGGCCGAATCGCCCGAAGCGCCCGTGCTGCGCGAATTGATGCGCGCACTCGTCGAAATGATCGATCATCACTATGCCGATGCGGAACGCGCACTGCGCAAGGCAGTTTCACTTGAACGCAATGCCCCTTCCGCGACGCTGTTCGGCAGCGCCCGCGTGTGGTTGGCGTACTTGTACTGGCAGTGCAGCCGACCGCAGGACGCGCTCGCCGAACTTGCGCCCGTGATTGGCGAATGTGAACGGAATGGAACGCCCGGCGTGATTCTCAAGGAAGGCGCGGGTATGGCACCGCTCCTGCGCCTGGCGGTGGAACACGGCGTCCATGCTCCATTCGCCTCATCTCTGCTCGACTTGTTGGGCGCGAGCCAGGAATTGAAATCGGTGCGTATTCCCGATACCGGCGAAACACTCACCCCGCGCGAAGTCGAGGTGCTTAAGCTCATCGCCGCGGGCGCGAGCAACCACGACATCGCTTCGCAACTCGTCATCAGCGAACACACGGTCAAAGTCCACGTCACGAATATCCTCGCCAAACTGCGCGTCTCCTCGCGCACCCAAGCAGCCGCACGCGCGCGCGAACTGCGCCTGGGGTGAATAGAAGGCAGAGAAGGCTCAAGAAGGCTCAAGAAGGCTCAAGAAGGCACAAAAGGCGCGCCCTCTGCGCCTTCTGCGCCCTCTCCGCACTACAAGCCCCCCTCCCCCTTCGAATAATACTTTTTTCTGATGCCCGCGCCTCCTTTTGGGTTCAAACTGTGCTTGAAAATCTGGCACAGGAGAATCGCCTTGGTGGACGAGCTGCGCGACCGAATTGCCACTTACCTCTCGAGCCATCGTGTATGTGTGATCAGCACGACCGCGACACACGGCACGTGGGCAATCCCGGCTTGGTATCGCAGCTGCGCGCTGCAAGTCGAATGTGTTTTTCCGCGCTGGTCAGATGTGACCTATTACCTCACGCAGAACCCCCGCGTCCTATTGCTTATTCTGGACCTTGAACTGCCCGGTCTACGCTGGCTTGAATATCGCGGAGCAGCAGAGCTCGTCACCGCGCCCGACTGGGAGAACCTGCTGCCCGACAGTCAGCTCGGCATTCAGCCGCAAGCGCGATACGTTGCCGCGCGTGTCAAGCCCGAGCGAATTGATCTGATAGATGAAAGTCGCGGGTGGGGTCTGCGCGAGACATTGGATTGGTAGCAACTGCAAACATGAATCGGACAGTCAAGATCGTTATCGAGTTCAAGGAGATAAAGAAATGAAAACGCAACTCGTACGGCAATTGGCTCACCATCCTTGAGACACGCCAACTTAAAAGATTATACGAGAAGGTACAAAATGATTTCGCGAAACCTGTTTACCCAACTGTTTGGCGCGAGGGTCGCCGGCGTCCGCGTGACCCTCGCCCTCGTGCTGTGCGTTTTGGCGTTGGCGATCCAGCCCGCGCCGGCGGCGCACGCCGCAACCATCACCGTCAACACACTCACCGATGAAAACGACGGCAGTTGCAGCGATGAAGACTGCTCCTTGCGCGACGCCATCCAGGTTGCCGCCGCCGGGGATACCATTAACTTTAGCGTCACGGACACCATCACGCTCGTGCTCGGTCAACTGACTATTGACAAGAACTTGACCATCACGGGACCCGGGGCAGATTGGCTGACCATCAGCGGTGGCAGCGCCGTACGCGTGTTGATGGTAAACGCCGGTGTCACGCTCAACCTACAGGACTTGACGTTAGCCAATGGAATGGACGCGAACGGCGCTGGCGTGAGCAACACTGGCACGCTCAATGTTGCCAATAGTGTCTTGTCTGGCAACACGGCGATGGGGGGGAGTGGTGGCATTTCTACCGGCGGCGGTATCTACAGCATCGGCGCGGTGACGATTATCGGCAGCACGTTTTCCGGCAATAGCGCGCGTGGCGTCCCCGGCACGCGCGGCGGCGGCATCTACAACAACGGCGGAACGCTGAGTGTCACCGATAGCACCTTCTCCGACAATATCACGGACGGCGACGGAGGGGCAATTGAAAATGTTGACGGCGCGGCGACGATCACGAACAGCACCTTCTCCAACAATAGGGCGTCCTATGGCGGTGCGATCCTTGCCGGCTATGTCAGCGGCACCGCTCCGGTGACCGTCACGAATAGCACTTTCTCTGGCAATATCGCGACAGGCGGCGGCACGAACAACGGAGGCGCCATCTGGAGCAGCATTGACTCGATGATTGTCACCAACAGCACCTTCTATAACAATAGCGCGACTGGCAATGGGAGCGCCAACTACAGGGGCGGCGGGACGCTGACGCTTCGCAACAGCATCGTCGCCTTTAGCGCGGCAAGCCCGAATTGCGGCGGAACGATTACGGACGGCGGCGGCAATCTGGCGTGGGAAGATGCCTCTTGCCCCGGCATCGTTGCCAATCCCAAGTTCAATACGCTCGCAAACAATGGCGGTTCCACGCAAACGATGAAACTCGACTCGGACAGCCCGTCGATTGACATGGCGATTGCCGCCAACTGTCCCAGCGCCGACCAGCGCGGGGAAAATCGCGATGACCTCAATTGCGACATCGGCGCGTTCGAGGTGACGATGAACGACAGCAACTGGGTCCAGCGCACCGTCTCTGCCAGCGCGCTCTCGACCTTTGGTCCCGCGCGCGCCGGGATACAGTACAGCGGCGCGGATCCCGGTCAAACTACGATCACAAAGGCGACGACCTGGCCGAGCCAACCGTCGAACGCGCTGGGCGTGTGGTGGAACATTGCGCCGACGACGGGCAGCGGCTTGAATCTCACTCTGGCGCTGTGCTATTCGACGACGGAACTGCGCGGCTTGACGGAGGGTGATCTGCTTTTCTGGCGTTTCAGCAGCGGCAGTTGGTCGCAGGTGGGAAGCGCGCCAACGTTTAGCGGGACCTCACCCAACCGGTGCGCCCAGATTACAGGCGTCACGGACTTGAGCGGCTGGACGCTTGCGACTGGCAATCCTGGCAGTCCGCCCACGGCAGTCACTCTCCAATCGTTCAGCGCGCGCTGCATTCCAGACCGGGGCGTACGCGTGAAATGGACGACGGGTACCGAACTGCAGGTCATCGGCTTTAACGTGTGGCGTATGAAAGGTGGCGGCGAATGGCGGAAAATGAATCACCGAATGATCGCCGCCAAGCATCCCGGCGGAGTCTTTGGCGCCAAGTATGCGTTCACGGACAAAAGGGTGAAGGCGGAGCATACGTATCGCTACAAGTTGGAGGTCGTCAAGTCGGATGGAACGTCCGAGTGGAGCCGGGTGGCTCGAGTCAAGGTACCCTGATTCAAGGTCACTACCAGGGGCGAATAGAGACCTTTCAGGTTTTTGCGATGGTTACTGCGATGATTATATCGCCGCGAGAAACCTGAAAGGTCTCAGAGCAGTGTAGCGCAAGTCTATTCATCAGGAGAGGAAAGCTATGGCATCACAGCAACAATTGACTCGGACTAACGTCAACTGGCGCGAGGTTGTCCTGTTCAGCATCCTGGCATACACCGCGAGCTGGCTCTGGTGGGGATTCAAGCTCTACCCCTACCTGGGACAGCTGTCATTGACCGAGATGCCCAAGGACCTTGCGGACAAGATCGGGTACCTGGACCTGGTGCTCGGAGATTTTGGTCCGCTGATCGCCGCGGTCATCATGCGGCTGTTCGTCAGCAAGGAAGGGTTGAAAGGTTCGCTGGGGTTGCTGCGTTCCTGGAAGTACTATCTGATCGCGCTGATCGCGCCGCCCATCTTTTTTAGCATCGTGGTCTTGTTCGATCAGGTGACGGGTCTGGGAACTTTTGTTTGGACAGGGCGCGTGCCGCAATGGCCGATGGAACTGCCGCTGTGGGCATATTATCTGTCGCTCCTCATCAACACAATGTTTATCACGATTTTCGTCTTTGGCGAAGAGTACGGCTGGCGCGGTTATTTGCTCCCGCGGCTCTTGCCATTGGGTGAAATCAAGGCGACGGTGATCGTGGGTTTGATCTGGTCCTTCTGGCACTTGCCGCTCATCTTCGCGGGCATGAACTTTCCGGGGCAGAATCCGCTGCTTGCCACGCTGGTCTTTACCTTTACCGTCGTGTTCTTGTCTTTTCCCTTTACCTGGTGCTATGTCGAGACAGGAGGCAGCGTAATGGTGGCAGCGCTTTTGCACGGCTCAATCAACGCTTATGGGGACGGACTGACCTCGCGCGAGCTCATCCCGAATGGCAATCCGCTGTTGGTGAGCTCTGCCGGTCTCGTCACCGGCATCTTCCTCATGTTGCTGACGTTGGTGGTCTATGTCGTATTCAAACGCTCGCCGCAGGTGAAAAACATAGAGAATCTGCGCCATCCACAGATGGATGGAACATGGCGCGATTGGCTGCGCTGAGCACTGCTGGAGAGGAGGTGGAGCTATCGAACGAACGACAAGTTTTGTTTGCATTGCAAGTGGCACGCCAGCGCGTGCCATCGGTGATTCTTGCGGTTCAGAAAGGAGCCAAACCAATGAAACTCAGTACTTTTCTCGCGATTGCCGCTGTCATCTACGGCATTTTCGGGGTGGGCGAATTGCTCGCCCCGGCACAATTCTTGGCAACCATGGGCGTTACGCTGAATGAGGGCGGGCAACTGGCCACCCGTGCAGGTGCAACAGCCGCCATTGGTTATGCCGTGATCTTTTGGTTCGCCAGGAAAGCGGAAATGAGCGCGGCACTGCGCGCGATTCTGCTTGGCAACGTCGTTTTCCTCGTCCTTGAGATCATCGTGTTGGGGCTCGGGGTGCTGTCAGGCGACATGAGTCCAGCCGGCTTGCCTGGGCTCGTCGTGAACGTACTGTTGCTGGTGGGCTTTGGGTACTTTTACTTTAAGCCCGGGGCGCTCCGCACGGCTTGAGAATCAACTCAACTGTCAAGCCAGGGCTTTCCCAAAGTAGGCTCACTGGTCATTGTGAGCGTTTTTTGCGAAGCAATCTCCTCGCTGGCAATAAAACGAGATTGCTTCGTCGGCAAAAAACGCCTCCTCGCAATGACAGGCTGAGTAGTAGTTACGAAACAGGAGGATTATCCAATGTCTGAAGAACTCAAAGCTCTCGCTCGCGGCTGGTACGATGCCATGACCAAGGCATTTGCTACGGGTGACATGAACGCGCTTGATGCATTCATCGTCGCCGACTTTGTCGAGCACAATCCTTCACCCGGACAGGGTCCCGGATTGGCAGGGCTCAAACAGCTCTTTGCCGGGTTCCAGAGCGCGTTCCCCGATATGAACATCAGCGCAGAGGACGTCATCGCCGAAGGAGATAAGGTGGCGGCGCGGTTTGTCATGCGTGGTATGAACACCGGATCCTTTGCGGGCATGCCCGCGACCGGCAAGCAAGTGACGGTGGAGGGAATTGACATCCTTCGCGTCGAAGGCGGCAAAATCGTGGAACACTGGGGGCAGTACGACCAGCTGGGTATGATGCAGCAGCTCGGCGCAGTTCCGACGCCGGGATAAGGAGCATGAATCATGTCAACCGAACAAAACATAGCCCTCGTCCGCCGATTCGTGCAAGAGGTAATGAACAAGGGCGACCTCGCCGCCATGGACGAGTTCTTTCCAGTCGACGTCGTCGACCACACTCCCGAAGTGCCTAATCTCCCGCCCGGTCGCGAAGGCGCGAAAATACTTTTTGCCGCGTATCGCGCAGCTTTCCCCGACTATCATGTCGCCATTGACGACATCCTCGCCGAAGGCGACAAAGTCGTGTGGCGCTGGACTCTGACCGGGACCAATCAAGGCAGCATGATGGGGATGCCCGCGACCGGCAAGCAAGTGAAGGTCGAGGGCATTGACATCTTTCGCATCGCCGACGGCAAAATCGTCGAACGCTGGGCTAGCTTTGACCAGTTGGGCATGATGCAGCAGCTCGGCGCAGTCCCGGCGCCGGGTTAGGATGCATCGTTCAAAAACGGGTGTGAAGAGGCGAGAGGGCGGCCCGGAGTCATGAGCGGATTGAGCCGAGCTACTCAAAAGCGCCGGGCGCCCCTCGCCAGATTCAGCCCGCCCGGGTGCAAAACAATAGTGATAGGCACGTTTCACATTTCACTAATCGAGGTCAAAATGAAAAGCCAACAAATCCGACGATGGTTTTACGCGATTGCGCCAGCCCTGCTGCTCTCGAGTCTGCTGGCGGCGCTATCCAGCCAGGCGGTGGCCCTCGGAGCCCCGTCAGTCACTTTCATCGTCAACTCGAATAACGATGCGAACGATGGTACCTGCGACGTTACGCACTGCAGTCTGCGCGAAGCGATCAACGCCGCGAATGCCAGTGCGGCTGTCGTGGACACGATTACCTTCAACATCGGCGGGGGCGGAACACAAACGATCGCGCCTACCAGCGCCCTACCGGCGATCACCGATCCCGCGACGATTGATGGCACGACGCAGCCGGGCTACGCCGGCGCCCCGCTCATCGAACTGGATGGCACGAATGCGGGGGCCGGCGTGAACGGACTGAATATCTCCGCAGAGAACAGCACGGTGAAAAGCCTGGTGATCAATCGCTTTGGTGGGAGTGGGATCGTATTAACTACCGGCGGGGGCAATGTGATCGTCGGTAGCTTTATCGGCACGAACGTCGCCGGCGACGCGGATCTAGGCAACGGTATGGACGGCATACAAATCGCCAGCGGGTCCGGCCTCAATATAATTGGGGGCAGCAGGCCCGCGGGACCGTGCGTCAGCCCCTGCAACCTCATCTCGGGCAACGACGACGTCGGCATCCTCATTTCCGGTGGATCCGGGAATCTGATCCGAGGCAACTTGGTCGGCACCGACGTTAACGGCACGAGCCCTCTGGGCAACACGTTCGATGGCATCGGCATCGTCGGCTCGATCCACAATATGATCGGAGGCCCTAGCAAAAACGTCGGGAATATCATTGCCTTTAACGGTTTCCACGGCGTGTCCGTCAGAGAAGACGCCAGCACCGAGAACCAGATCTTGAGCAACTCCATCTACGGCAACGCCCAATTGGGGATTGACTTGGGCAACGACGACGTCCCGACGCCCAATGACGACGATGATGTGGACACGGGGCCGAACAACAATCAGAACTATCCGAGAATCGCCTGGGCTACCAGTTGGGACAGACGGGTCAGGGTTACCCTTGACAGTGCGCCGAATACCACGTTCTTGATCCAGGTTTTCGAGACTCAACCCTGCGACAGGAACCGCTATGGCGAGGGCAAGAAACTCATCGGCTCGAAGAACGTGACGACCAACGCGACCGGCTATGTCGCCCTCACTCTCAAGGTGAAGCGGTTCGTAAAGAACCGGCAAATCACCGCGACGGCGACGGACCCGAACTACAACACCTCCGAGTTCTCCAAGTGCAGAAGGGCGAGTTAAGGCGTAGCGCCTGGCGCGTGATCCCGACACGAAACCTTGCCCTGAGCCATGTCCTGACCCTGAGCGGAGCGAAGGGGAAGGACACGGCTCAGGCAAGGTTTCACCCCTTCGGCTGCGCTCAGGGCAAGGTTTGACGTTTTACTTCCGGAGGTCACTGTGTCATCTGAACCAGCATCGAGCGCGAGTCACTTTAACGCCGAACTGAATTTCGAGCGGCTGGTCTTTTTCAGCGATGCCGTCATGGCAATCGCCATTACCCTGCTAGCGGTAGAGCTCAAGGTGCCAGAGATCGCTCCCGCGCTGGCGGCGGAAGAGCTGCCGCACGCGCTGCAGGAGATGACGCCCAGGTTCATCAGCTTTGTCATCAGCTTTTTCGTCATCGGCATCTACTGGATGTCGCACCATCGCGCCTACGGCTTTATCAAACGCTACGACACCCGGCTGCTGCTGCTGAACCTCATTTTTCTGTTGTTCATCGTCACGCTGCCGTTCGTGACGCACTTGATCGGGGAGTACGGTAACATGCCGCTGCCCAATGTGATTTACGCGCTGGATGTCGCTATGCTTGGTTTTGCCACCAGCGCGACATGGTTCTATGCCACACATCGCCATCGGCTTGTTGACCCGGCGCTCGACCCACAGCTTGTTCGTTTGATTGGTCTCAGCGCGGTAAGCGCGCCGCTGATCTTTTTGCTTTCGATACCGTTTGCGCTCGTCACCCCCTACATCCAGGTCATTTGGGTGCTCGCTGCGGTGGCTGCCGCATTTTTGGGAAGGCGAATCGCGGCGCGGAGCGTGACGGGTGACGGGTGACGAGTGACAAGGGAGGGTTGACGTTTCACGCTTTACGTTTCACGCTTCACGTTTCTCAAAGAGGAGTGAACAAAGATGCAGCAACCAACACCCAACTCCAACTATTCAGACCGCTATTCCTATCTCTGGCTGCTCGTCGGCGCGGGCTTGAGCTTATTTTCAGGCGGACGTTGGACGATTCCGCTTGCGGCATGGTTCAGCGCGATCTTTTGGCTGCGCTTTATGCGAACGCAAAAGCCACTGCGCGGCTATGTGATCGCCGTGGTGGTAGGCGCGCTGGTCACCTATATCGCGCTGCAAGGAATCATGCCCGTCGGTCCCAGCGAGTACCTCGTGACCATCGCGATCGGCGCGCCCATCGCGGTTCTGCCGCTTTTGGCAGATCGTTTGATGGCGCCGCGACTCGGGGGCTTTGTTTCCACGCTTGTGTATCCCACGGC
The DNA here is from genome assembly GCA_016209205.1 of Chloroflexota bacterium. Classification (GTDB taxonomy): domain Bacteria; phylum Chloroflexota; class Anaerolineae; order UBA4142; family SHND01; genus SHND01. The sequence continues at coordinate 81,198 of JACQWQ010000072.1, forward strand.
GACCACCGCGCTCGAATATCTCATGTCGCTGACTCAACCCTTTGGCACATGGGGTTCGACAGCATACACACAAGCGGACAATCTCGCTTTGATCCAAATCGTATCGGTAACTGGAATCTGGGGCATTACTTTTCTGCTGGCGTGGTTCGCGTCGGTGGTGAATTGGGCGTGGGAGCGCGAGTTCGATTGGAAACAAATCCGCGTCGGCGCGGGAATTTACGCGGGGATCATGACGCTGGTGTTCTTGTTCGGCGGTGCGCGGTTGGCGCTCTTTGCGCCGTCGTCCGACACAGTCGTCGTAGCAGGGGTTGACTCGCCCGCGTTTGAATCATTGTGGAAGCAAGAGTTCGAGCCAGTGTTTCTCGGCGGCGGAGACATTGCCGCGCTCAAGTGGGACGCGATTCTCGCCAGAACTCCCAACGTCAACGACGACTTGCTCAAGTTGAGCGCGCGGGCGGCGCGCGCCGGCGCCAAGATAGTTTTCTGGTCGGAGGCGAGCGCGATTGTGCCGCAAGCAGAGGAAGCCGCGCTAATCGAGCGCGGGCGCGCCTTGGCGCGGCAAGAACAAATTTATTTGGGCATGACGCTGTGGACGATGCTGCACCGCGACGCGTCGCTCTTGCCCGCGACCAAAATGGTCGAGAACAAAATCGTGCTGATTGATCCGCAGGGCAACGTGCAGTGGCAGTATCTCAAAACGATTCCGGTGCCGGGCGCGGAGGAAGCGATGACCGTGAAAGGCGACGGCAAGCTGCCCACTCTCGACACGCCTTATGGACGAATCGCGGCAGCGATTTGCTTTGACATGGATTTCCC
>JACQWQ010000194.1 GCA_016209205.1 Chloroflexota bacterium
AAGGTTTGCGTCGGCGTCGGCGTCGGCGACCACGGCGTTGAGGTCGGCGTGCCGCTCGCGGGATACAAACAGGCCGTGTCAAAGAAAACTTTGTTACGTCCGTCGGTGTGTCCGTTTTGGGCGCGCAAGAAAAACGTCGCGGTCGCGCCGGACGCGGTAAAATACAAATGCCACTCGGGGCGATTGAAACCGCCGCCGCCGAAATAGGGCACGCTCCATGTTACCGTGGGTGAATTCGGGTCCGCGCCGCCCATCAAGTCCACGCCGATTTGACGATTGATTTGCGTCGCGCGTTCATTACTGCCATTCACATCGTGCAATGCTTGACCCCAGACCATCCAAAAATGATAGGTCTGTCCGGGCGTCAGCGTTGTCACCGTTTGATAAATACCCGCGTCCCATGCGGCGAGATCGCGCCAGATATATTGCGAACCGTTCGGGTCGTAACCTTCGTTCAGCGCGTTTTCAAAATTCGGTCGCGTCGCGCCGACGATAAACGCTTTCCATTTTTTTGCGACCACGCCGTACGTGTTGGGCGCGCCGCCCGCCATCGTCCCATTTTTCAAAAGATTCGCCGCGTCTTGTGCGCACGACCCGGCGGAAACGCGTGCCGGGTGTATTTGCAAAATTGCGAACGCGGAAAGCAATACTGTCGTCGCAATGACGAAAACCAGCAAGGGATGTAACGTTTTTCGCATCATGGCGCGTACTCTTTTTTTGTGCAAACGATCGTTTGTACAAACTATCGCGCCGCGCACGGATGTAAACAATAGGACAAGAGAATAAAACCGCGTTTCGTTTGGCGGGCGTGCGCGTGGACATTCAGATTGTAACTGTTTTTTTCACGCGGCGCGTGACGATTCGGTTGCGCGCACGTTACAGTTTGCTTTCAGCGGAAATAAAACGAGCTGTGCTAGAATAGGTGCGCGCCTTTGCAGGGCGAGGAGGAAATGATGACGCTCAAACAATTGGAGAAAAAAATCGCGGCGGTAGAAAAGCGGTTGACCGTTTTGGAAAACAAGACCCGACGTTCAAATGGGCGCAAAGCGGGAGCGCTGCGCAAAACGCGCGCGCGTCGCACGCTGCGCTCCGACATTTCCGCGTTGACCGAACGGGAAAAGCAAGCGCGCGCGTTGGAAGCATTGCGCGCCAGAGGCATGATCTCGGAACCGACCGAACGCGAAAAACAAATTGCCGCTGAATGGATGGCGCGCCCGGAAGCGGAACGCAAACACATTCTGGAACAATTTTATAACCTAAAGCTCGAGAAATCGCTTTCAGACATTGTGATAGAGAACAGGCGTTAACATGGCAATCTACTTTATGGACACCAGCGCCGTCGTCAAGCGTTTTCACAACGAAATTGGCAGCTCTTGGGTCAGAAACATATTCGCCGCGTCTGTGTCGGACGAGGACGGGGCAAGCGAAATCATTCATGCCAGCGCCTTGACTCTTGTCGAAGTGCCTGCCGCGTTCGCAATCCTGGAGCGCACTCACGAAATAACCACCGCCCTGCGCGACGAATTGTTTCAAGCTTTTATTACGTCCCGTCAAGCAGAGCTCGAGATCGTTCCCATAACAAACGCCATTCTATTGGACGCTGCCGCTTTGACGCAAAAACACCCGCTCAAAGCGTACGACGCCGTCCAATTAGCCAGCGCGCTCGATTTGCAAAATGCACTACGCGAATTCGAGGTGCCGTTGGTTTTTGTGACCAGCGCCAAGCAACTTGGCCAAGCCGCACAAACAGAAGGTTTGCTGGTTGAAAACCCCTTGTGGCATCCCGATACCTTACCGCCAACCCAAGAAACACCTTCGGCATAATTTCAAAACTCGACGAGGAGCCCGCATGTCCGATTATCTCGAACGCGCGCAGCAACTGCGCGAACAGCTCATTGCCACGCGCCGCGATTTGCACCAATATCCCGAACTCTTTTTCCAAGAAATTCGTACGGCGCGCAAAATCACCGAACATCTCGACGGGCTTGGGATCGAATACACGACCGGCGTCGCCAAAACCGGCGTCGTCGCGCATTTGGGCGAGGGCGCGCCCGTCATCGCGCTGCGCGCCGACATGGACGCGCTGCCGATCCACGAAGCGAACGATGTGGAATACAAATCGGTGAATAAAGGCGTGATGCACGCGTGCGGTCACGACGCGCATGTGACGTGTTTGCTCGGCGCGGCGACACTGCTCGCGCAGGATTTTGCAGCGGGGCGCTTGAAAGGTACGGTGCGCTTTTTGTTTCAACCTGCCGAAGAATGCGAAGACGACGAAGGCAAATCGGGCGGACAGCGCATGGTCGAAGAAGACGCGCTCGACGGTGTGGACGCCGTCGTGGGCATGCACGTCATCAGCACACTCCCCGCGCACGAGGTGTACATCCGCGAAGGCGCATTCATGGCCGCGGTAGACAGTTTCGACGCGTGCGTGATCGGACGCGGTGGGCACGGCGCGTATCCGCACGAAGCGCTCGATCCGATTTGGTTGTCCGCTCAGGTCATCAACGCGATTCACGGCATTATCTCGCGGCGCAAACACCCGATTGAACCCGGGCTCATCACCGTCGGCGCAATTCATGCCGGACAGGCGGGTAATGTCATTCCCGTCCAAGTGGAAATGGCGGGCACGATTCGCTCCTTTTCGCAAGAGACGCGTATGCTGCTGCATCGCGAATTGGAAAATTGTTTTCGCCTCACGCTAGCGTTCGGCGGCGATTATCGTTTGAAAATCGAATACGGTTATCCCGTCACGGTGAATGATCCTGAAATGGCGCGCTTTGTCGGGCGCATGGCGAGTCATTTGCTTGGCGCGGAAAATGTGCAAGAAGCGAGCGTGGAAACGGGCGCGGAAGATTTTTCGTACATGGCGCAAGCGGCGCCCGGCGCATTCTTTTATCTCGGCGCGAAAAAAGACGATGTGGATCGCCAACATCACGCGCCCGATTTCGACATTGACGAAAATGTTTTGCCCACCGGCGCGGCGTTGATGGCAGAAGCCGCGCGCAAGTATCTGGAAGAAAATACAGTCCAAGTAAACAGGTAAACACGTAGATAGGTTTCCCTGTCTCCCTGTTTCCCTGTTTCCCTGTCTACCTATTTCCCTTTTCCATGGACTATCGAAACCGCGAAGAAATCTGGCAACTCGTCTGCGAATACACGCCGTCCGAACAACTGCGCAAGCACATGCTCGCCGTCGAAGCCGCGATGAAGTTTTACGCGCGTAAGTATGGCGCGGATGAAATTTTCTGGGGCAATCTCGGACTCGTGCACGATTTTGATTACGAAAAATTTCCCGAGCGCCATCCCTTTCACGGACTGGAAGTGCTGACCGCCAAGGGCTTGCCCGAAGAATTTCTGTACGCCATTCGCGCCCACGCCGATTACGGCGACCCCGCAGCGTTGGAGGAAAAATACCGCGAACCCGCGCCGCGCACGCGTTTGGTGGACAAAACGTTATACGCCGTGGATGAATTGACCGGACTGATCATTGCCGTCGCGTATGTGCGCCCGTCGAAAAAACTGGCGGACGTAGATTTACAGTCCATCAAGAAAAAGTGGAAAGATAAAGCGTTCGCGCGCGGCGTGAAACGCGAGGACATTGAACGCGGCGCGCGAGAACTCGGCGTGCCGCTCGACGAGCACATTCAAAACGTGCTGACCGCGCTGCAACATGCGCATGAGACGTTGGGGGTGTGAATAACAAGCAATGGGCGAGCCGGTAAAATCGGCTCGCCCATTGTAAATCCTCTTTACTCAGGGTCTGTGCACATTATAGTTGACGATCATCGAAGTGTCATAGATGAGTGTTGTGCCGCTCGTACAGCGCATGTTGAAATAGACGGTGTGGACGCCTGCGCCAAGACTGCTGGCTGCGAAACCCTGCATCGTGATGGTCGGGTATTTACCAAGGTAGACCGAGCGATCAATCAACCACATTTCGCCCGGCTGAAGTATCGTTCCACTGGTTGCGTTGTCAAGCCGATATTGCCCATAACACCATCCGTTGCTACCACCGGAAGTATAGGCCTCAGCATTTGTGACGACCGTCAATTCAGCCACCTTACCGGTGGGGACGATGACATTCAAATTGGCAATGTTTAGCCAGGCGCTGTCACCCGGAATGCTTACCGACGAGGTGTAGGAAATGGCGCTGACGCGCATTTTGCCCGGGGGAGCCGCGATCACCGCATTCGAGCTCTCCGGGCCGCGCCCACTCTGTCCCTGTGCCCACACCACACCTGCAGTCGCACTGGTCAACAGCGCCAATAGTAGTGTCGCCAAAACTACCGGGTGTGACACCTTGACCGAGAGGAACAAATTCAAGTAGCGTTTCATGTTCTGCCTCCGATGTCTGCTTACAATCACATACTCTTTCGTCTTTGTGCGGAGAGCGAGTCCGTTTGCGCTGTCAGCTCCTTTAACTCGATACGTTTCGGGACACGCGACTAGAAAATGCGCTGTCCGCGCACACATGGCTTGACAGGGGGTCATTTCGCGGATAACTCAATGTTACCACAACTGTCAAGACCTGAACGACGTGCAACTTCAAATTGACGGGGGTCATTTCGCAGACAACTCAATGATACCCATTCCACACGCGGTCGAACCATAACCACACCGTTTGCGCGAAGGCAATCGCACACAACGCATGCACCGCGATTTGCCAGACGCGCCCGCGTTCCCACATCCACACGAGCGCGAGCGCGCCGCTCAACGCCAACGCGGGCGCAGCCCACAAGGTATAGCGCGTCGAGAACGTCGCGCCGATGGAGACCAACGCGAACGCGACGCCGACGATCAGCCACGCGCCCCACACCGCCCGCGCCCGCGCCGCAAAATTTTTCCACGCCAATAGAATTCCTCCCAGTCCCAGCAGCAGCAATACCCCGCCCAATTGCTCGGTGGTATAACGTCCCACATCGCCAATGCGCGCGAGCGTGATCGCACCGCGCCCGGCCGCGCGTCCCGCGCCCAAGTCGCCGAGGAACTTGTACGTTTGTGTCATGAGCGCAGCGGCAAATGCCGCGTAATACAACGCCCAACTCAACACCAGCCCTGCCAGCAACAACGCGCCCAACGCCAACGCGTCGCGCCGCGCATTTTCATCGCGCGAAGTCAAACGCACGACGATGGCGAGCGGCAAAAATGCGAGCAGCGAAAGAAAAACGCCGAGATGCCCCACCGACGCCAGCAGCAAGAAAAACAGCGCGCACAAAAAATTACGCGCACGTACGGAACGTTCGCCGTAACGTTCCTGTCCGCGCGGTGGCAACGAGAGCGAATCGTGCCAAGCCGCAGTTTGGCGAACGATTCGAGCGTTCGTTCCATACGAACGTTCCCCTTGCACTAGCGCTTGCGTCAGCAACAGCGCAAAGAAAATCGTCGCGGCATCCTGCGCAAAAATGTTGGTGTGATTGCCCCACGAGTAAATCCAAAACGAGACGGGGTTGAACGCAAACAGAAACGCGGCAAAGAGCGCGTAGCGCGTAGCGCCGGTCGCAAATCGCGCATCGCGTAGAACAACTCTTGCGGCAAAATAGATGGCGAGGATGGCGAGGGCATCGGCGAGCGCGTTAAAGAGGACCAGCAGTGAGGAATAGTTATTCGAGAAAATGCTGAACGGAGAGAGCGCGACATACAACGCGGGTGGATAGGGCACGACGCGCCGCGCCGCATCGGGCAATTCCGACGTGAAAAATAAATTGCCCTGTGTGACAAATTCAAGGCGATGTGCGTGAAACAACAGGTCCGACGAGCGAAATTGCGGATACCATGCGCCGCCCCATTTCAAGGCGATGCTCAAAAGAATGATGGCGGACAAGGCAGTACAAGTGCGTGCATCGAGAGAATGCGAGAAACGAGATGCGAGACGCGGGAGCAACAAAACGAGGAGGAATGCCAGTCCCGCCAGCGCGAACGCAAGATAGAGAAACGGCGCGGTATAGTAGCCAATCAACGGACGGGCAAAAGCAAAACTCAATGCGGTGAGGACGATTGAAATCGTCACTACGAGGTTTGCCATTTTTGGGGGGACGCCGATGCCGCGTGCCGACACGTACAGCAACGCGCACGCGAATGCCCAACGCGCAATCGTCGCGAGGGGCGGCAGCCGCGGCGCGCTTCCGAAATCAACCCATACATCGTCATTGCCAATAAACGCGTTGCTGCGCGCGGGCGTCAGTTCAATCCAATCCGTCGTCACGCCCAATTTGCGCGCGTCGGTGCTGCCCGCGATTTCTTTTTGCGGCACGAACGTGTCGCTGATGAAAACAAGTGTGTTGTTGCCCGTCAGCACATCCGCCGCAACATTGCCCTCGATTTCGTAAACCTCCCAACCGTCGTGTGCGAGGAAGGAGTCCACCGGCGCGCCATTCATTCGCACTTCGACGCGCGCGGGACGATTCGGGCGATACCCGTTCATCCGCACGCGCAGCAGCCACGGCGCTGCGAGATTTTGCGCGTCCAATTCAATCCGCGACGTGTCGCGCGTCCAGCGATACGTTTGCGTCTTGTCATTCTCGCCGTCAAAAAAACGCGCCACGTACGGCGCATCATAGCTGCCGCCGACATCAATCGTCACCTGCGCGCGCACCTGATATGCCAGCGTCAACGCCAGCGCGGTCAGCAGCGCGACGACGAGGGCAGAGCGAAGTGTGACGAGTGGCGAGTGGCGGGTAGAGAGAGACATGGAGAGTGGAGATTGGGACTGGAGACTGGAGATGGAGAGAGGGAGTGATGGAGAGAGGGAGTGATGGAGAGATAGAGTGAGCAGTGAGCAGTGATCAGTGACCAGTAATCAGTGAGCAGTGACCAGTAATCAGTGATCGGTTAGTCAGTGATTTGCGATTTGTATTAGTGCGATAGTGCAATCGTAGGGGCAGTGCCTTGTGCCTGCCCAGATCGTGCGATAGTGCGATTTGCACTACACGATTGACGTTTGACGTTTCACGCTTCAGGATACGCCATCCGCCATCTGCCATCGGCTATCGGCTATCGGCCTCGCAATTTTTCCAACGCTTTCAACGGCGCGGTGAATTTATCCAGCGTCATTTCTTGCACCGTCGGCATCGCGCTGATGTGACCGATGCCGTGCAGCCAGAGATTGTATTGCAAAATAAACAAGTTATTCCACACGATCAATGCGCCGAGCGCGACCAGCATTGCCGTTTGTGAAACACGTTCGCGTAGCGCATCAATCAGCGCGGCGAGACCCAACGCGAAAAAGGGCATGAGCGAAATGAAACGCCGCGCGCCGAACGCTTCGCCGCCCCACCAATCGTTGACGATGCTGTTGACGTACGTTTCCGCCAGAAAAATCACGATCGTCGCCGCACCGAGCATTCGATTCTTGCGATAGAGAGGCACAAAACCAATCACCGCCAGCAAAATAATTGGCGTCCACGAAAACAAGCCGCGTTTCGTCGAAAACCACACGTTCAACATTTCGGGACGTAGAAATTGAAAAAAGCCCCCCCCCTGCGGCGCGGTCAACGGCGAACCGTACAAAATTTGCCACGCGACCATTTGCGGAATGAACGCGAGCAGCAATCCAAGAACGAACAATCCGCCCGTGGTCAGCGCGGACAACACGTCGCCGTTTGACTTGTTTCGTTCATCGTTCGTCATCCCGACCCATTCAAACAACGCCAGCAGCGCGATCAAAATATCTTGCCAGCGCACCAACGCCAGCAGCCCCGCGCTCAAGCCCCACACCAACCAACCCATATTCGTTCGTCCTCTTACTCCCTCGCCTTTTGGGAGAGGGCTGGGGTGAGGGTTCACCCTCTCTCCTTTTGGGAGAGGGTCGGGGTGAGGTCTTGGGCTGGGCTGAGGGTTCACCCCCTCTCCTTTTAGGAGAGGGTCGGGCTGAGGGTTCACCCCCTCTCCTTTTGGGAGAGGGCTGGGGCGAGGATTCACTCCCTCTCCTTTTGGGAGAGGGCTGGGGCGAGGATTCACTCCCTCTCCTTTTGGGAGAGGGCTGGGGCGAGGGTTCACTCCCTCTCCTTTTAGGAGAGGGCTGGGGTGAGGGTTCACCCTCTCTCCTTTTGGGAGAGGGTCGGGGTGAGGTCTTGGGCTGGGCTGAGGGTTCACCCCCTCTCCTTTTAGGAGAGGGTCGGGGTGAGGTCTTGGGCTGGGGTGAGGTCTCCACCACAAATACACAAACAACGCGCTCGCGAACAGAGAAAGCACGTGTGACGCCGACGGCGAAATGCCCATGTAATACACCACATTCGTCGCGAGCCAGATGCCGAGAATCGCAATGAACGCGGCGAATTTGGAAAACATTCCCGCGACAACGCGATACATGAGCAATATGCCGACGAATCCATACGCGATGCTTAAAAACATCACGGGCGCTTGATACCAAAATGCGTAACCGTCGCCGGCTTGCCCCAACACGGACGCGATGAGATGCATCGCGACAAAAATCGGCGACCACAACACTGCCGGTCCCACCGAAAACAGATTCGCAGGCATCCCAATCGGCGTCCGGCGTTCCAGCATTTCACGTTTTTTGATTGGGTCTTCGGTGTTGAAACTCTGGTAAATTTCGTAATCGTTCTGAAAGTGCAGATCGCCATCCAGAACCGCCGAGCGCAAATAAACATAGTAATAAATCCCGTCGCCGACAATCAAAAGCCCGTAGCGTTTCGGAATCAGGAAAATGGACGCGCCGTACACCAACAGGAACACGACGAATAACGCGACAAACAACGGCAGCGGGCGCGCAATCAACGCGTCGAGCCGTGCGCGTATATTCATTTGCCAATTGGAACGTTCTGCTGCTGTTTGCATCGAAGCTGTTGGTTAATATCTTGGTTCTTGGTTTTGTATCACGCGCAAAAAATCTTGCGCCCCGCGTTCCCACGAATACAATGCCGCAACGCGCTGCCGCCCCGCCTCGCCCATTTGTTTGCACCGCGCGGCATCGTGCGCCAATTCGTGTACGGCATTTGCAATCGCATCCGGCGTTGCGTCCGTAAGCAATCCCGTTTCGCCATCCCGAATAATCTCGCGCGGTCCGCCCTCGTTCACCGCGATCACGGGCAAGCCCGCCGCGCTCGCTTCCAACACGCTCAGCCCGAACGATTCATTTTTGCACGTGTGTACGTATACGTCGCTCGCCGCGTAATGCGCGGGCAGTGCTTGGTCGGGCACAAAGCCGGTGAAATACACCGCGTCGGCAAGGTTCAATTCGCGCGCCAGTGCGTGCAGCGCATCGTTTTCCGGTCCTGCGCCGACCACGAGGGCGGCTGCATTCGGCACGCGCGTTTTCAATTCCGCCAGGGCGCGTAAAAACAAAGCAATGCGCTTGCGCGGGTGCAAAAAGTTGACCGTGAGCAAAACGAATTGGTCGCCCAGTGCGTACTGGGCGCGCAGCGCGCGTGTTTCGTCACACGACGCGGGCGCAAAATCCGCGCCGTGTGTAATCACCGTCGCGTCGCGTCCATACGCTGCGCGCAAACGCGCCGCGCCAAAATGACTGTTGGCGAGGAGTGCGTCGGCGCGCTGCGCCATCGCGCGGTCGAGCATTTTGTACAGTCCGAAAAACGGGCGCGCCACAATTCCACTCGCGCCCATGCGCGTCGTCACTTGTACCGCGTCGTCATAAATGAAACGCGGCGGCTCGTAACAAAAATAAAGTAAGGGCGCACCTTTATGGTCGCCCGACGATCCCGGCGCGCGCGTTTTGTGGCGCAGCGAGAACCACGCCAGCGCGGGCAAGCTCGGCGGACCAAAAAATGTCACCGCGTCGGCATCGCGCTCGATGTATTGCAACAAGCGTAACGCGTGCAGGTATTCGAACGGCGCGTTGAAATAATGATTCTTGAAATAATTCAAGCGGTCGCCGGTTTGCACCAACTGCACTTGCGGCGCAAGCGCGGGCGCGCAGCTCGCGTCAAAATAGTGCGTCACGAGCGTAACAGGCGCACCAAGTTGAGCGGTATAACTGGCGAGACGGAGAATGAGACGTTCTGCGCCGGAGAGTTTGCGCAGGCGAGGATAGACGAAATAAATCATTGCGGCGGCGTGCAGGGGACATTATACAACACATCTATACGCCATCGCGCGCCAACAACCATTTAGCCAAGACCCCAAGTGTTTTTGACGCGTTTCGCGACTCGATGGACGATAGCGTTGAAAAACACTTGGGGTCTCATGGGCAAGCTCAACGCACTTCGAACATATATCCTTCTTCACGAATCGTGTGAATAAAGCGCGAGGGGCGCGCCTGATCGTGCAATTTTTCGCGCAAGAGCGAAATCTGCACCTTGATCGCGCCGGGAGTGCGAAATTCGGGATTGTCCCAACCGGCACTCAACAAATCATCGTAACTGGACACGGAACCTTCATGTTCCAGCAGACATTGAAACAGTCTCCATTGCAGCGAGGTCAGCGTGACTGGCTTGTCGTCCACACGCACGGCGCGCTTGGTTACGTCCACGACCAGATCGTCGCCGAAATGGCGGATGCCTTGCGCTTTCCATTTCGACGCGGGGCGCAAACGCGCGCGGATGTGCGCGAGCAGCACCTCGGTGCTCGTACCTTTGGTAATGAAATCTGTCGCGCCCTTGTCCATGCCGCGCACGCGATTCGGGTCCTGGACTGCCGCCGTCAGCATGATGATGGGAATATCGGTGACGAGCCGCAAAGTGTCCAGCACCTGGAAACCGTCCATTTCCGGCATCATAATGTCGAGCAGAATCAAATCGGGATGCTCGATATACGCCGTGCGCAAACCCTCTTTGCCGCTGAACGCCGCGCTCACGCGATACTCGGCGTCCTCCAACATCAGCGTCAGCACTTCGACCATGCGCGGTTCGTCGTCAATCACCAGAATTTTTGGTTTTGCCGAGTTCATCCTTGCCCCCCTGATTTGGAATGCGTATCCGCTGCCGCGTCTCGCGCGTTCTGCGGCAGGTGATGCGCGTGCCGCCGCAGGGTGACGTAAAAGGTTGTGCCTTTGCGCGCGGTGCTTTCAAAACAAATGTCACCGCCCATCTCATGCAGCTTGGTGCGCACCAACCAAAGCCCCAAACCACTCCCCCGCTGCTTGACGTCCCCGCGCTGCCAGCGTTCGAACAAATGCGGCTGTACCTCTGGCGGAATCGGCTTGCCTTTGTTGTGAATCGTCAACACCAGCTCGTCGGATTTGTTCAGCGTTGCGTGCACCGCGATCAACGAATTCGGCGGCGAGTATTTGAACGCATTATCCAACAGGTTCTCGATCACGACGCCCAACCGCTGTGGGTCGCCCTGCACCAAATCAAATTGCCCGCCGACACGAAATTTGTGCCTGGGCTCACGCAAACGCAGCGGCGCGATTTTTTCGTTCACGATCTCGCGCAGACTCAGTTCCGCTTCGACGATCCCTTCCTGCACGCGTTCGCGTTGAAAGGCGGCAAAGCGCGTTTGGAAGGCCTCAAGATCGTGCGCGGTATCGGCAATCACGTGGATAAATCGTTCGCGCGACTTGTCTTTCAAGTCCGCGCGCAATAGTTGCTCGGCGCTCATGATCACCGTACTCAGTTTGTTGCCGAGTTGATGCGCCACTTCGTTGATGAAATCAATTTTAGCGCGTTCGCCCTCTTGCTCTTCGGTGCGATCCCAAAACGCGCAGACCGCGCCGCGTACGTTGCCCGCACGGTCCCGCAGCGGCGTCGCCACTTCGCGCAGCGTAATCACGCGCCCGTCGGCGCGCGTGTAATAGCGCGTCGCCAAACTAAAACGCACCTGTTTGTCCGCCATCGCTTCGAGAATCAGGGTATCCGCGCGCTTGGCTTCGCCGACGCGCGGTCCGTCCACATCCCAACATTTGTCGTACATTTCGCGCGCGGCGCAGCCCGTAATTTGTTCCGCCTTGCGATTCCAGGAAACAATCGCGCCCTGCGCGTCGGTCGCCAGCACGCCGCTGAACACGCTGTCGAGCGTCGCTTGCAGTTCCTCGCTCTTGTGTTCGGTATTTTCTTTTTGCTTGACGTTGGACAGGGCGAGCGCGAGCGTGTTGGCAACCGTCTGCGCGTATTGAATTTCGAGTTCATGCCACACGTGAGTTTCGCCGTGAAAAAGCGTCAGGATGCCGGTCACGCGATGCTCGGCAATCATCGGCACCATGAGCAGGGCATTGAATCCTTCCGCCAAATGGCGCGCCCGCCAATGTTCGGGCACGTCGGGGGCGTGTTCCAGATCGGCGATCAGGTAGGTTTTCTGCTGCTGCAAAACCTGATAAAGCCGCGCGTCGATCTCAATCGGATGATTCCGCGCGTGAGAATGGTGATAACCATAGCTCGCGCCGGTCGTCAATCTTCCGTTTTCCACCAGCCGAATGCTTGCCGCCTTGCTCTGCAAAATTTCACAGATGCGCCGGGCAGCGGTTCTTTGCAGCGTGGTACTTTCGTGAATGGCGCCGCACACCAAACTGAAATCGGCAAGGTGGGTCAATTTTTCAATGCGCGTCTTTTGTTCATGCAGCAGCCGCGCGTTGGCAAACGCCATCGCCAGCTGATTGGCGGCGGTTTGGGCGAGTTGAATTTCCGCGCGCGTAAAGACATGGTCGGTCCGATACATGAAATTCATCAGCCCAATCGCTTCGCTTGCCGTCACGAGCGGCGCGGCGATGACCGACCGTGTTCCATAATACTCGGCCCAGCCGCGCACCTCTTGCAAAATTTCTCCCGGATGCTCGGGATCCAGAACGAAACATTCCTTGGCGTCGAAAAGTTGCCGCAACCGGGGCGTCAGCGACGGCGCCGCCCCGGGAAAAACCAGGCCCTCCGCGACGCGCAGGGATTTGAATTTTTCGCCTTCCAGAAACATCAAACTGGTATGATCCGCGTTAAAGATATTTTTCAGGGCTGGCAGCGCCAGGTCTGCCAACAGGTCTTGGTCCAAAATCGTCGTCGTGATTTCGTTTAATTCTGCCAGCTGCGCCAATTCGTACACCCGCGCTTCTCTTTCATTCAAGAGCTGCACAACATCGAGCACACCGGCGATTTGTTGGGCGAACGTTTCGACCAGCTGAATTTCGCTGTCGCTCCAGGCGCGCGGGGTATATTGGCTGACGAACAAGAGCCCGAGCGGTTTGTTGCGACTCACCATCGGCACGCCAATGTCCGCTTGTACGTGATGCTGTTCCATGAGCGCGCGGTGCGCTTCATCGCGCGCATCGAGCGCGATATCACGAACGACGATGCGTTGTTGGTTTTCCAGCGCGAGGCGATGATACGGTTCCACCGGATAGCGCAGGTTTGCCGCTTCGTCGTGCGGTTCGGTCACGACGCGCAAAAAATCGCCTTCGAGTAAATGAAACCCTACGTAATCGGCGTTCAAGACGCGGCGCAGCTCGTTTGCAATTTGCGGCAAGGCATCCTGGGCGGAGCGGCTTTTGGCGATCAACCCCGCGCTGCGCGCGAGGGCGCGCAAATCCCGGACTTGGACCCGGGTCTCTTGCAAGAGCCGCGCGTTTTCCAGCCCCGACGCAATCTGGTGCGCAAAGGTCTCGGCGAGTTGGATTTCGGCTTCCGTCCACGCGCGCGGCGTTCGCTGTGAAATGTACATGACGCCGATTGCCTTGTTGCCATATTGCAGCGGCACGCCCAAATCCGCGACAAAGCCGTGACGCGCCAACAAGGCGCGTTGGAGCGGATGTACTTGCTCGGTCTCGCGGTCATTGATGACCACGGTGTCGAGTTCGTCCAGAATGCGGTGTTGATGCCGCGCAATCGAAACCAGCCGCGGCGCGTCCGGCGAACCGGATTCGGCGACGACTTGCAGAACGTTGTCGTGGCGCAGGTGCAAGCTGACACAATCCGCGCCCAGGACTTGGGCAATTTCGCTGGCCGCCGCTTGCAGCGCGTTTTCAGGATGAAGGACCCCGCCCAGCAATCGTCCGGCGTGCGCGAGCGTTTGCAGTTCGCGTACTTGTTGTTTGATTTCGTCGAGCAGGCGCTTGTTCTCTAATGCATACGCGATTTGCTGCGCCGCGCGCCGCACAAATTCGATTTGCTCGCCTTGCCACTCGCGTTTCGCGGCTTGATTGACAAAGAGAATGCCAAGCGGGTGATCGTGGACATAGAGCCGCATAGCAAGCGACGCCTGCAACTTTAAACGCGTCAAGATGGTCCGCTGCGCTTGGTCTACTTGCGCCGCCTGAATGTCGTTCACTGCCACCGGGTTTTCAGATTCCAGAATTTGCGCCTCGTAGGGCAAGATGGGGAGGACGGATTGCGCCTCGCGCATATCTGTCGCGGTCGCTGTCTCAAAAAGACTCCCGCGCAAAAGCCGGATTACCACATAATCGGCGCCCAACACCCGTTTGATTTCGCGCACCACCGAAGGCAGGACGGCTTCGGCGCGCGGGGCGTATTGAATCATGCGCCCGAGCCGCGTGAGCTCTACCGCTTGCTGCATCGAACGTTGGAGTTTGGCAATCAGGCGCTTTGTGTGAATTGCCAAACCCAACTGCGCCGAGATGCTTTCACCCAGCTGAATATCGTGCGCATCAAACTGGTCGGGGCGTTTCGAGCCGGTCAAAACAACGCCGTACACCTCCTTGTCAAACATCATCGGAAACACCAAGAACGATTGATACCCGGCGAGACGAAACGGCGAGGTATCAAAACGCGGCATGCGCACAAAATCTTCGGCGGTCAAGATGCGGCGCGTCAGCACCAGATATTCGACGAGGTTCCAGGTAACTTCGGGATCAAAGCCGGGTTTGTAAATGGCGCGGTCAAAGGGCATCGAGCCATACAACTTCACCAATTCCGGTTCCGCGCCGCGATGCGCCACCAGATCATAATGCCCTTCCAGCTCATTGATCAGCCAAATGCCGATGGCATCGGCCTCGGTGAGGGTCATGATGATGTCGAGGCCCGCATCGAGCGCGACGCGCGTGTCAATCGTTTTATTCAAACGCACCGTCAATTCGTGCAGCAGTTCCAACTCGTGTGTGCGCTGCTCGAGGTCCTGGCGCGCCCGTACGTTCGCCGTTACATCGCGCAGGCTGCCTTGTAGACGCACTACGCGCCCTGCCTCATCACGAATACTGTGGGCTGTCACGCTGACGGACGCAAGCCCCCGCGGAGTCATTACGCGCAAGATCTCATTCACCACAGACCCTTCTTGTTTCAGCCGGGTCATCAGACTGTTAAAACGTTCTCGGTCATGCGGCGGCAGCTCTGGCACAGCCAGCTCTTCAAGATTCTTGCCAATGATTTCTGCGCGTGGAATGCCTATGATTTGCGCCGTCGCGTCGTTCACAAAAAGCACATTGTAGTTCGCATCCGTTTCCCAAAACCCGTCCAGACTGTCGTTGACAAACGTGCTGTACCACTGCTCTGAGGCGCGCAGCCGCTTTTCCAGACGCGCCCGATGCAGCGCCACACCGATTTGATTGCCGGTAACTTCCAGAAAATTCTGGCAGCGGAACGCGAGGTTTGCCCACTCACTTTTCATTTCGGGGTGCGAATCACTTCCCAGCACCAACACCCCCAGGGCGCGACCCTCCACCGCCAAGGGGACAAAAATCGGCGCGCCATAATTGGACGCCGTGAAAATTTCTTGCAGTCGCTCGAATACGAAACGAAAACCGGAGGCGCCCTGCGGTGAATCCATCACGGCGATGAATTCAGCAGGCGGGTTGAACCTTTCGAGTTTGGCGCGCAAGAGGGGCGGGACATTGCGTGGTTGTTCCACCGACACGTGCGGCGGTGCGGATTCAAAAAGCAGCGCGCATGCGAATTGAAACGGCAGCAGCGTGGACAGAATAGCCAGCTCTGCGTCAATGACTTGGCTGATGTCATGTCCGCGATTGGCGGCGCTGACAATTTCGACAAGGTATGACCATTCCGCAGGTCCAGCATCGGGTTCCGATAAAGCCGGTGGAATTTCATGTAGCATAATGTACGGCTCGCTTGTGGTGATATGGTTCGCGGATCGGGAAATACGGGAGAAAAGTGGTTACATTATAACTTTCTCGTCCCCTCAAGACAAGGGGAAAACGTTTCAATTTTCTTATGGAATGGTACAAATTTGGTCAAGAATGTTCGCAGCCCCAAGCCCCCAAGTGTTTTCCAGATGGTCAGCCCGCAGGGGCTGTATGGGCTCAGGACTGTCATATCGAACGGAGTGAGATATCTCGCTCCGCTCGATATGACAAGTCCTGTGCAGCGGGTGAGTTCATCGAGTTGCACGGCGCGACAAAAACACTTGGGGGCTTGCGCTTTTCGACGTCAACCTGTGATAGAATCGGCGGCGTGAGCAGTTTGAACGAACGGTGGGGCATCGTCGGACACGGTTGGGCGATTAGTGCGCTCGAACATGCCATCCGCGCGCAGCGCCACGCGCACGCGTTTTTGATTACCGGACCGCACGGCGTGGGCAAAACAACGCTCGCGCGCGCGTTGGCAAAACGTTTGTTATGTACGGGAATTGACGCGCCGGTTTCCCAAAATGCGTTGTTCGGCAACGCGCCGGTAATGAACGACGAGGTGGCAGCGCCATGCGGCGCATGTCGCGCCTGCGTCAAGACGACCAAAGGCGTGAACCCCGACATCATGCTGCTGGAAGGTGTGCCCTCGCGCGAGTTTTACAACAAACACGGTTCCACCGCGCCCCCGCGTACAAGCGACCGCGAAAAGCGGACGGTCCTGGTGGATCAAATGCGCGATCTGGAGAAATGGCTCGCCACCGCGCCATTCGAATCAAAATACAAGATCGGCATCCTGCGCCGTTTTGAAGACGCGAACGAAGAAGCGCAAAACGCGTTTCTCAAAACGTTGGAAGAACCGCCGTCGCACGCGGTCTTGATTCTCACCGCGCAAGATGCCGGGCTGTTGCTGCCGACGATTGTTTCGCGCGGTCAGCCGTTGACACTGCGCCCGCTCTCGGCGGAAACGGTGGAACGCGCGCTCGTGGAGAAATGGAACGCGCCCGCGCCGGACGCGCAACTGCTCGCGCGCATTTCCGGCGGACGCTTGGGCTGGGCCGTGCGCGCGTTGAGCGCACCGCAGTTATTGGAAACGCGCCGCGACGCGTTGGACGCGCTCTACGCGTTGGCGCGCGAAGGGCGCGCGGAACGCATCACCCGCGCCGAAGGTCTCGCCAAAGATTCCGCCGCACTGCCGCAAGTGTTCGAGACGTGGCTGACGTGGTGGCGCGATGTTTTGTTGCTGCGCTCACAGCAAGAAAACGCGCGCGTGACGAATGTGGATTACGTGACACAGTTGGAACAACACGCCGGCGCATTCTCCATTGACGACATTCAACGCGCGCTCAACGCCACCCGCGCCGCCGCGCGCCAATTGGGGCAAAACGCGAACGCGCGCCTCGTCACTGAAGTGCTGGCGCTGAGTTTGCCCCGCGCGTAATCGTAGTGACGAATTCATTCGTCAGGAGGCGGAACGAATGAATTCGTTACTACACCTTTTCCATGAAACCAAAAATCCGTTGCCGACGCGGCAACGGATTTTTGGTTTCACTTTATTTTCGCTTTCGCTTGTTTCAACTTTTCAACCACTTCCATCGGCACGTTCACCTCACCCAGCGCGCTCATGTGCCCCATGCGGTGCAGTCCGTGAAAATCACTGCCGCCAGTTTGAAGCAAGCCGTACTGTTTCGCAAGGTCAACGAGTTCGCGCTGTTGGTGTTCGTCGTACTGCGCGTAATAGCATTCCAGTCCGACCAAGCCCGCTTTGACCAAAGCGGGCACGATGCGCGTCACTTCGAGCGGATGCGCGAGCACCGGCACCGCGCCGACGGCGCGAATCATTTCTACGGCTTGAAACGGCGACGCGCTGGCGTATTCCACGTATGCGGGTTTGTCGCTGGCAAGATATTTGTCGAACGCTTCTTGAAGCGTCGCGACGTGCCCCGCTTCGAGCAGCGCGCGCGCGACGTGGGGACGCCCAATCGCGGCGTCGCCCGCAATCGCCGCGACCGCGTCGAATTCAACGGGCACGCCGAGCGCGTCGAGTTTTGCCAGCATCTTTTGGGCGCGGCCTAAACGGCCCTCGCGAAATCGAGCCGCCAACGCAACCGTTTGCGGCTCAACATAATCTACCAGATAGGCGAGCACGTGAATCTCGCGTTTTTCCCAATCGGTTGAAAATTCTACGCCGGGGATGATTTCCAGATCGCCCGCACGCTGCGCCGCGGCGACCGCGCGCGCAATGCCCGCGACCGTGTCATGGTCGGCGATACCGAGATACGCCACTTGACGGGCGCGCGCAATTTCGACGAGCTCTTCCGGGGAATGTTCACCATCTGACACGGTCGTATGCGCGTGCAAGTCCACGCGCTGACGAGTCCTCGAGGACACAACCAACTCCGATGTAGGGGAATGAAGGGTTGAAACCGCAACAGCCCCTCGGTTCAGGCGTGATGCGGTGGAGGGGACACGTGCGACCGCGTCCCCCGAATCAACCTCTGGTGATTACCCCCATCTTGTTATAGCGCAGTTGGGCTGCGCGTCGCCCTACGGCAGTATGCAATGCGCTTGCATTGCCACTGCCTTCTAACATTTCTGGGTTATCACCAGATCAACCTATCTAGACAGATTCAAGATCGACGGGCTGCGTGTGATGCCCGTTGCCGTGCGGCACGGCAGGCGCTTCACTCAACGCGCGCGACTCGATATAAAATCGCACGGCCGTACGCTCTTCGCCATTGATATCCACTTCGGCAAAGGTCGGCACGACGGCGAGATCCAGTTGATCTTGTTGCAGATAGCTGCGCGCGATGGCAACCGCTTTGATTGCCTGATTCACGGCGCCCGCGCCGATCGCTTGCACTTCGGCTTTGCGGTACTCGCGAATCACCCCCGCAATCGCACCAGCTACGGCGGTGGAACGGGATTTGGCGGAAACTTTGATGGTATCCATGTATTTTGTGACTCCCTACAACACGATGCATCCCAATTGGTGCGGAGCAGTTTGCCCAAAGCAAAGGGTCATCACTTCAACGCATACCCGTCGTCAGGTAGTGCGCCGTTGGGGCTGTGTTGTAACTCTGGTTGGCTGCTGTAGTAAAGCAGAATTCTCGAACCGTTCTGTCCAAGATGAATCGTCATCTTGACTGCGCATCGGTTCACTGTCGCAGTGCTATCTTACCCCTGTGCGCCCGAAATTAACATAAATAATTCGTTAGACTTGAGAGGATAGGCACTGGGGATAGGCACTGGGGATAGGCACTGGGGATAGGCGCTGGGGATAGGCACAAGGCACTATCCCTACTTGGCATATTCGACGGCGCGTTGTTCACGAATCACGGTCACTTTGATTTGTCCGGGATATTCCAGGTTTTCTTCGATCTTGCGCGCGATCATTTTGGACAAATTGATCGCGCCTAAATCGTCAATCTGTTCCGGTTTAACTATGATACGTAATTCGCGCCCCGCTTGGATTGCATACGATTGTTGAACGCCGGTCATCGCGTTCGCCATACTCTCGAGCGCCTCGACACGTTTCAGATACTGTTCCAACGATTCGCGGCGCGCCCCGGGCCGCGCGCCCGACACCGCATCAGCGGCGGTCACGAGCACGGCTTCGATGGATTTCGGTTCCACTTCGCCGTGATGCGACGCAATCATGTTGCACACATTTTCGGGCACGCCGTACTTGCGCGCGTATTCCGCGCCGATAATGGCGTGCGCGCCGCCCACTTCGTGCGTGACGGCTTTGCCAATATCGTGCAGCAGCGCGCCCAGTTTGGCGGCTTTGACATCCGCTTTGAGCTCTGCGGCAATCATGCCCGCAAGGTGCGCCGTTTCCACGACGTGCGCCAACACATTTTGCCCGTACGAGGTGCGGAACTTGAGCGAACCGAGCATCTTGATGAGTTCGGGATGCAGCCCGGGAATGCTCGTTTCCAACACCGCCGCTTCGCCCGCTTCGACGATGCTCTTGTTGACTTCTTCTTCGGCGCTTTCGACAATTTTTTCGATGCGCCCGGGATGAATCCGTCCGTCGCTGATCAGTTTTTGCAGGGACACGCGCGCCACTTCGCGCCGAATCGGATTGTGCGAAGAAATGATCACCGCTTCGGGGGTATCGTCCACCACGAGGTCAACGCCGGTGAGCATTTCAATCGCGCGAATGTTGCGCCCCTGTTTGCCGATAATGCGCCCTTTCATTTCATCGCTCGGCAACGGCACCAGCGCGACGGTGCTTTCGACGACTTGATCCGACGAGATGCGTTCAATCGCGGTGGTAATGATTTCGCGCCCGCGGCGTTCGCCCTCCTCACGCGCGTTCATTTCGATTTCACGAATGATGCGGGCGGCGTCTTGGCGCGTATCTTTTTCCACTTGCTGCAAGAGCACTTGTTTCGCCTCGTCGGTGCTCATGGCGGCGACGCGTTGCAGCTCTTGCAGTTTTTTCGCTTCGAGTTCGTCCAGCCGCGCTTTGGCGCGGTCCATCTCTTTTTCACGATTTTCGAGTTTGCGATTACGGTTCTCGATTTGCTCCAGCCGTTTGTCCATGGCTTCGCGGCGTTGTCGCAGCTGGTCTTCTTCCCGCGACAGTTCCCCGCGTTTGCGCTTGTTGTCTTGTTCTTGTTCGTTGCGAACCTGCAGCGCCTGGTCCTTGGCTTTAAGAATAATGTCTTTGGCCTGCGCATCCGCGGCGACGAGTTTTTTCTCGATCTCGGCGCGCTCTGCTTCTAAGGCGACCTTTTTTGCCGTAAAGACACGAGACTGGAGGAAATAGCCCGCCGCAAACGCGATCGCGCCCGCGACGAGCGCGGCGACGATGGCAACGATTGCGTATTCCATGTTTCCTCCAAGAAAGGTTAAGGTAAACAGGTAAATCGGGAAACAGGGAAACAGGGATATTGGTAGACAGGTAAATTGGTAAACAGGGAAACAGGTATTCTCCCAGCGAGATACCTGCTACCCAATTACTCGTCTACCTATTTACTTGTCTACCTGCCTACCTGTCTACCTGCCACCTCTCTACCTGCCTACTTGTCTACCTGCTCACTCCATTTCAAAATCCTGTTCCAACTCTGGCTTGCCACTCACTTCTTGCCACAACCGCTTCACGGTTTCACGCGTGACCGTGTAATCAAACCCGCGCCGCGCGAGAAAGCCGCTCAATTTTTCACGAAAGCTTGACGCGTCCAGTTCCTTCCAGCGCAGCGCTTGAGCGTGCGCGGCGCGATAGGCGCTGTCGCGTTCGTCTACTTTTTTGACTGCGCGCGCGATTTCTTGCTGCGCTACGCCTTTTTGACGCAGTTCGTACTGCAAGGCGCGTTTACTGCGCGGTTTGAATCCTTCGCGATTTTCCACCCAGAACTTGGCAAAGTCACGGTCACCCACCAGTTTGACATCATTCAGACGGGCGATGACCTGATTGATAATCTCCTCGGAATATTTTTTCTTGCGCAACTGCACGCGCAGTTCTCGCTCGCTGCGCGGGCGGACTTGCAGATAGCGCAGCGCTTGTTCACGCGCTTGTTCGAGCTGTTCGGCGTACGCGAGTTTTTCCAAATCCGCGCGCGTCAAGACCTGCCCGACGCGGACACCCGCCGCGACATAGCCCGACAAACCCAGCGCGAAATGGTCGTCAACGTAAAGCGAAAAGCGATTGGCGCGTTTGACCTGCGGCTCTAATGCGGTGACACGTCCGGGCGTCAGGTTCTGCGACGGCGCGCGTGCGCCGTCGTCCGGCTTGGCTTGATCCTTGCGTCGGAATTGTGTTTTCAAGACCCTGCCACTTTCATTTCTCTGGCTGTCCGCCAACAAAAAATCGCGGCGAGCTGCGCGCGATGCGCCGCAGCCCACAGCGATTGAGGACGAACAATCAAGTAGGGATAGTGCCTTGTGCCTATCCCCAGTATCACAACCTCACACACGCGCGCAAGGTTATCGAATTGTCTCGACGCGTTTCGGCAAACTACGCCAAACACAAAAAATGCGATACGGTTGTACTGTTGCACCCATCACAACAGACCGTCACATGGGTGTGTAAATCGCAAGTTCACAAATCCTGCGTGTCGTTTGACGGCGACGTATCTCGCGGCATCAAGTGCTCTCTAACCGACAAATAGCCATTGATCTTTTGCGGGTTGGCTCTGCCAGTCAGGACTAGTTCATTTGCAACTTGCCGTTCAAACAACCGTTCCAATACGTGTCAGACATGACAATCATTCAATCGCTGTGGAAGGTGCATTCCCATTGTGGGAATGCAGCCACGCGCCAGAACCGTGCGCGTGTTCAAAGTGGGCTGATTATACCACTATCTTGTCCAAAAAAGTGTAGCCGTTCGTGTCAATACGTTAGACCCTGGTGGTTCCCCACAAATGTTAGGAGGCAGTTGCACTGCCGTCGGGGGAACGCGCAGTCCAACTGCGCTATAACAAGATGTGGGTAACCACCACGCTAGAGCGGATTCCGAATTGATTGGTGGTGTCAGCGTAGGGGCGACGGCTTGTCCTCGCCCATTCCAGTTGGGGCGACGGCTTGTCCTCGCCCATTCCAGTAGGGGCGACGGCTTGTCCTCGCCCATTCCAGTTGGGCAACCACAAGGGATTGCCCCTACCATCCCACAAACGAATCAGGAATTCGCTCTAGACCGGATGGCTGAAAAGAGAACCCATCCCTCATAGGGATGGGTTCTCTTTTCAGCCGCTTTATTCTTCTTCTTCCTCTTCTTCCTCTTCGTCTTCTTCCTCATCCTCATCCAAATCGGGGTCGTCCTGCATATTTTTCGGCAGCGCCGCCGCGCCGTTCGCGCTGTCCAGACCGGCTTTGGCGCGAATCGTCTTTTCCAATTCGTTCATAACGCTTGTATTTTCGCGCAGGAAATTGCGCGCGTTTTCGCGCCCCTGTCCCAGACGCTGCCCATTGAAGGAATAGAACGCGCCGCGTTTTTCAATGATGCCGTATTCGACGCCGGTGTCCAGCATATCGCCTTCGCGCGAAATGCCTTCGTTGTGCAAAATATCGAATTCGGCTTTGGTGAATGGCGGCGCGACTTTGTTTTTCTTGACGCGGACGCGCACGCGCGTGCCAATCACATCTTCGCCGCTTTTGATTTGGTCGGTCGGGCGCACGTCCATGCGCACCGACGCGTAAAATTTCAACGCCATCCCGCCGGTCGTCGTTTCGGGATTGCCGAACATGACGCCGATTTTTTGCCGCAGTTGGTTGGTAAAGATCACCGCCGTGTTGGATTTCTTGATCGCGCCGGTGAGTTTGCGCAGGGCTTGGGACATGAGACGCGCGTGCAAGCCCATGTGCGAATCGCCCATCTCGCCTTCGATTTCGGCTCTGGGAACCAGCGCCGCAACCGAATCAATGACCACGACGTCCACCGCGCCGGAGCGCACCAACGCTTCGGCGATCTCGAGCGCCTGCTCGCCCGTGTCCGGCTGCGAAATGAGCAGGTCCTCGATGTTGACGCCGCACTTGGCCGCGTACGCCGCGTCGAACGTGTGCTCGACGTCAATGAATGCCGCGACGCCGCCTGCCTTTTGCGCGTTGGCGATAATGTGTTGACAGATGGTGGTTTTACCCGAAGCTTCCGGACCGTAAATTTCGGTGACGCGCCCTTTGGGCACGCCGCCGATGCCGAGCGCGAGATCGAGGGAAACCGCGCCGGTGGGGATGGCTTCAATTTTACCGTAGGGATGTTCGCCGAGACGCATGATCGCGCCTTCGCCGAAACGTTTCTTGAGGGAGGCGAGCGTCGAATCGAGGGCTTTGGCTTTGCCGTCAGTTGCCATTTTATATGCTCCTTTGCCCGTACTCGTAAGCTACAATCCTGCGGTTATGGCCGTCGCGCAGTTCACGCTAGAGCGAATGCACTTGGATTGGTGGACAGACCTTCGTGGTTTTTCGCGATGAATTCCATCGCCGCAACGTTGAAGGTCTTGAGCGCACACACAAATCAGGAATTCGCACTAATGAACCATGCGGCGAATATACTACAGCTGCGCGACATGCGCAACCGTTTTCTATGCGGCGCACGGTCCGCGGAGGACGGGACCGAAAAATTTTGCCACGCAAAAAATCGCGTGCAAGCCGTTTTCTCAAACGCTGACGCGATTATACTAGAACAGATGTGCGATGTCAAGATGGTTTTTGGGGGAATTCCGCGACAATCTGGCGCGCCGATTTGTAGTAGAATGAGCGAAATGGAACGCATCACAGCATCCGCGCAGCGGAAAAAAAGAATTACGCGGCGACGACGCCCCTTGCTGCCGCCGCGCGTGCGGCGCGTCATCCAACGCGTGCGCGCGCGCATCCACGCCATCTTGCCGAACGGCGAAGTGCAGAGTTTGGTGCTCTATGGCTCGTACGTCTATGGCAAGCCGCGTCCCGATTCGGACGTGGACTTGATGCTGGTGTACGACGACGTGACGCCGGAGCAGGAAAAAGCATTAGAGGAGTTGACAATCGCGTTGTATGAGGAACGCCCGCGTCCGCATCTGTTTCTCTATCGCGCGGATGAGTTGGCAAAACACAACGGCGTATCTACATTGCTCTACAATGTCTCGCATCGCGGCATTACGCTGGAAGGAGTCCCCGTGCCAGAACATGAAATCAACCGCGAACGCGCTTCATCCTACCTGCTTGCCAAAGCGAAACAGGCACTTGTCTCTGCGGAAGCAGAACTCAATATCCAAATTTATGATGCCTCCATCTCGCGCTCGTTCTACGCGGTCCTCTATGCCTCTGAGGCGGCGCTTGCCACGAAAGGTTTGGTCGCCAAATCGCACGACGGCATCGAAATGCTTTTCGGTTATCACTTTTTCAAAAAGAAATTGGTGGACGCGCAATTCAAGGGCTTGTTCAAGCGGATTCACAATGCGCGCATCAAGGCGGATTACAAGTATGACGTGGAATTTACGCGCGACGATGCGGCGTATTGGTTCGAACGCGCACGCGAATTTGTCGCGGCGATAGAGGCGGGACTGCCGCAGTGGTTGATAGAGTAACTCAGCCAGACGAAAGCGGTGTCAAGCTGCTGATTTCACTGTCATTTTTTGCTGACCTTTCCGCGCATGTCACCGCATGCAAACTCGCGTGCATTAACGCGAGCGGTGGACACAATCACTTGCGTGTTCTCACGGTACGGTGGTTGCTCCTTGAAACCCATCCACAATCACCATCGTCCCGCTTGACGCCGCGTTCTTTTCCCCAAAGACCCGCACCTCAATCGTGTGTTGTGCCGCACTCAATCCCGTGAACCCAATCTCAACCTTCCACTGGGCGCTGCTCGCATACAAGTCAAAAGTCCCTTGCCTGACGCCGTCCACATACACATCCGCTTTCCCGTAGCCCGGTCCCTTTGCCGTGAGCCACTTGATTTGCGTGCCCGTGAACGTCAAGCGCGCCGTAGCATTCTTCTTTTTGCTCGCATGGTAACTGCCGCCGCTCGCCGCCACATTCGTCTTGCCGCTCCAATTGTTGTATTGCACGTTGAGCGCAGTATCCTCCGTCACGGTGCTGCCCATCTTGAATCCATCCACGCCCACTGTCCTCGCGCTCGACTGTGCATTCTTGGTCCCCGTCACGGTGATGACCAGCGTGTGCTTGGCGTTGGTCAGGTTCTTGTAGTTCTTTTTGAACTGCCACTGTTCGGTGGCGCGGTACAGGTCAACGATGCCCTTATCCACACCGTCAATCGTCACTTTTGCCTTGCCCATGTCGGGTCCTTTGCGTGCAATCCAGGCGACGCTGGCGCCGGTGAATTTGAAAGTGACCTTGTCGTTTTTGATGCTGCTTACGCGATAGGTGGTTCCGCTGACGTTCGTATTTGCTTCGCCGAGCCAACCGTTGTATAGGACGCGGAAATCCGTGTTCTCGATGACGGGGCGCAGTTCCGATTCGTATGCGCCGCTGTCACATATAGTGCCGGAGGGATCGGGGCGCGTTTGTCCGCGCTGGTCCGTCGCGGGACAGTTCGCCGCGACACCACGCTCCAATGCGGCACTGTCCGCACCTAGCGCCATCGTGCGGGTCAGACCGCCATTGTCTTGCAGTGTGCCCAACTTGGGATCGCCGAACGCGCCGACGCATGAAGTGTCCGTGTCGGGCCAACGAAGATTGCCGCCATCATCTGCAAGCGCTCCGCTGCAATTCCCGCCCGCCGTGCTATTGGCAATAATGTTATTTCGGAGTGTAGTTGATCCATAACTATACCCACCCACGCCGGTTCGATTGTCGGTCAATTGACTGGAGCTGAGATTCAATTCACCCGCGTTAGCATTGTAAATGGCACCGCCGCTGCCGTTGCAAGTATCCCCGGTTGCGTTGTTCGTCAAGGTGCTGCTGGTTATAGTCAGTTCACCCGCGTTGTAAATCGCTCCGCCATTGCCTCCGCCAGAACTGCCATATTGTCCCGCGCCGTCTCCGGTTTTGTTTCCGGACAGATTACTCGCAGTGATGGTCAAGGTCCCAAGGTTATAGATACCGCCGCCATCGCCAACATCTCCTCCAACTCGGCTGCCAACACCATTTGCAGTGGTGTTGGAACTAAAGTCGCTTGCCGTGACGGTCAACATGCCGACATTGTAGATGCCACCGCCATGACCGCCATTCCCATACGAACCATTATCGTTTCCGCCATTTCCAGCATTGTTGCTTGTGATCGCTGAATAATTCAAAGCCAAGACGCCGCGATTACGAATTGCCCCGCCATCCCAGCCACTCCCGCCCGCGCCCATGCCCGGGTCTCCAGCCGTGAGGGTCAATTGATTCAATGTGAGCGTCGCACTGCTGTCTATCTGCACCAGGCGAAATGCGGGCGCACTGCTAGCGCGCGTGATGGTTGAGCCATTCCCGTTGACCGTAATGTCGCTCGTGATTACGGGGAGACCATTAGGACCATTGGCGGCATCGGTATTGTCTACCACTGTCAAATTGTAGACGCAACTCGTCGCCAATTCTAATGTATCCGCGTCGGGATTTGCATTCGCCGTGTTGATGGCGTTGACAAGTTCGTTCGCATCACAGCCAATATTGATGGTTGCGGCATCTACGCGGTGTGCAAATCCAAGTAACATCGCTAACCCAAACACACGACACAATCCAAACAAAATCTTGAGGCGCTCGAATACGAAATTTGTCTTCACAGTGATCTCCCCTTTTTTTCAAAAGAAATCTCTGACCATACACAAACGTTCCAAGACTCATGGGTCTTGTGACTCTCGTTCCGGTTCCACCCCCAACGCGCGCAATTGCGCGGCGAGCCGTTCGGCGCGTTCGCGTTCTTGATTCGCGCGCGCGCGTTCCGCTTCCGCGCGTTCGCGTTCTTGATTCGCGCGTGCGCGTTCCTGTTCCGCGTGTTCGCGTTCTTGATTCGCCCGTGCGCGCTCCACTTCCGCGCGTTGGCGTTCCAATTCCGCGTACGTGTGCTCGCGGGCGGCGCGTTCGGAAATTTCGACGAACGTCTCGAAACGCGCGCCGTCCGGGCGATACAGCTGGAGCGTGTCCCCTTCGATTTCAAAACGAATGCCCAAGCGTGGACTCGTCCAACCGGAAAGCGTTTCAATGGTTTGCAGTAAACCTTCGGCGCGCCGCCAACCCGAAAGCTCATTGCGGTCCGGGTCATAGAGGTAATATTCTTCCACCCCGTACCGTTCGTAAAAGGCAAACTTGCGCGTCATTTCCGTAATCGTGTTGCCCGGCGACAAAATCTCAAAGACCACTTGCGGCGCAATCCCTTCCTCGCGCCATTGCAGATACGAGCCGCGGTCCCCTTTGGGACGCCCAAAAACCACCAGCACATCCGGCGCAACGCGTATATCGGGACGCCCTTCGACGGGATACCAAAAGAAATCGCCCGCGACAAACACATTCGGGTCTTGCGCGAACAGCGCGTCCAAACCGCCTTCAATCGTCACAATCCAGCGAAACTGCAACGTGTTGTCTGCCATGGGTTTGCCGTCGCTTTCCGGATAAACGATTTCCTTTTCAAGCGTGCGTATTTGTACAGCCATCATGTTTTGCCTACCTTTTTTCGCGGAACCATTAGCGCACCGGCAATTTCACGCGTATCGTCGTGCCCTTCCCTTGCGTGGTCTCGATTTCGAATGCGCCTCTCGCGCGTTCGGTGCGCTCGCGCATTTGCAAAATGCCGACGCTGCCGCGCCCGCGCGCCGCATCCAACGCTTTGATCATGTCAAAGCCGATGCCGTTGTCGCGCACGACCAGCGTCACCCATTCCGGCTCGAACGTCAAATCAATCCACACGTCCGTCGCTTGCGCGTGTTTGCGCACGTTGTTGAGCGCTTCCTGCACCAACCGGTAGAGCGCGGATTGGGATTTGGGCGCAAGCCACGTCGAATCGCCGCGCACCTGGATATGGGCTTGCAAATCATTGGCGTTGCCAAAGTCGCGCACGAATTTTTCCAGCGCGGGCACAAAACCCAGCGTTTCAATTTCGACCGGACGGAGGGCGAAAATCGTCTGGCGGACTTCACGCACGTCGCGGCGCAGCGTTTGATTCAACTGCTCCAGTTCTTTGGGCACATCAATTTCTTTGCCCAACTGCACGGCGGTCTGAAGCGTTTGCACGCGCATGAGCATAAAGTTAATGTCTTGCGCCAAGCCGTCGTGGATTTCGCGCGCCATGCGCGCGCGTTCTTCGCTGATGACTTTTTCTTCCGACCACGCGTACAGCTGCGCGTTGCGTACAATGAGCGCGACGGAACTCGACAAGACGGTGAGTAAATTCAAATGACGCGGCGCAAACACGCGCGGGTCACGGTGCGTCAAAACGACCGCGCCTTCGACGCGCGCGCCGACCGTCAGCGGCGCGGCGATGAGCGAACCGACAGCGTGCGCCGCGTCGTCGGGATTATTTTTCAAAATCGCGTGATTCGCCGCAATCGCTTCACGCGCCACTTGTTCCGGCGCGCCGCTGCCCAACTCGACCCACACGCTGGCTTCGTTGTTTTCGCTGTTCGTTATAAAGATCGCGCCGTTCTGCGCGCCGCATGCTTCGGCAATCTGGCGCATCAAGCGTTCCAACACATTTTGCAAATTGGACTCGTCGCGCAGCGTCAGATCAATTTCGCGAAAGGCAATAGACTCGCGCGCGCGCAACCGATAGGATTCAATGACCGCCGCCGCCGTGTGCGCGAGCGTGCGCAGTACGCCGAGGCGGTCGGGACGGACTTGCTTGTTCGGCGCGAGGTGCAATTCCAGCAGCCCGAATTTGTTGTCGCCGCGCAGAATCGGCAGCCACAACACGTCGGGTTGTTCGCGTTCGCGCGCGGTCGTACTGTCGGCGGGCGTAACGAACGCGGGTGGTTTCAGCCGCCGCTCTTGATCGGGTGCAAACCCGTTCGCTTTGAACAACGTCAATTGCGCCGACAGGTCTTCGACCAGCCACAACGCTGCGCGTTTGGCGCCGGACAATTTCATCGCCGCGTCGAGCGTGATGCTCGCCGCGTCGTCCAGATCGAACGCGCCCGCGAGGCGTTGACTCGTCTCGCTCATGTTGCGCATGACGTCAATCAAGCGCGCTTGATCAATTGCTACCGCCGCCTGTCCCGCCAACACCGTCGCCAGCTCTAAATCTCCTTGCGTAAACGGCGCAATCCCGCGCAAGCGCGATAAATTCATCACGCCGATCACTTCGCCGCGCGCGCGCAGGGGCAGCGACAAGGCAGAACCCAATTCCGGTTTTCCCAGCGACGCCTTCAACTGCGCGTCGAGGGGCACATTGTCAGCGATCATGATCGGTTCGCCGCGCTCGACCACCATCCCCGCGATGCTTTTGCCGACTTGGCGCCGCTGCGTTTCGACAATATCCGGCGGCAAACCATCCGCCGCCGCAATCGTCAATTCCGCGTGCTCCTCGTCCAACAACATCAGCGACGCGATTTCCGCACGCGTTTCGGCGCGTACGGTGCTCACCACTTGGTTGAGCACTTGACTCAATTCGGTCGCGCCCATAAAAGACCGCGACAGTTCGTACAACGGCACCAGTGCGCGCAAGCGCGCATTTTCACGCCGCAAACCTTCTTGGTGCAGCGCCGCCACAATTGCCGAGACCAGTTGTTCGGAGGGAAAGGGTTTGACGAGGAATCCGGCAAAGCCCGCGCGAATAGCTTCCATCGAAACTTCCCAACTGCTGTAACCGGTCATGGCAATGCCGGCAATGTCGGGCAAGCTTTTGCGCAAGCGCGTGAAAACTTCAATGCCATTTTCGTCGGGCAGATAAATATCGGCGAGCAAAAGATCAAAGGGTTGCTGCTGCGCGAGGGCGAGCGCCTCCTGCGCGGTACCGGCGGACTCGACCACATAGCCCGCGTCGGCGAGCGTTTGGCAGGTTTCGAGACGCATTGCCTCGTTGTCGTCAAGGATTAGAATTCGCTCGTTGGGCATGGTGCCTCTGGGGGGAGATGGTGGGTCTAGTATAGTCGCGTTGAAAAACTTTGACAAGCGAAAATTTCTGGTGTGTCTACAAACCTGTGAGGTCTTCAAGACCTCACAGGTTTGTGGACGATTTTTATTGCGATTTACGCAACGTGGATTATAATCGCACCGTTTGTATTTCATACCGCAAGGGGGCAGTGTGGAATTTCATGTACAAGTCGGCGACCTCGCGCAATGGCGCGGCGATGGCGTTGCCGTCACCGTATTTCAAGACGAACCGCTTGGCGTCGTCGCGGCAGAGCTTGATCGCGCGTTGGGCGGCGAAATCCAACGCGCACACGACACGCAAGAATTCAGCGCGCGCTACACCATTCATTACGCAACTTATACGATGGGCAGAATTCCTGCCGCACGCGTCGCGGTGGCGGGTCTGGGCAAACGCGAAAAATTCAAATTGGACCGCACGCGCCGCGCCGCCGCCGACGGCGTCAAAGACCTCCGCAAACTCGGCGCAAAACACGTCGCGTTGACCGTGACCGCTGACGGCCTGGACCTCGCCGAAGCCGCCCAAGCGACCGCCGAAGGCATCGTCATGGGCTTGTTTCGTTTCCAAAAATATTACACGCCCGCGGCAGATGATTTGTGGGAAGATGATTTTCGCAATGAAATCGAGAGCGTGACCATCTGTGTCGCCAACGAAACAGAATTGGAAAGCGTACGCGCGGCGGTGGAACGCGGACGCATTATCGGCGCAGCGAACAATCTGGCGCGCACGTTGGCGAATGAACCGGGCAATGCGTTGACGCCGCTGCTGCTCGCGGAACAAGCGCGCGTTTTGAGCGAACAAAACGGTCTGGAATTCTACGTGATTGATCGCGCGCAAGCGCAAGAATTAGGTATGGGCGCGTTCCTCGCCGTGGCGCAAGGTTCCCAAAATCCGCCCGCGCTGATCGTGATGCGCTATTGGGGCGACCCCGAAAACAAAACGCGGGTGCTTGGACTGGTCGGCAAAGGGATTACGTTCGACAGCGGCGGCATTTCGCTCAAGCCCGCCGACCACATGGAAGACATGAAGGGCGACATGTCGGGCGGCGCGGCGACGATTGCCGCCCTGCAAGCCATCGCGCAGTTGAAACCAAAAGTGAATGTGACGGGCATTGTCGCGGCGGCGGAAAATATGCCGAGCGGCGCGTCCTACCGCCCCGGCGATATTTTGCGCGCGATGAACGGCAAGACGATTGAAATCGTCAACACCGATGCGGAAGG
>JACQWQ010000195.1 GCA_016209205.1 Chloroflexota bacterium
AATCCCTCAGTGCTTCGGGACTAGGTTCTACGCGAACATCTTTTGGGATTCGTCAAGATTCGTCGTCACGAACTGCGTGACAATTCGCGTTTTCCGTCCGATAACCCAATCGGTGCGCTGGAAGTTTCTGAGTAGGCGGAGTGCGATGTAATCATCGCCGAAATCTCGGTTTTCGCCAAGTTGAGATTTCTCGCAAAACTTGTGGCGATGCCGTTCATCGCATGAAGAATGAAGGAACGGCTGCACAGGACTTGTCATATCGAGCGGAGCGAGATATCTCACTCCGTTCGATATGACAGTCCTGAGCCCATACAGCCCCTGCGGGCTGACCATCTCGAAATGACGATTACTGCGTAAGGTGAGTCATAAATCAGCAATCAAAAATCAAAAATTTTTACTCCGGGTATACGTTCATTCTCAGCGCGGCGATGCTGTGGGGCACGATTGGAATTTTTTTCAGCGTGCTCCATTTCACATTTGGCATGTCCGCCATTGCTATCGGCATTTTGCGCGCGGGCCTGGCGGCGCTCATTTTGGCAAGCGTGTTGGCAATTTGGAAACGCGAAAGGTTGCGCCCATCGCGCGCGCTGCTCGTGCCGTACATGCTCTTTGGCTTGTCTGGGATCGCCGCATTCTACGTCCTGAATACGCAGGCGGTCATTCTGACCAATGTCGCCACGGCGTCCGTGTTATTGTACACCGCGCCCGCGTTCGTCACACTGGTCGCGTGGCGTTTGTGGAACGAACCGCTGACGCCGCGCAAAATCGGCGCAGTCATTATTGCGTTCATCGGCTGCGCGCTGGTGGCACGCGTGTATGATTCGCATGCGCTGCAATTGAGCGTGGGGGGGGTCTTGGTCGGCGCGGCGGCGGGACTGACGTACGGAATGTTTACGCTGTTTAGCAAATATCTTGCCGCACGCGCGTCGCCGTGGACGACGGTCTTTTATTCTCTGCTTTTCGGGACGTTGTTCTTACTGCCCTTGCAATTTATTCCCTTGCCGGGTATTGACGCACCAAATTACAGTGCATTGTTTTCGCAGCCCGGGGCGTGGATTGCCTTGCTGGGGTTGTGTCTCGGTCCGACGTTGGGTTCGTACGCGTTGTATAACGCGGGGCTGCGTACCGTTTCGGCAAGCGTCGCGAGCGTAATTGCTACGATTGAACCGGTGGTCGCGGGGATTGCAGGTTATTTCGTTTTTGGACAAACACTCGAAGCGCTGCAAATCATTGGCGCGGTGCTCATCGTCGGCGCAGCTCTATCTTTGACGCTTCAACGCGCATCGGTCGCCCAACAAATTGCCGCGTAACAAGTCGCAGGTCGCAGGTCTCATGTTTCACGTTTGACGTTTCACGTTTCACGTTTCACGTTTGACGTTTCACGTTTGACGTTTCACGTTTGACGTTTCACGTTTGACGTTTCACGTTTCACGTTTCACGTTTGACGTTTCACGTTTCACGTTTCACGTTTGACGTTTCACGTTTGACGTTTCACGTTTCACGTTTCACGTTTCACGCATCACGCATCACGTTTCACGCCTCACGTCACACGGCGCAAGACGACGAATGCGACAAATGCCGCGACAATCGCGAATTCCAGCGCCGTACGCCAACTCAATTTGCTCATGAGATATTGCTGCGCGAAACCGGTGAGGAGATAAAAGAGGACCAGCAGCGTCACGCCGCCGAGCAGCGGATTCACATTCCAATAATTGAGCGCCCACAATGCTTCGCCCAAGGCCAGCCCGACCGTCGCCGCGTACAGCCACGTGCGCCGTACATCCGCTTCGCTGGCGCGCAAGAGTTCCAATGCGAGCAGCGCGGCAAAGATTCCGATAAAGGGCGCGGACAAGATGCTGCGCAGTTTGAACGCATAAATGGTTTGAAACAACGCGAGCGCGGCGAGATAGACGACCAGATTGAGTCCGAGCCGCGCGAACGCGTACGCGGAGTCTTGCAAATCAATCGTCAAGTATTCGCCCATGACGACCAGCACCAAAAGCACGCCCGCGCCCACAATGGTCAGAAAGGCAAACGGAGCGGAATCGCGCACGAGTGGCAAGATGAACGTAGTCCCTGCGACGAGAATGCAGGGTAAAATCCATAGAATCACGGTGTATTGTGTCGCGGAAAGATGCACACGCGGGTGTGCGCGCATGATGGATTCAACGCCCGCCGCCGTCATGACGCTCAACAACATGGCAAACAACCACGAACCGGAAAAAACCAGACTGGCTTGCGAGCCGAGAATTGCAAAATTAAATGTGCGCGCGGGCAGCACGAGCAACAACGACAAGGTTAAACCCAACACATTCATCCCGACGAGCAAACTCAACTGCTCCATCGGCATGCGCGCCGCATAACGTTTTTCGGAAAGCATGGCGGGATGATACACTGAAAACGTTAAAGTAAAAAATGTTCACCTTCCTCTACGCCCTTGTAGGCATTTTTGTCGGTATGGTCATCAATCGCGCGGCGGATAATTTACCGCCGCCCGCGCGCCGCTCGCTGTGGGTCACGCCGCGCTGTCCATACTGCGACACCCCGCGCAGCATCTTGGAACAAAGCGGTATCGTAAGTTTTGTTTTGCGCCGCGACAAGTGTCATAACTGCGCCGCGCCGTTATCCTTGCGCGCGCCGCTGGTCGAAATCTGTGCCGCCATGCTGTTTGCGTTTCTCGCGAATCGCTACCCATTGGGCATCTATCTCGCGCTCGTCAGTTTTTTCGCGGCGGCGCTGCTGCTCGTTGCAGTGATTGACATCGAGCACAAGTTGATTTTGAATGTCGTCACCCTGCCTACGACGCTGCTGGCGATTCTCGCCAGTCCAATTTTGCTCGACGGGCTTTGGTTCACTATCGGCGGCGTTACGCTGAGTTCGTTTGGATTGTCGCTCGCCGGTGCAGTTACGGGCTACCTCCTCACGCTCGGCATTTATTATTTGGGTGTGTTATTTTTGATCGTCGTAAATCGCGGGCGCAGACAAAAAATCAATACTGTCGCGTTTGGCATGGGCGACGTAAAACTCATGGGCTTGCTTGGCGCGCTCGTCGGCGTGCCCGCGATTTTTTACGTGCTCGTGTGCGCCGCGCTATTGGGCGGCGTCGGCGCGGCGCTCGTGATTCTCTTTCGGCTCGTCACGCGGCGCGGCTATTCTGCGTTCATGGCAATTTCGTACGGACCCTATCTCATTCTCGCGGGCGGCGCGTTTTTGATTTTTGGACCCGAATTGTTCGCGTTCCTGTTTGCCAGGTAAGTTACTGCAACTCTCGCGCACTCATTCCTGTCACAACACATCACACATGTCATTTCGAACGGAACGTAGTGGAGTGAGAAATCTCGGTTTGCCGAGCGAGATTTCTCGCCTCCGCTGCTCAGAACTTGAACGGGGTCTGTCATATCGAACAGAGTGAGATATCTCGCTCCGCTCGATATGACAGTCCTGAGCCCATACAGCCCCCGCGGGCTGACCATCTCGAAATGACAATGAATCTGTAATGTTCTGTGTCAGCCACAGACATTTTTGTGGTAAAATCGAATATATGTTCTAGGGCAAATTTTCACCCGTTTGCCTTGTTGGATGTGAATTATGTCTCTGGCAACCGAATCTACCGCAGAAGCCAAAACTTTTTGTGTGAATCATCCGCAAACCGAAACATATTTGCGCTGCAACAAGTGCGGCAAGCCCGTGTGCATGAAATGTGTGCAGCGCACCCCGGTCGGCTATCGCTGCAAAGAATGTTTGGGCGAACAACGCGCGGGGTATTACACCGCGACGTCGCTCGATCATGTCCTCGCCACGCTCATCGGCGTCATCCTGGGCGCGGTGGGCGGATTCGTCATGTTACTGATTGGCGGCTTTTGGCTCCTTGCCATTTTTGCCGGACCCATCGCAGGCGGAATAATTTCCGAAATCATCCGCCGCGTCATTGGGAAACGGCGCGGGCGTTACATCGCGTTGGTGGCGTGCGTCGCCATCGCATTGGGCGGGCTTGGCGTTTTGCTTGTGCCCATCGTCTTGTCGCGCGGCAGACTCTTTGGCTCTTTGCTCAACATCGGCTTTTGGATCTATCTCGCGCTCGCGCTCAGCACGACGTACGCGCGCCGGAGGGCATAAAGTGACGGGTGACGGGTAATCTGCCTCGTCACCCATCACCCGTCATTTGTCACATTTCCAATGCTTGCCGAAATCACCATTACCAATCTCGCCATCATTGACGCATTGAATTTGAAATTCGCGCCGGGATTCAACGTGCTCACCGGCGAAACGGGCGCGGGTAAATCTATCATTCTCGACGCGCTGGGGCTTTTGCTCGGCGGGCGCGCGCAGAGTGAACTGATTCGCGCGGGCGCGGACGAAACGCGCGTCGAAGGCATCTTTATGCTCGACGCCGCGGCGCGCGAATTGCTCGCACACGACCTCGAAGAAAACGGCATCGCGCTCGATGACGAAACGTTAATCCTCGCGCGCGAATTGCACCGCGGTGGGCGCACGACGGGGCGCGTTAATGGGCACGCGGTCACGGGCGCGGTCTTGCAGCAAATCGGCGACAAACTCGTGGACATTCACGGGCAAAGCGAACATCTTTCGCTGCTGCGTCCCAAAGAACACGTGGACTTGCTCGACCGCTACAGCGATTTGTGGGAGCAACGCGCCGAAGTGGCAAAACTCGTGCGTCAACTGCGCAAAGTACGCCAGGAATTGCGTGACCTGCAAAAAGACGCGCGTGAAACCGCGCGCAAAATTGACCGGCTCGCGTTCGTGATTCAAGAAATCGGCGACGCGAAATTAAAGGTCGGCGAAGAAGAGGAGCTCAAGGTCGAACGCGATTTGCTCGCGCACGCCGAAACACGCGCCACGCTCGCCGACGAAGCGTACCACGCGTTGTATGGCAGCGGGGATTTGCGTTCTGACGAACGCGAAGAAAAAGGCGCGTTGGATTTGTTGAACCAGGCGCTGCAAGCCGTACGCGGGATGGAGAAATTCGACCCCGAAATCAAAGCGACGCTCGATCAAGCCGAAAGCGCGGCGGCATCCATGGACGATCTCGCGCGTACGCTGCGCGGTTATCGCGACAGCATCGAATTCAATCCGAAACGTTTGGAGCAAATCGAAGACCGCCTCGACCTTATCTTTCGCTTGAAGCGCAAATACGGTGACACGATTGAGCAGGTGTTGGAATTTGGAAAAACGTCGCAGCAAGAACTGGACGCGGTGACAAATTCGGAAGAGCGCATCAAGGAACTGAGGGAAAGCGAGGGAAATTTGGT
This sequence comes from Chloroflexota bacterium, assembly GCA_016209205.1. Lineage (GTDB taxonomy): Bacteria > Chloroflexota > Anaerolineae > UBA4142 > SHND01 > SHND01. The sequence goes on from JACQWQ010000195.1 coordinate 5,271, forward strand.
GCGTGAGGCGGGCGCGCTCGCGGAAAAACTTTCAGCGGCGCGGCAGCAGGCGGCAGAAAACCTGGCGCGCGAAATCGAAATCGGGTTGCAGGACTTGGGCATGGCGCGCGCGAAATTTGGCGTCGCGCTGAATCGCATCGAAGACGCGAACGGATTGGTGGTCGGAGATAAACGCTACAGTTTTGAGTCGAACGGGATTGACAAAGTGGAATTCATGGTGTCGCCCAACCCCGGCGAGCCGTTAAAGCCGCTAGCCAAAATCGCGTCGGGCGGTGAAACATCGCGCATGATGCTGGCGTTAAAAGCGGTGTTGGGCGCGGCAGACCGCACGCCCACGCTCATTTTTGACGAAATTGATCAGGGCATCGGCGGGCGCATCGGCGGCGTCGTCGGCAAAAAATTGTGGGGATTGACCACAGCGGTGAACGGCGTGTCGGGGCACACGCACCAAGTGATTTGCATTACGCACCTGCCCCAAATCGCCGCGTACGGCGACGAACATTTCCACATTCGCAAAGCCATCGTGGACGAGCGCACCATCACGCAAGCGCAAGTGCTCAAGGACCAGCAGCGCATCGAAGAACTCGCCGGCATGTTGGGCGCAGAAACGGACACGAACCGCGCGAGCGCGCGGGAGATGTTGGGAGAGGTAGAAAAGGAAAAGGGCAGAAACTGAAAGGGAGTCGCTGAATGGCGAGGCGAGGAGTGGGAATGACCTAACTTGTATGAGTCATTAGGTCCTACCCTCATCTGTATTGTCTCCAGGTTCATTAATCTGGGGTTTTCTCTTCTGTATCAGCATGCAATTTTTTCTCCATCCACTCCATCCACGCATCCAACGCTCCTGATTTTCCCCATTCTTCCCATTGAGCAAGCCATGTTTTCCAGTATGGAACCCAGACTATTGGTGACGCCAGATGCTCGGAGAACTCTAATAACTCGTCTCCCTAGTTGACCAATGAATCTAGCAAGTCGCCACAAGTCACCAATTGTTACTTCGTCTTGTTTTCGCTCAAGCCCTTTGGTTCGTTTTGCTGTAAACCTGAACTTTGAAACCTTACCATGGCTTTCTGGACTGAAAGCCGACCACGAATGAACCACTGAGTTTCGCTGCTCATTTGCGTCATTCAGTCTTTTTATTATCCCGTCGATCACTGCACGTGGTGCCTTGCTGTCTCCTCCCTCTGCATCAATGATTCGAATAACTCTATGTCTGTAAAGTGCGTCAAAGAGGTCGACTAATGCAGTAAATGGTTTGCCCGCTGTGACTATCTTACCCAAGTCTGCGTCAGATACGTCAATTAGAGCGGATTTCGAATTGATTGTTGGTGTCAGCGTAGGGGCGACGGCTTGTCCTCGCCCATTCCAGTTGGGCAACCACAAGGGATTGCCCCTACCATCCCACAAACGAAT
>JACQWQ010000093.1:0-24791 GCA_016209205.1 Chloroflexota bacterium
TTGTTGATGCGAATGGACTCCGATGCGGTTGCGACATGCGCAGAATGGACATACAATTAGTTCGGGGCGCATGGGCGGCAGGTTCGTGTTGAGCATAACCGAATTCTACCGCATTATGCGCCCTCACTCCACCCTAGGATGAGGTGTTACCCGAACGTCGCGGGGCGCACAAAATCCACCGTGACCTGACCTTTTTCCATCAACGGCGCGAGCGCGTCCATCACGCCGCCCGCCGACGAACGCGGGTCAATGAACCCCGCGTCGAGCGGGCGCGCAATCACGTACAACACGCGCAGCGGCAAGGCGAACGTGGGCACAGTCGGCGTGACAGACTGCTCTACATGCCGCCGCACCGAAATGCCCGCCGTGATGAGTGGACCTGCCTTGTCGCGCATCAATTCCCACGGCAAGCGCAAAACGTTCGGCTCGCGCGCTTGAATCGTCAAGAATTTATCCAGCGCGTTCGCTTCGACAAAACGGTCGTAGAGCACGCGCGCGTCGCGCGAATCGAACACGCTGTCAAACAGCGCGCTGCCCCATTCGTCCAGTTCGCGCTCGATCTCGTTTGCGCGTGCCTGCACGGGTTCGCTAAAGGGCCAGTCCAGATATTCTTCGAGATACCAGCGCAAGTCGCGCAAGACCTTGTCGTTCAACGGATTCGTGAACGGCACGTCGCGGACGTGATTCTCTCCGTCGAGCAAAATATCAAACTCGAACGCGTCTTGATTCGACGAGGCGTTGCGAAAAGCGAGGGTGAGTTCCATGGGGGAATTTGGAATTTCGATTTTCGATTTTTACGTCAAAGAACGACGCGAATTGAAAATCGAAATCTTGAAATCAAAAATCCAACAACCGTTTCAATTCATCCAACGTAACGTCTTGCAGGTGAATCTCTCTGCCATCGTCCGTTTCGACGACGGCATCCACGCGTTTGTTCTTGGCGCGCGCAGCTTGAAACCAATTCCACAAAATGTCAATCGTCTGCACTCCGGCAGCAACCACAAACAGCATCTCCGCCCAACCCAAGTCTTTGGCTTGCGCGCGCGTCGCTTGCACTTGAGCGTCTTGTTTTAATGTATTGACCAATTCGTCGCGACTGTTTTGTGAAACGTCCGTGGAAAGTTTGATTTTGAAATTCATGTGTATGCCTCTGGTGATTACTATAACTGTTAGTACAGGACTTGCGCACAGCTGTCATTTCGAGATGGTCAGCCCGCGGGGGCTGTATGGGCGGAGAACTTGTCATATCGAGCGGAGCGAGATATCTCACTCCGTTCGATATGACAAGTCCTGTGCAGCCGGTCAGCCCGCGGGGGCTGCGTGACCTGCAGAAACTGTCTGTTGAACCCTTCATGCTTCGTGCGATGAACTCCATCGCGAGTAAACTCTGTGAAACATCTGGGACGAAGCATCCTTCGGCTGCGCTCAGAGCCTGCCCTGAGGAATCGAAGGGACAGGTTCTCTGGTTTGGCATAGAGATTCTGGCGATATGCGATGTAGGCGATGGGCGATGTATTCCCATCGCCTGCATCGCACATCGCCTGCATCGCATGTCCCTTCAGAATGACAGTTGGAAGTTTCTGACGTAAGTTTCCCCCCTCCAGAAGACAAGATCGTTCTGGAAGTGGCAAAATCGATTATTCTGAAATGCTTGCACAAAAAGCAAAGATTTTCCCACCGCGAATCCCTCAATCCTTCGGGACTAGGTTCTACGCGAATCTCTATTCTTATTCGCGCAGCTTCGCGCAGACCTGTCCTGAAGCATTGAAGGATTCGCGGTTTCCTGATTTGGTTTCGGCTTGTCCGAGTTAGGAGGCAGTTGAGCTGCCGTGGGGCGACGCGCAGTCCAACTGCGCTATGACAAGTTGCGGGCATTCAGCAGTTATGCGTGGATGTCGCAAACGCGCACGAGGCGCTATACTACTTGAGTCTTTTTATCGCTTTCGGCAAACGCGGCAGCAAATCGCCCGCCACCACGCCCGCGTCGCCAATGTCCCGCGCGGCAATTTCCCCCGCCAACGCGTGAATATATGCGCCGACCACCGTCGCATTGAACATATCACGCATCATATTTGACCCTTCGCTACTCTCAGGGCGGGCTGCCTCACGTTTGACGTTTGACGTTTCACGTGTCACGTTTGACGCCTCACCCATGACGTTTGATGCCTCCCGTTTCCCCGCCGCAACATACTGCGCCAAAATCCCCGCAATCGTCCCCGCCAACACATCGCCTGTGCCCGCCGACGCGAGCGCGGGATTCGCAAACGGCAGCAGCGTCACGCGTCCGTCGGGCGCGGCGATGACGGTGAACGCGCCTTTCAAAAGGACGATGGCGTTCCACTGCCGCGCCGCGTCACGCGCAATGTTCACACGGTCGTGCTGCACCTCCGCCGTCGTTTTGCCGAGCAAGCGCGCCATTTCGCCGGGATGCGGCGTCAGAATCGGCGGCGCGGGGAACGCCAAACGCGTCCACCATTCGTCCAACCCGGAGAGCAAATTCAACGCGTCCGCATCCAGCACCAACGCGGGCGCGCGTTCCAGCGTATTGAAATGTTCGAGGAGCCGCACCAAAAAATCGCCCGTGCTCTCGCTCTGTCCCAAACCGCAGCCGACGAGCAGCACGTCGTACGCGGCATCCCACAGCACCGCCAGCAATTCATTCGCGCCGCGCGGGCGCCATTCGCCCAACTTGTCAGGCAGCGGCAAAAAAGTTGCCTCGTCAATTTTCGCGGCGACGATCGGATAAACGCTTTCGGGCACCGCCAGCGTCACCAGCCCCGCGCCGACGCGTCCCGCCGCGCGCGCCGCCAACACCGGCGCGCCCGTGAAATTCAACGAGCCGCACGCGAGCATCGCTTTGCCGAACGTGCCTTTGTTGGCACTGCGCGGGCGTTTTGGCAGCCGCGCGCGAATTTCGTCCGCGCTCGCCACATCGAGCGCAATATCGTTTGCCCACGCGGACGGGATCCCAATGTCCGCCACAATCAATTCGCCCACCGCGTCCGCGCCGGGAAAGGCAAATTGTCCCACTTTGGGAAACGCGAACGTCACGGTCATGTCGGCAGCCAGCGCGGCAGGGTCGAGCGCGCCGGTGTCGGGATTGAGACCGGTGGGGAGGTCAATGGCGATGGTGAGAGAGGGAGAGAGGGAGAGAGGGAGAGAGAGAGAGGGGGAGAGAGGGAGAGAGGGAGAGAGGACGAGCAAATTTCCCTCGTTTCCCTTTGTTCCCTTTCTTGCTTCTCTTGTGGTCAACAACAATTCTTTCAGCGTTCCCTCAATCGGACGCGCGACGCCGGCGCCGAGCAGCGCGTCAATGATCAAGTCGGTCTGAGCGAGTTCTGCTTTCAGTTTGGAAAAATCGGCGTCGTCTTCGACCCGCGTCAAGGGAATGTTGCGTTCGAGACACAAATCCCAATTCACGTCGTTTAGTGCGGGGACGCGCCGCCAAACGTACAGCGAAACGTTCGCGCCCGCGTCGTGCAAGACGCGCGCACAGACCAACCCATCGCCGCCGTTGTTGCCGGGACCCACGAGGACGAGCACGCGTTTGTTTTGCACGGTAAAACGCTGCTGGATGGCTTGCGCGGTCAGCGTGCCCGCGCGTTCCATCATCGCCGCGAACGAATTACCCGCCGCATCGGCGCGTTGTTCCAGCGCGCGCATTTGAGTAGAGGTTACGAGCTTCATAGTCGGGGTCAGTAATCAGTGAACAGTGACCAGTAACCAGTGATCAGCGGACTGATAACTGACAACTGACAACTGACAACTGATAACTGATTACTGATTACTCGATTTCTCGCGCATTTCCGCACGCGTGTGTTGCCAGATCGCGCGCAGCTCGCGCACCTGCGCGTCCGTGGCGGGCTGCTGCGCGTAATGCACGGCAACGTACGCGTCGGTGATGGTTTGCAGCGCCGCGGTGGAATCGGGAAAACGCGCGACGAGGCGCGGTAAAAATTCAAACGGCGTTTCGGCGTCGCGCCGCGGCAAGCCCAACGCGGCGGCTTGCGCCAAAAGCGCGGCATAGATGCGCCGCACATTTTCCGCGTGAATCTCGTGGCGCGCAAATCGCGGCGCGCGGGCGCGTGGGCGCGGCTCGGGCGCAAAGCCGTCATCCTCGTCCAACTGCTCGCGCGCGAACATTTCCTTTTCCGCCCACTTGACGCGCTTGTTTAACGCGCGCGCAATCACCCAACCAATCACACCGATGACGAGCATCACACCCAGCAAGCGCAGATACGGGTACAAGTCCTCTACGCCGCGCGTGACGCGATTCAAAATATCCAGCATCGCCGGATTGTCGCCGGGCGCAAGCGGTTTCAAATTCGCGAGCGCGCTGCGCAGCAAATCAAACAGCGGCGCCAACAATCCGCCTAAAATGTCCAAAAGGTAAAACAGCGGAACGGCAATGAGGGTGAGAATGAACCGCACGACGCTGCCCAGCGGTGCAAGCAGGGCAAACAACGCCCCAATCGTTTCGAGCGTCAAGAATTGCGATGCGAAAAATCCGAGCAGCATCGTCGTCGCAATCGCCGCGAGCAGGACACCGGCCCATTTGGGACCAAGCGGATATTCTTGCCCCTCATCTTCAATCCGCGCCAGTGCAATTGCCAACAATGACAGGGCAAAGTACACGAAAATCCAAAATATGAAATCCACGCGCACGGTGAATGCCGCAAACAACGCGATGCCAAAAAAGGCGACGATGCCCAAACGAAAGCCGAACCCCACCGCCCACAAGGTCAACGGGCGCTGCGCCAAACTCAACCCGCGCAGAAAAGCGAAAATGAGCGCGAGGGTGGAAAATTGTTCTGCCGTGCTCTGGTCAAAAAAGGCGAGCGCGCGTGCAAAATACGCGGGCAGCCACGCGACATCCGTCAGCGGGAGGTCTGTGTACAAGCCGATGCGAATCGCCGCCAGCACCGCGACGAGCGCAATCAAAACGGTTATCACTTGGAGCAATCGCCATGCCTGATGCGAACCCGGCAGGAGGCGTCCGACCGACAGCGCGATCCAGTACACCAAAAAAATGCCGACCGGGGAAACTTGGCGCGGAAATCCCGCCGCCGTGCCAACCGTCAGCACCGCCGCATAAATCCAACACGCCTCCGTCGCAGCCAGCAGCGCCAGCCGCAGTTCCGCGCGGAGATTGAGACGCGCGAGCGAGGATGGTTTGGTCATTCGACGCGGCTGTGTAGTGACGAATTCATTCGTTCCGTCTCTGCTGACGGCGCCGAACGAATGAATTCGTTACTACCGCCCTCCCCTTTGTAGGGGGAGGGCGGGGGTGGGACTCCTTCTCCCTCCCCTTTGTAGGGGGAGGGCGGGGGTGGGGGTCGGGGTGGGGGTTCCTGCGCGCGATACACAATAATGCCCGGCAACGGCTGCGGCGTCCAATTTTCGTCGAGCGAAATCAGCGCGAGGCGACGCCCGACCTCTTGGAGGCGCAGCAGCTCTGCCAATAAATTTTCGGTGACGAGCGCGGTCACGACAATCAACGTCGCGCCCCACGGCAAATTCGCGCTTTCGCGGCGCAAGAGCGTTTCAATCGGCGATGCGACAAAGTACGACACGGCAGCTAACGCTTCCAAGACATTGCGCAATTGCAGCGGGTCGCGCCCGGGCATGATGCGCAGACGTTGATCGGAATCGGGATACGTGCCGTTGGCGACGAGACCGAACGCGTATTTTTGCTGCGCGGCAAAATTCGCCAGCGACGCGGTGAGACGAATCGCGCGTTCCGCGCGTTCGCTGTCCACCCCTTGCCACGCCTGTTCGTACGTCGCGATGTTCAAAAAGAAAACCCAATTAAAATTAATGGTCGGGTCGTATTGTTTCACCTTGAGCGCGTTGTGCCGCGCGGTGGCGCGCCAGTGAATGTGTTTCGGCGCGTCTTCGGGATGATAATCGCGCAAGCCGCGAATACGCGTCGGGTCCTGGAAAACGGGCAAGCGCGCCCGCGCATCGCCGAACGGTTCTTTCGGCGGCAAGCCCCATTCTTCCAGCGGGTCCATGCGCGGGTAAACAATCAAGCGGTCAATGTGCGGAAATTCGAGCGGGCGCTCGAACAGACCAAAGAGGTCGCCCGAAGAAATCGTGGCGGGACCCAGAGCGTAATAACCGCGCCTGTTGCATGGGATGTGATAGGCCCAGCGCGCGCGTTCGTTCCACAACAGCGACGCACGCGATTCCAAAATCCCGGCGAGGGGGACGTGCGACGGCGCGAGCGGTTTTTCTTGCGGCGCAATTGCGAGCGGCAGCCGGTCGCTCACGCGCAGCCACGCGAGCGGCAGCCATTTCCGATTCGTCACGCGCAGCGTCAAGGTCACGTGTTCGCCTTCAAACACGCGCGTCTCGTCCAAATGGCGCTGGTACGTGACGCCCAAAAACGCGACGCGCTGCCAGACCCACGCGAGCGGAATCGTAATAACCAGCAGCGCGGCGAGCGTCAACAAGGTCTCTTGCCCAAACACGGCGGCAAGCAAGACCATCATGATCGCGAATTCGAGCCAGGCGGAAGTGAACAAGAGGAAAGACAGTAATCAGTTAGCAGTAATCAGTGATCAGTTAGCAGTTGTCAGCAAAGTTTCACTGATTACTGGTCACTGGTTACTGATTACTGATTTACGGACGTTCGACCGGCGCGGGCACGCCTTCGACAATTTCTTTGATAATGTCTTCGGTCGTCCGCCCGCGTAAGCGGGTTTGTGCGCCGAGGATGAGGCGATGGGTCAGGACGCACGGCGCGAGATATTTTACATCGTCGGGCAAAACGTAATCGCGTCCCTGCGTCGCGGCGTACGCTTGCGCGGCGTGATAGAGATATAATGTGCCGCGCGGGCTGACGCCCAATTCAATCGCGTTGTGCGTGCGCGTGGCGCGCGCGATCAAAACAATGTATTCGCGAATGCTGTCTTCGACGCGAATGATTCGCACGGCGCGCTGCATGTCCATCAACGCGGCATTCGTAATCACCGGCTGCACTTCGTCCATCGGCTCCGCGCGCTCGAATCGTTTCAAAATCGCGCTCTCTTCGTCGGCGGACGGATAACCGAGTTTGACGCGCATGAAGAAGCGGTCCACTTGCGCTTCGGGCAGCGGAAACGTGCCTTCGAGCTCGACAGGGTTCTGCGTTGCCATCACGAAAAACGGGCGCGGCAAGCGCATCGTGTTGCCGTCCACCGTGATTTGGCGTTCCTGCATCGCTTCGAGCAAGGCGGATTGGGTGCGCGGGGTAGCGCGATTGATTTCGTCGGCGAGCAAAATTTGCGTGAGGACGGGACCGGGGCGAAATTCGAAATCTTGGGTTTTTTGATTATAAATAGCCAGCCCCGTCAAATCGCTCGGCAGTAAATCGGGTGTAAATTGAATGCGGCGAAACGCGCAGTCTAACGATTTCGAGAGCGCCTTGGCGAGCGTCGTCTTGCCGATGCCGGGCACATCTTCGAGCAGCAAATGTCCTTCGCACAAGAGCGCAACGAACGCGAGGTTGATGATTTCATCTTTGCCGACGATAACGCGCCCCACATTGGCGCGCAGCGCGGCAGCAGCAGTTGAAATGTTCATAGGGTTGGAGTATTGTAGCATAGGTTGGCGGATGGCTGATAGCAGATAGCGGATAGCGGATCGTGAGGCGTCAAACTGCCTGTCCTGAACCACTGCTGCGAGCGCAGCGTGGCAGGCTTCGTGAAGGATGAAACGTGAAACGTCATGAGTCAAACGTGAAACGTGAAACGTCATGAGTCAAACGTGAAACGTGAAACGTCATGAGTCAAACGTGAAACGTGAAACGTCATGAGTCAAACGTGAAACGTGAAACGTCATGAGGCGGAATGGCGTTGGCGGGATTTGTGTTGGTGTGGGTCGCCACGCAAAAATATGGCATTGGGTTGGGGTCGGACGCGGTGGGTTATGTCCATATCGCGCGCGAAATTTTGGCGGGGCGCGGTGTCTCGCCGGGATACACGTTGCAGCCGCCGCTGTATCCGTTGACGCTCGCGCTGTTTGGGGCAATCACGTTTTCTGATCCGCTCGACGCGGCGGTGTTGGCGCACGCGTTGATGTTGGCGAGCGTAATTTTTATCGCGGGCGTTTTGTTTTTGCGACACCTCGCGCATTCTCCATTCCTCGCGTTGGCTGGCACGTTGGGCGTTTTGTTTTCGCTGGCGCTGCTCAATGTCACCCTCACTGCCTTTTCGGAACTGGAATTTATTTTGCTCACGCTCGTCGCGTTACTTTCCATCGAGCGGTATGGGGAATCCACACGCGCACGCTGGCCCGGCGTGGCGATTGTTGCGACGGCGGGCGCGTGTTTGACGCGGTACATTGGCGTCGCACTGGTTGGCGCGGGCGCGCTCGCGTTGGTGTGGTTGCTGCGCGCACAACCCAAACGCGCGCGGCTGACCGCGAGCGTATTTGCCTTTCTGTCCGCGCTGCCGTTGGGATTGTGGGCGCTGCGCAACTGGAGCGTAACCGGGGAACCGTTCGGTCCGCGCGCGGCGAGTCGTGTTGGCCTGTTTGAAAATATCCGGCTTGCGGTGGAAACCTTCGCGGGGTGGTTTGCGCCGGACGCGTTGACGTGGCTGGTGTGGGGCGTGTTGTTTGTCGCAAGCGCATTGGGCATCGCGCAATACATCACACACAAGAAAACGCGCGATGGAAAAACCACGTTGTCGCTCGCGCCCTACGCCCTGTTCGTCGCATTATATGTTTTACTGCTCGCCCTGTCGGCGACGACGACGGGCATCAATCGCATCGGCACGCGTTTGCTGTCGCCAATCTATGTGCCCGCGTGGCTGATTGTGCTGGTGATATTCGACCGCATTTTAGATTTGCTGCGCCCGCGCTGGTCGGCGCGGATTGTAAACGCTGCGGCGCTCGGCATCGTCGCGCTCGCGCTCGTCTATCCCAGCTCGCGCAGCGCGGTCGTCGTCGCGCGTGCCGTCGAACAAGGCGCGGGAGGGTTCAACACCACGCGCTGGCGTACAAGTGAAACGCTTCAATACGTGAAGCAGCACCGCGCGGAAATGACGCGGCTGCTTTATACGAACGGACCGGATGTGCTGTACATTTTGGGCAATGTGGACGCGCAAAGCATTCCGCCCAAATTTCAATATGCGTCGAACGAGCGCGCGATTGACGCGAACGCCTTGCGCGGGACATTCCCCGGTGAACCCGTGCTGCTCATTTGGTTCGACCGCATCGGGCGCGATGATTTTTTGTTTTCACTCGAGGAGCTGGACGTCATGACCCGGTTGACGCTGATAGCACAATTGCGCGACGGCGCGGTGTATCGAATGGAAAAACGCTGAGGGGGGGACGAATAAATTCGTCACTACGATTTTGCTCAAGGAGCCAGGATGAGTGTAACGGAGCCATTCACTTTGCGCGACGCGCGCGGTCAGGACCGAACTGACGCCGTTGCCGTGACGCTCGCGGCGTACGAACAGTACGCGGCGTACATGCCCACTTGGGCGTGGAAGCGCTATCGCGAGGATATTGTCGAAACACTCGAAAAGCCCGGCGATGGTGAACACATTGTGGCGGAACAAAACGGCGCGCTCGTCGGCAGTGTTTTGCTCCTGACGCCGAAATCCGATGAGCCAGAGGTACGGCTTTTGGCCGTGGCGCCTCCTGCGCGCGGGCAAGGCATCGGCGCGGCGTTAATGCAAGCGTGCATCCAGCGCGCGCGTCAAGCAGGTTATCCTTCCTTGGCGCTGCACACCGCTGACGTGATGGCAATCGCCATGCACATGTACGAGCAAATGGGTTTTGTCCGCGCGCTCGAACTGGATTTCAGTCCGCTGCAAGGCGCGCTGATCAAAGGGTACCGGCTCGCGCTCGCGCCATGATCCAACAACAGCTATTCTGCCGCCCGCGCCTTGACGCGGCGTCTGCGCGTGCGCAACACTATCGCCGCAAGCCAACCTAACGTATTTGCCAGCAAGTCAAACAACGTATCTTGCGCGCTCCACACCAGATTGATTTTGCTCTCGTCGCCGTTCGTCTCGCGTAGTTCCTCTGCATGAATCGCATACTCGCCCGACTCGTACAGCGCGCTCGCGCTCGCCAACACGCTGCCTGCTACAAGCGCGGAATGTTGGTCGGCGCGCGCGGCGAGCGGATACCATTTCGCGTTCACGGGCGAGTGTTTGCGAAGCGCGCGCAACGCATCCATCACCAAATTGGTAAACGCGAACGCGGTCGCCGAATGCGGAAGCGCATCCAACCCAAAACCAAAGAGACGCAGCTTGGCCAAATCGCCCTTGTAGATGTTGAACTGGGGGTGAGACACCATGTACGCGAGCGCGACGGGCGCGACGTACAACGCGTAATTGGGATTCTCGATCACCGCGTCTTGTACCATGCCGTGCGCGGCGGTGATAAAATCGCGCTGGGTTCGGGCGCGGGCGTCGAGCCGCAAAAAACTTGACGCGCCGCGATACAATTCCGGCATAAAGAGGAACACGGAATTGAGCGTCAGGTGAATCGCCCACGTCGTCGGCAAGCCATAGTGTTTGCGATTCGCGTTCGCCGTGCCCACCACGCCCAGCCACAACGCGTAACGCAGTAGGTCGGTGTTTTTGAGTCTCATAGCCGCCGATTATACACGGAGACCTGACAGATTTTCAAGACGGGCGCGGCACGCACGGTCTGCTCCGTACCCGTACGGGTGTGCGTCACGTTTTTGGGTTGGTCACGGTCCCAACGTGCGCGGCAATCTATTGGATTGCTGCACATGTTTGTGTTTTCGTTGCCGCGAATTCTATTCGCCCGATCCTGTCACCCAAAATTTTGACGCATACCCACTCGTACGGCGTACGGCGTCTTGTCTGCGTGTGTGGATTTGCATAGAATGGGGTGCATGAACTCTCCCGACACAATTCATTTGAACGACGACGTGCGCGCGCGATGGGACACGAACGCGGCGTTTTGGGATGAGCGCATGGCAGAAGGCAACGCGTTTCATCTCCACCTCGTCGAACCCGCTGTGCTCGAACTGCTCCAACTCGAACCACAGCAAGCTGTTCTCGAAATTGCTTGCGGCAACGGACAATTTGCGCGCAAGCTTGTTTCACTCGGCGCACGCGTTACGGCAACCGATTTCAGCCCCGCGATGATCGAACGCGCTCGCGCGCACACCGAGCCCTTTAACGCCCAAGTCGCCTATCGCGTGGTGGATGCAACGAATGAAAATGCGCTGCGCGCATTGGGCGAGCGCGCATTCGACGCCATCGTGTGCAACATGGCGTTGATGGACATGTCCGACATCGCGCCCCTGTTTCGCGCCGCGCCGCATTTGTTGAAACCGCGCGGACGTTTTGTATTTGCCACAATGCACCCGTGCTTTAATTCCAACAATCCGGTATTCATGGCGGAAATGCGCGAAGAGAATGGCGTTGTGTCCGAAGCATACGCCTTGAAACTGACGGGTTATTTGGAATCTAAAACGTATCAAGGACTCGCGATGTTTGGTCAGCCCGTCGCGCAGTTTTATTTTCATCGCCCGCTGCATGAATTATTGGGCGCAGCGTTTCGCGCGGGACTCGCGCTGGATGGATTGCTCGAACCGCGTATTCCCGAAACGCAATCGAACCCACGTTGGTCGTCTTGGTTCAACTATCACCAATTTCCGCCCGCCCTCGTCGCGTGTTTACGTCCCACGCCGTAGCACCACGATTCATGTTTCCCAATCGTCAAAGGTGACACATGAAAAATCGCAAACTCTTGCCCATCAGCATTGCCGTCGTGCTCGTGCTCGCGTGTCTGCTCTATTTTGTTTTGCCCCCCGGTCCCGACAACCCGTCCGGCGCGCCCGAAGCGCATGAGGACCGCACGCCAACCTGCGCGGTGGAAAAACAAGCGGTGGTGAGCGATCCGCAAACCATCACCGTCAAGCCCGGCGAAAGAATTCAAGCGGCGATTGACCGCGCACGTCCCGGCGACACGGTCTTGATTTTGCCCGGTACGTACAACGAAGGTGTGGTCGTCAAACGCAACAACATCACGCTGCGTGGGCAGCTGGACGGAACGACGCGTCCGATTCTCGACGGGCAAAAACAAATCGGCAACGGCGTCATTGCGTGCGGCGATCATTTCGTCGTCGAAAATCTGCACGTCAAAAATTATCAGGCGAACGGCGTGCTCACGAACGGCCCCGACGACGTCGTGATGCGCAATATTTTTGCCGAGGACACCGGCGAGTACGGTTTGTTTCCCGTGCATTCCAAAAATGTGCTGATGGAAAACAACGTCGTCACGGGTGCGAGCGACGCGGCGTTGTATGTGGGTCAATCCGAGAATGCCGTGCTGCGCCACAACGAAGCGTACGGCAATGTAACCGGCTTGGAAATTGAAAATACGTCGAACGCGCTTGCCGAAAATAATTACTTGCACGACAATACCAGCGGCTTGCTCGTTTTCGTTTTGCCCGACCTCGCGCGCAAAGAATCGTCGCACAACAAAGCGATCAACAATCGCATCATCGGCAACAATCTCGAAAATTTTGGCAAGCCCGGCAGCATTGTTTCGATGGTCCCGCCCGGCGTCGGCATGGTCTTGCTGGGTCCCGATTACACCCAAGTGACGGGCAACGAAATCCGCGACAATCGTTCCGCCGCCATCGCGTTGGTTTCGCTCCACACGTTGTTTAGCGACCGCGCCACCTTCGACGTTGGGACGGAACCCGAAAACAATCGCATTTACAGCAACATGTTTGCTCACAACGCATATGATCCGCATCCCGCCGCCAAAGAATTTGGTTTCCCCGCTGCGGACATTATTTGGGACGGCTCGGGCGCGAACAACACGTTCGACCAACCCGGCGCAACTTCGTTCCCGCCGACCCTGCCCGATTCCACATGGTCGCCGCTCGCAATGAATGCGTACGGCAAACTGCTTGGGATTTTACGGAAATTTCTATAGAGCCGATAGCTGCGCTCGCTCGCGAGCGCCATAGCCGATAGCGAATCGCTGCGACAAAGAACGCCGCTTGCCATCTGCTATCTGCCATCTACCACTAGCGATATGCCATTACCTCACTGGGACATGACCAACATTTTTCCCGCGCTCGATTCACCGGAATTCGAGCAAGGGTTTGCGCGCGTGGTCGAACGCGTGAACGCGCTCGCGCAATTGTTTGACGAACATCACGTACAGCGCAATCCCGACGCGACGACCGACGCGGCAACCGTGCGCGCGTTTGACGCGGTGCTGAATGCGTACAGCGCCACGCTCGACGACGTGTACATGCTCGCGGCGTACATTCAAGCGTTCGTCACCACCGATTCGCGCGACACGTTGGCGCAAGCGAAATTCAGCGCGCTGCAATTGCAGCTCGTCACGCTGTCGAAACTGGGCACGCGTTTCACGGCGTGGCTTGGTTCGCTCGACGTGGACGCGCTCGTCGCACAATCCGAAAACGCGCGCGCACACGAATATGCTTTGCACCGCGCGAAAATCGAAGCCGCGCATCAAATGTCGCCGGTCGAAGAAGAACTCGCGGCGGAACTGAATCTTTCGGGCGGCAGCGCGTGGTCGCGTCTGCACGGCAACGTCTCGTCACAAATCATGGTGGAAGTGGAATTGGATGGCGAGACGAAGACTCTGCCGATGAGCGCGGTGCGAAATCTCGCGTACGACGCAAAGCGCGCGGTGCGCGAACGCGCGCATCACGCGGAACTCGCCGCGTGGGAAAAACACGCCGTGCCGCTCGCCGCCGCGCTGAACAGCATCAAAGGGCAAATGAATACGCTGGCGACGCGCCGTAATTGGGAATCCGCGCTGGACGAGGCGATTTTCGACGCGGCAATTGACCGCGCGACGCTCGACGCGATGCTCACTGCGGCGCGCGAATCCTTCCCCGCGTTTCGCCGCTACCTGCGCGCCAAAGCGCACGCGTTAGGACTCGCACAACTCGCGTGGTACGACATCTTCGCGCCGTTGGGCGAAAATACGCGCGTGTGGGAATATGACGACGCGCGCGACTTTATCTTGACCAATTTCGGGACGTACTCTGAAAAAATGCAGGGGCTGGCGCGCCGCGCCTTTGACGCAAACTGGATTGATGCGGAACCGCGCGTTGGGAAACGCGACGGCGCGTTTTGCATGCGCGTGCGCGCCGACGAATCGCGCGTCTTGTCGAATTACAAACCCGCGTACGGCGGCGTCAGCACACTCGCCCACGCACTCGGGCACGCGTACCACAATCTCGTCCTCGCGCCGCGCACGGCGGTTCAGCGCAGCACGCCGATGACGCTGGCAGAGACCGCGAGCATCTTTTGTGAAACGGTTGTGCGCCAAGCCGCGCTTCAAGAAGCAAACGCGCCCGAGCGGCTCGCGATTTTAGAAAACTCGCTGCAAGGTTCGTGTCAGATCGTCGTGGACATTACCAGCCGCTTTTTGTTCGAGAGCCGCGTGTTCGATGGACGCCGCGCGCGCGAACTATCGGTACAGGAATTTTGCGCGTGGCGGCACGGCAGACGCGGCGGCGCTCGCCGCGCGTTTCGGTTTCGACATTCGTAAACCGGATTTTTGGCGCGCGAGCTTGGGGACGATTGAAAAGGAAATCGAACGGTTTGAAGAGTTGGTGAAATGAAAAATTTGTGGGCGAGTCGCACGACTCGCCCACAAATTTTTCATTTCCAGTGTTGCGTTTGATTTGGCTCATGGTTTGTATGCCCACAACGCCGCGTTGCCGTTTACACCGTCGTCAGCCGCAAAGAACAGCGTCCCGTTTACATTTGTCAGCCCGTAGGGATACGAGCCGTCGGAGGGATTGATGTTGGCGACCATGAACGTGCCGTCAGCAGTGCCGTCGCTTTGCCACAATTCATAGTCGTGATTCTCGTCCGATGCGGAAAAAAAGAGCGTCCCATTCACGCCTGCCAAATGGGAAGGATTGCTTGGTGTGGAGGTCGTGCCTTGCACCACGGCGGTTCCTTTTTTCGTTCCGTCACTCTGCCACAAGCGTGTTCCATTCACGCCATCGGTCGCACTGAAAAACAAACGTCCTTGTAAGTTCGTGAGGTTGGCGAGCTCAGAATTGCCGGAGGGGTTGATGTCCTTGACCAGTACTGTGCCTTGCGCTGTCCCATCGCTTTTCCACAATTCGCGTCGGTGAGCTCGATCATTGGCTTCAAAGAAAAGGAGTTTACCCACGCTGGTTAAAAGCTCGGGGCGTGATTCGCCCGAAGGATTGATATCTCTAACCATGACAGTGCCATTCGGTGTGCCATCGCTTTTCCATAATTCGTGACCGTGGGTTCCGTCAGTGGCTTGAAAGTACAACGTTCCATTCACGTTGGTGAGGTAGTAAACCAAAGAATCGCCCGATGGATTCGGGTCTTTGACTTTGACCGTGCCGTTCGCTGTTCCATCACTCTGCCACAGTTCTGTGCCGTACGCGCGATTCTGAACGGTAAAGAACAGAATGCCATTCACATTTGTGAGTTCGAGGGGGAACGACCCGCCAGAGGGATTGATGTCTTTGACCAATCTGGTTCCCTTTCGAGTCCCATTGCTGCGCCACAACTCGTAGCCATGCGTCCGGTCTTTCGCGGCAACGTAAAGTATTCCGTTCACGTTGGTGAACCATCCAAGACCGGATTCACCAATGAGGTTCACGTCTTTGATCATAACTGTCCCCTTGAGTGTGCCATCACTCTTCCACAACTCGCCGCCGTGAACGCCGTCGTCCGCGGCAAAGAACAATGTCCCGTTTACGTTGGTCAAGTCATTGGGCGAGGAACTTGCTGACGGATGAATGTCCTTGACCATGCGTGTACCACCGGGCGTGCCGTCACTTGCCCATAGTTCGCTACCATGGACGCCGTCGTCTGCCACAAAAAAAAGCGTTCCATTGACATTGGTGAGAGAGGAAGGAAAGGCATTGAAAGCTCGAACGAGATAGGGACCGGTCGCCGCGCGTGCGTATGGAGCAGGAACAAACAGCAAACACAAACCCGCGCCTAACAAAACGATAGCCATCAGTCGAACGACGCAAAGCGATTTCATTGTTTTTCTCCTTTGTATGGTGAAATCCGAGGTGCTCGGAAGTGAGACGTTCGATGGTTTATAGTCACGCGCGCGTGACGACGAATCTTCACAGATCAATTCGTGTTCATTCGCGTAATTCGTGGACGACTCGGTTGGCGCACATGCCGAACGCGCGTTGCCAACCTCTATGTATACACGAACTCGCCGTTTGAGTGAAACGCGTTCCTCACGGCTTGTATGCCCACACCTCATAGCCGTGGATGCCGTCATCCGCGCTAAAGAAAAGTGTGCCGTTCACGTTTGTCAAAAGCCACGGGTTGGAATGCGTGGCTTTGTTAATGTCCTCCACCATCACAGTACCGTCCGCCGTGCCGTCGCTGCGCCACAATTCATTTCCGTATACATTGTCGCTTGCGGCAAAAAATAACTCTC
The DNA here is from genome assembly GCA_016209205.1 of Chloroflexota bacterium. Classification (GTDB taxonomy): domain Bacteria; phylum Chloroflexota; class Anaerolineae; order UBA4142; family SHND01; genus SHND01. Next base: position 16,429 of record JACQWQ010000093.1, read on the forward strand.
CATTCACATTCGTGAGCCACCTGGGATAGGAATCTCCAAAAAAGTTAATGTCCCTGACCAAGACGGTGCCGCCGGGAGTGCCGTCACTCTTCCACAACTCGACGCCCTGAGCGCCGTCGCTCGCGGCAAAATACGCCAGCTGGTTGACGTTTACGGGCTGCGGAAAATCATACGTCACGAGTTTTTTGAGCAAGACGGTGCCTTTTTTCGAGCCATCGCTCTTCCAGAGTCCCTCGCCGTGAATGCCGTCATTGGTGAAAAAAAACAGCGTGCCTTGTGCATTTACAAGCGCGTGAGGGCTGGAATTCGTACTGCCCCGCGAAATGTCTTTGACCATCATTGTGTTCCCGGCAGCGCCCTTGCTTTTCCACAACTCGCTGCCGTGTGCACCATCGTTCGCGCCAAAGAATAACGTCCCATTCACATTTGTGAAATTGACCGCCCAGGCATAACCGGACGGGTTGATGATTTTGACCATCACCGTCCCGCTCGCCGTGCCGTTGCTCTTCCACAATTGATGATTATGCACCCCGTCATTGGCTTCAAAGAACAGTGTGCCGTTCACGTTCGCAAAATTGTGGCGCGGAACCACCGCACGAGTGATAGAACTGCCGGACGGGTTGATGTCTTTCACCATTACCGTCCCGTTCGCCGTGCCGTTGCTTTTCCACAACTCGCCGCCGTGTGCGCCATCGTCCGCGCCAAAGAACAATGTGCCGTTGACGTTTGTAAGCGCATAGAGTTTGGAACCCGTGGAGGGGCTGATGTTTTTCACCATGACAGTCCCCTTTGGAGCGCCGTCACTCTTCCATAATTCCTGCCCGTGCGCGCCGTCGTTCGCGGCAAAGAACAGAGTGCCGTTGACGTTCGTGAATTCCAAAGGATTGGAACCGCGCGCACCGGGTTTGATGTCCTTGACCATCTTGGTCCCGTCGAGCGTGCCATCGCTTTTCCACAACTCGACGCCGTGAACGCCGTCGTCCGCGGCAAAGAACAGCGTCCCGTTCACATTGGTGAAATTCTTGCAATGGCAGTCGCCGGAGGGATGAATGTCCTTGACAAGATAGGGAGCGGTATCCGCGCGGGCGCGCGGGGTGGGAACCAAAAGCAAGTACAATCCTGCGGTGAGGAGAGCGAGGACAAGCCATCGCCAAATCAAGACCCGCATCAGGAGCGCACTTGCCGTGAATTGCTGCGCGTTCATCTTGCACCTCCTGTACGGGGTAGCTGTTCAAGTAACCCTACCTATTATCGCGCCGCACGTGCAGAGTGACGCAACGAGTTTTGCGCGCGGGGGGAGGATCTGCCAGCGGATGGAGAAAGCGGATAAACGGATGTGCGCGTCTCTATCCGTTAATCCGTTTTCAAATCCGTTGTCCGCGTATGCTCGGAAAAGAGATTGCGCGGGGTGAAGGGTTGATGAAATGAAAAATAGGGGCGAGTCGAAACGACTCGCCCTTCGTTTATCGGAAATGACAGCAAAGGATAGTTCACCCGCGACTTGGGAAAGCAGTTTTAGCATCCAAAAACTTTCTTCGCCTCTTGGAAAGCGTAATTCAGTTTGTTAAGTCCGTTTTCGAGGCTTTTGTCTCGTTTATACATGCGTTGAACTGCAAAATAAACCTCTGAGTACTCTGAAAAGAGTGTCTCCATTTTGACTGCATATTGTTCATATCCATGCAACATCATCAAATTCCAAAAGACTTCCGCGAGGTCATTTATGAAATTCTCTTCAAAGTGCTCTGCGGAGCCAAGCCCTATATATACTCTGGGCCAGGGATGATCATAAACATCTAGCAGGAAGCGGTTGTTCATTACTGCGACAATGTTCTTACGTATTACTTTGTAGACATCTTCAAGTCGACTTACTTCGCGCTTTAATTCTTCGTGATCCATGCCTGCCTTGATTACCGCGATTCTAGGGAACTTCAGGTGGATTTTTCCATCTGAAGATCTGTGATACCACCCTGCCCATTGGTCAAAACTGTGCCTATCATCACAGAGATCGAGCCAAACATCATGGGAAATCCTCGTTTCACGATTCTCTAGACCCTCCATGACAAAAAAGTGGGTCAAGTAATCACCCGAGTATAGTGTCAATTCCATCTTTCTCCTGTCTATAACTCCAACAAAGAACGGCATTTCCAAACCAGCAAGAAAACGAATCCATTTTTTGATGCTGAATTTCTTCTTGTTACTTTTGATCTGAATTGCAAATGATGATTTTGGTCTCAAATCCGAATCATGCTTCTTCTTATGCTCCTCAAAGAAGGTGCAGATAAAATCAATGCCAATATCATCTGCAATCTTGGAAGGTTCGGCGATGAACGAAAACTGGTAAAGAATAAACCTCGCAAGATTTTCACTTTGCCAGCCAAGTCGGCGATTACGAGAATGGGACATATTGTGCACCTCGCAAAATCATTGCGCGTATCTGGTATTCAGTTGCAGCAAATGGAATTCTCCGCCTGAAAAAGGTTCAAATTGCGCGGCGATTGGGAAGGCGGAAGCATTTGCCTTTTTTCAGTTAAGCTCACAAATCCAAATGCTTAGCTGATTGCCTTCAGCCCCTCGACGTATTCTTCAATCGCCGCGAATCCAAACAACCGCGCGCGAAAAAACTCGTTCACAATCGCCGCGCAGCGTTCGCGCACGTCTTGCAAAATTTGTTCCCAGTCCGCGCCGGGCGGTTCGCGGAGCACGTCGCTTTTCAAACGCGACAATTCCGTCAAGATGCGCGCTTCGTCTTGACCTTCGGTCGCGTCGCGTACATGCTGCATGACCACCTCGATTTGTTGGAGCACTGTTGCACGGTCAATCTCGGCGCTCGGGTCGCACAATGCTACATTTGCCGCTTCCAACAATCCCGGCACCTGATACAACTGCGCTTGCGGCTCGTCAAAAATTTCGCGCAAGTATGCCGCCGCTTCGAGTTGGTCCGTCAAGCGAAATAAATTGTAGAGACGTTTCGACGCCTTGCCGTAATTCGGTTCCTCGTGCGTGTAATGAAACACTTGCGCGCGCATCGCGTTCGCGTACGCGTTCAACGCGCCCTTATCCGCCGCGCGCGTAATTTTGGCAAAGATGGGCAGCGCGTTCGGTTCCAAATAGATTTCTTGAAAGAACGGATCAATCGAGCCGTCCAACGCAGTGATCGCGCTGTCGGGCGCTTGCCATGTCACATCCAGCATGTTGCTCGCCAACGCGATGCGTCCCGCCGTACGGTCGGCGACAATCCAACCGAGATACGTCCAACCCATGCCCGCGCTCGTCTCGTCCCATTGTATTTTCAGCGGCGCGCCGTCGGTCGTTTGTACCTCGATGAAACCATTCACCACATCTTGCGGCGTCCACGTGATCGAATCGCCCGCCGCGCGTTTTGAACCGCGTTCCAACACCTCGCGCGGGTAGACGCCAAAATTCACTTCAACCAAAACAATGTCGGGTTCGTGGAGCGCGCGCAGCGCGGTGGCGCGCATCACCGCGCGCAAAATTTTACGCGCTTTTTCGATGCGGTCCGCGCGTATGTTGACGCGTTCAAAGAAATCATTATCGCCGGGAAAGAGCTGCACCTTGCCTTGCGCCGCGCTGCCCGCAATCGCAATCGCCGATTCCACTTGCGGGTGCGACACCACGCGCACGCGTTGGGCGAGCCGACGAAAATACGCGAGATCGTCCGCGTCAAAGTCCAGCAGCGCGATGCGATGCCCGAAAATTCCGTGTTGTGCGTCTTGCGCGAGCGCGTCTTTTTCCGACGCGGACATGGCGATGAGCCATTGCGCCGTTTCGTTGGCATTGATTTCCACACCAACCGCTTGCGCCGCCGCAACAATCTCATCTGTTTGCGCGACGCTTTTTGCCGATTGCCCAGAGCCGGGATCCGATTGCATGTGTGGCTCCTTGAAAAAAATTTTCGCGCACGCTGCGCGTTCACAAATTTCCGCCCAGCATGCGTTCGACCAATTTTGCCTGTGCGATGGCGTCGTCCAACGCGTTGTGCGTCAAGGTGTGCTCCATCTGAAAATAGCGGTTGGGTGGTGTTGCACTTGCCTCACTCCAATCCATCCCCGTTTGCCCCATGGAATGCGCGCTCAATCCTTCGTATCCCACAGTCAAGAGTTTCATCGTTGGGCGTCTCCCTGAAGCGGTTGCATGAACATTATAATCATTTCGCCAGAATGCGCGACTGTTTACAGACCTGACAGGTTTCTATCGCGTGCGCGTCAAATCTCGACTGGCTCGCGCTCTTTTGCTTCGTCAAATGCCCCGGCAACCTGATTCCCCAATTGTACGACCTCGCCCAAACGCTGCGCGATAACGGCGTGCCCGTGATTGGCGGTTTTCCTACGCCGATGGGGCGCGACCGCTTTTCCGAGCTTGCCGAGTTTGTCCAACTAACCCCGGAACTGTAACCGCACAATCATCGGCAAAACTGCTCTCGTTTTGCTTTTCCTCACTTGTCTTTTACAATCGCTGCTGTGAGTCCGCGTGCGCCCGGTTCCCTTCTTGCCCTCCTTTCTTTTGTTTCCCTCCTCGCGGTTTTTCTTTTCGCCTGCTCTGCCAACAAACGCGTGACGCTGCTGGTTGACGGCGAACGCCGCGTTGTCGAAACACAGGCGTCGAATGTCGCCCGAGTGCTGCAAGAACAAAACATTACGCTCGGCGATCAAGACCGCGTCGAGCCGCCCGATTACACGCCGCTGGAACGCGCGGCGACGATACAAATCGTACGCGTCGTCATCAAGACCGAAACCACGCGCGAGCCGATAGAGTTCGAGCGCCAATACGTGCGCGAAGAAAATTTGCCGGAAGGCCAAGTGCGCGTCTCGCGTCTCGGCGCGAACGGCGAAGCGGAAATTGATTACCAAGTCACGCTCGAGGACGGCCGCGAAGTGTCGCGTCGTGAAATTGCGCGGCGCGTGATCCAAGCGCCGGTGCACGAACTTTTGCTCATCGGCACGCAAGGCACGGTTGCAGCCGCGCCGATTACAGGCACGCTCGCGTACATCGGCAAAGCCAACGCGTGGATTGTGCGCGGTTCTACCGCCGAACGCCGCCCACTGACGACGCAAGGCGATTTAGACGGGCGCGTGTTCGAGTTGTCGCCAGACGGAAAATTTTTATTGTTTTCGCGCAGTGCGGGAACGAACGCCGCTGCATCTGCATTGAATTCATTGTGGCTCATTGACACGGTGCCGTTCAATGCCGAAGCGCGCCGCGTGCCGATTGACAATGTGCTGTATGCGCAGTGGTCGCCCGATGGCTCGGCGTTGATTGCGTACAGCGGCGCTGAAAAAACCGACGGCGCGCCGGGTTGGAAAGCGTACAATGATTTGAACATTGCCGCGCTGCGCGGCGTGACCGAAACGCTTCAGGTAACGGATACGGACATTCAAACGCAAACCGTGCGCGTTACGCCGACGCCGCTGCCGAGCGACACCCCCCCCTCTACCGCAATACTGGACCCGAATGTGACGCCCGATCCGAACGCGCCGACTGCCGTTCCGCTGCCGACGTACACGCCGCGTCCGCCCGGGCGCCCGTTCACGCGCACGATTTACATCACGAGCACGCGCGTGACGACCATCCTGCAAACCGCGCACACGCCAATTACGGCGACGACGCGGACGCTTATTCCGCGCCGCGCGCCCGCGCCGTACAGTTGGTGGGGCGGCAATTTCGCGTGGTCGCCCGACGCGAAAACTTTTGCGTACGCGCTCGCCGATCAAGTGGGGCTGGTCGCGCCGGAGGTGGGCGAACGACGCGCGTTGGAACAATTCGCGTATTACAATACGCGCGGCGATTGGGTGTGGATTCCGCAATTGGCATGGTCGCCCGATGCGCGTTTTGTCGCCGCGACGATTCATGCGCCGCCGAACGGCGCGGAACGCGCGGAAGATGCGACGGGTTTTGACGTGTGGCTGCTCGCGCGCGACGATTGGGTTTCCATTCCCCTCGCGCGCAATACCGGCATGTGGGCATTTCCCGCGTGGTCGCCGCGTGATGCGCGCGGGCAAAGCAAAATCGCGTTCGGCGTCGCGCAAAATCAGGCGAACAGCGAACGTTCCCTGTATTCGTTATACATCATGGACCGTGACGGCAGCAACCGCGAACGGATTTTTCCCGAAATCGAAAACGCGCTTGACGGTGTGCGCGTCGTTCAATTCGCCTGGTCGCCCGATGCGTCGCAATTGATCGCGCTGCGCGACGGCGATTTGTGGCTGTACGATCTCGCGTCGAAAAAATGGGCGGCGCTGACGGCGAACGGCGACAGCAAACTCGCGCGGTGGAAATAGACCGGTAAATGGGTAGACAGGTAAACAGGGAAACAAGTAACCTGTCTGCCTGTCTACTTGTCTACTTTGTTACGTTAATGCTTCGGACGCTTACTCTCCTCCTCTACCTCTCACTTCTCGTCGTTTCGCTCGGCGCGGCGGCGTTCGGCGCGCTGAATTATGCGATGGCGACGCGCGGGATTGAAAATGATTTTCCGGCGACGCCGCGAATCATTGGCACGAACGTGGCGTTGGAACAATACGCGACGGATGCGGAATTGCAGCGTGCGCTCGACGCGTTGAATCGCGCGGGCATTACGCACGTGCGGCAGTATTTTCTTTGGCGCGACATCGAAGCACCGCGCGGCGTGTACGCGTGGGCGAAATGGGACCGCCTTGTGAAGGCGGCGAAAGCGCATGGCATTCAACTCGTCGCCGTCCTGCACACCGCGCCCGCGTGGAGTCAACGCGAGCACGAACGCGATATGCCCGGCGCGCCCGCGAACGATTTTGCCGAATACGCGCGTTTCGTCGGCGATTTTGCCAAGCGTTATGGGGAGACGATTGACTATTATCAAATTTGGGACGAACCGAACGTCGAGCCGAATTGGGGGCGCCGCAACGCCGACCCGGTCGAATACGCGCAAATGTTGATTCCCGCCGCGCAGGCAATCCGCGCGAACGATGCGCACGCGAAAATTTTGCTGGCGGGTTTGGCGATGAATTTGGAGATGCACCGCCCGCACCCGAATTATTCCGAGATTTTGTTTTTGCGCGGCTTGTACGAAATCGGCGCAGCCAAGTATTGGGATATTGTCGCGGTGAAGCCGTACGGGATGTGGACGGGACCCGAAGACCGCACGGTGGATTCGGACACGCTGAATTTTTCGCGCTTGATTTTACCGCGCGATGAAATGCTGCGCTACGGCGACAAGGCAAAACCAATTTGGGCCGTGGAGATGGGCTGGAATGCGCTGCCCGCGAATTGGACTGGCGAACCATCGCCGTGGGGCACAGATACGGAAGCGAAACAAGCCGACCGTTTGAGACGCGGCTTGGCGCGTGTGCAAAACGAATGGGCGTGGGTTACGGGCGAATTTCCGAATTATTTACAGCCGGACGTCGCGGCGGATAACCCACGTTGGGGGTTTGCGCTGATGACGCGCGATTTTCAAACGCGCGCGTTTTACGACGTGCTCGCGGGTTTCAGCGCCTCCCCCCCCCCTCTGAACTCCCCCCCCTCCGCGCCGCTTGTATCCATCGCGCTGTTGATCGGCGTCGCGTTGGTGTCGGCATGGCGCGCATGGCATTGGGTTTTCGCGCTGGGCGTGGATGAACGCTGGCGCGGTTTGAAAAGGCGCGCGCAGCAATTGCCTGAACTCGTGCAGTTTGGCATCCTGTTGACGACGGCCGCCGCGTTTTATTTTTCGCCGAGCACACCGCTGAATTTTGTTTTGCTCGCCGCGCTGGTTGTGTTGTTTGCCGTGCGTTCGGATTTCGCCCTGGCGCTGACGATTTTTGCGATTCCGTTTTGGAATTACCCAAAAATTCTGTTCGGCAGTTTTGAATTGTCGCCGGTCGAAATTTTTACGTGGGCGGCGGCGGCGGCGTTTGTGTGGAATGAAATTTTGGGATTTCGTTTATCGCGTCTCCAAAAATTCGCCACAGTCTCCAGTCTCCAGTCTCTTGCTCTACTGGATTATCTCGTTCTCGCCTTTTTTCTTTTAGGTCTGGCTTCGACGCAGTGGGCGGAAAATTTTGGCGTGGCGAGTCGTGAGTTTCGCATCATGGTGCTCGATCCGATTTTGCTGTATGCGTTGCTGCGAATAACGCACCTCACCCCCAGCCCCTCTCCCAAAGGGAGAGGGGAGAATCGCTCCTCATTCCCTTCGCCTAGTGGGAGCGGGGAGAATCGCTCCTCATTCCCCGTGCCCAGTGGGAGCGGGGAGAATCGCTCCTCGTTCCCCGTGCCCAGTGGGAGCGGGGAGAATCGCTCCTCATTCCCCGTGCCCAGTGGGAGCGGGGAGAATCGCTCCTCATTCCCCGTGCCCAGTGGGAGCGGGGAGAATCGCTCCTCGTTCACCGTGC
>JACQWQ010000093.1:24860-52471 GCA_016209205.1 Chloroflexota bacterium
CCTTCGCCTAGTGGGAGCGGGGAGAATCGCTCCTCGTTCCCCGTGCCCAGTGGGAGCGGGGAGAATCGCTCCTCATTCCCCGTGCCCAGTGGGAGCGGGGAGAATCGCTCCTCGTTCCCCGTGCCCAGTGGGAGCGGGGAGAATCGCTCCTCGTTCCCCTCGCCTAGTAGGAGAGGGGTTAGGGGTGAGGTGTCCGCGCTGCTCGCGTCAGGAATCGCGGTGTGCGTGATCGGGTTGTATCAATTTGCGACGGGCGATGTGATTCTCGCGGACGGCGTCGCGCGTTTGACGGCAGTATGGGGTTCGCCAAATAATGTCGGTTTGTACTTGGGACGGCTGCTGCCGATTGCACTGGCGTTCGCATTGTTGTGGCGCGGCACACGCGCGCGATTGGCATACGCGGGGATGGTGGTTTTATTTGGCGTGACGATTTTTTTGACATATTCGCGCGGCGCGTTACTGTTGGGTGTGCCCGCGAGCGTCTTGTTTGTGTTGGGCATGATTTACTTTCAAGCGCATCACCTGTCGCGCCGCGCGTGGCTAGGCATCGGCGCGGCATTGGCGTTAGGTGCGGGCGCGCTGCTGCTGTTGTTTACGACGGAACGTTTTCAATCGTTGTTTCAAAGCGGTACGGGCACGGCATTTATTCGCGTGGCAGTGTGGACGAGCGCGGTAAACATGATTCGCGATCATCCACTGCTCGGCGTGGGACTGGATAATTTTTTGTACGAATATCCGAAATACATTTTGCCCGCCGCGTGGCAGGAGCCAAATCTTTCGCACCCGCATAATTTCGTTTTGGATTTTTGGACGCGGCTGGGAATATTGGGCGTCGCGATTTTGTTCGGGATGCTCGTCGCGTTCTATCGCCGCGCGTGGGGTGCGTTCAAGACGCCCAGTGATTTGTACACGCGCGCGTTGATGTTGGGCTTGATGGCGAGCATGGTGGATTTCTTGGCGCACGGGTTGATTGACGCCGCGTATTTTTATGTGGATTTGGCGTACGTGTTTATGCTGACGCTAGCATTGACACAAAGTTTTTCGCATCAGAAAGGTTGAAAAACGGACGTAGACGCATCAAGCATTGTCGTGTAAGATTCAACTATCGCACTATCGCACCATCGCACTATCGCACTATTTCAGGAGCGTGAGGGAGCGCCATGAATAAGAGTGGATCAACCGGAAAAATTTTGCGCGTGGACTTGACGACGGGCGACATCACTGCGGAAACCATCGCGCCGGAACTGTATCGCCTATATCCGGGCGGCAAAGCCCTGGCGTCGTATTTGCTGCTGCGCGAGGTGCCGCGCGGCGCGGATCCGTTCGGACCGGACAATCGTTTGTATTTGATGAACGGCTTGCTCACCGCCGCGCCGATTTCCACCGCGACGCGTTTTACCGCCATTGCGCGCTCGCCGTTATCGGGCGGGTACGGTGAATCGGAAGCGGGCGGTTTTTGGGGACCCGAATTGAAAATGGCGGGTTGGGAAGGCATTGTCCTTGCGGGCCAAGCGCCGCACCCGGTCTATTTGTGGATTCAAGATGACCGCGTGGAACTGCGCGATGCGACGCACTTGTGGGGCCAAGAGCCCGAGTTCGCGCAGAATTGGATTCGCGAACAGCACGGCGATAAATTGATTCGCGTTTTGCAGATCGGCGCGGGCGGTGAGAACCGCGTGCGCTTTGCCGCCGTCACGAACGATTTGCGGCATTACAACGGGCGCACCGGCATGGGCGCGGTGATGGGCTCGAAAAATTTGAAAGCGGTGGCAGTGCGCGGTTCGGGCAAATATCTTGACCTCGCGCACGATCCGAAAACGCTTGCCGAACTCGGACGTCATCTCGCCAAGCGCGTCAAGGAACATCCGCAGGCGTGGGATTTGCAAGACAAAGGTACACCGGGGCTAACGCGCGGTTTGAACACGGCGGGCATTTTGCCGACGCGTAATTTTCGTGAAGGCGCGTTCGCGGGCGCGGAAAATTTAATGTGGGAGCAGTACGAAAAGCATTTGCTCACCGCGCGGCGTTCGTGCTACGCGTGCGCGATTCGCTGCAAACGCGAAGTCAAGTTGGACGACCGCTATCAAGTCAGCGACGCGTACGGCGGACCCGAATACGAAGCGGTCTGCGGGTTCGGCGCGAATTGCGCGATTGACGATCTGCAAGCCGTCGCCAAAGCGAATGAACTGTGCGGGCGTCATACGCTCGACGTGATTTCGTGCTCGAACACGATTGGTTTCGCGATGGAATGTTTCGAGCACGGTCTGTTGACGCGGCAAGACACGGGCGGGATTGATTTGCGTTTTGGCAATGCCGAAGCGATGCTCAAAATGGTGGATTTGATCGCGCACCGCGAAGGGTTTGGCAATGTGCTGGCGGATGGCGTGAAACGTTTGGCGGACAAGTTGGGCGGCCACGCGCATATTTTTGCCATGCACGTCAAGGGTCAAGAAATGCCGATGCACGAACCGCGCGGCAAAGTGGCAGTGAGTTTGGCGTACGCGACCTCCGAAGTCGGGGCGGAACATCTGAGCTCGTTTCACGACCCGCTGATTGCCAATGCCGAATCGGTGAGTTTCAAAGGCGCGATGCCGTTGGGCATTCGCGAACCGATTGCGCCGCGCGTGTGGTCGGACAAAAAAGTGGAATTTTACGCGACGGTGGAAAATTGGAACAGCGCGGAAAAAGTGATCGGGCTGTGTTATTTCGGTCCGGTGCCGCGCTCGTTCATTCAAGTGGACGAAGTGGTGACGGCGGTGCGCGCGGCGACGGGGTGGGACGATTTCACCAAGGACGATATTTTGCGCGTCGGGGAACGCGCGACGAATCTGGCGCGCGCCTTTAATCACCGTGAAGGGTTTACGCGCAAGGACGATACCCTGCCCGAACGACTCTTTCAACCGTTGGAAGGCGGTCCGCTCAAAGGTGAGGCAATGTCGCGTACGGATTTCGAGCACGCGTTGGATGTGTTGTATCGAGTCAAGGGCTATGATGAAACGACCGGTGCGCCGACGCGCGAACGTTTACGCGAATTGGACATCGAATGGGTCGCGGATGTGATGGAAGAATGAAACGTGAAGCGTCAAACGTCAAACGTCAAACGTCAAACGTGAGACGTGAAACGTAGTAACGAATTTATTCGTTCGTGAGACGTGAGGCGTGCGACCTGCAACCTGCAACAATGACGCTGCATTTGGGCGGGCATTTGAATTGGTATGATAAAGAGCGGCGCGCGTGGTTCCAAGTCGCGTTGACCGAACCGACGCCGCTCGTCGAAATTTTGCGCGCGCTCGAACTGCCGGTCGGCGAAGTGGCGTTGTGCGCGGTGAACGGCACGTTGATTGAACTGGAACAAGCGATGATAAGCGACCAAGACCGTGTGGAATTGTTTCCGCCGATTGGTGGTGGATGACCTGCATACAATCGGATTTGGAAGTTTATGGCAACATTATCGCGCGCAGAAATTGAAGCAGCGCTACAGCGGCTTGGAGAATTGGCGGAGCGACACCGTGAGCAAATCCAACTTGTCATCGTCGGTGGCGCAGCTATGCTTTTGGTATATCAAGCGCGGCTGACCACACGCGATGTGGATGCGGTAATTCTTTCACCACATACGGTGGCAAATGTACGTAAGTGGGCACAGCAAGTAGCTGATGAGCAAAATCTTCCTGATGATTGGCTCAATGATGGAGCGAAAGGATATTTGATTGGAATCAGTCGGGGTCCGACTATTTTCACCGCTCCGGGAATTCAGGTGAAGATTCCGTCTGTTGCGCAGTTGCTTGCCATGAAATTATCAGCATGGCGCGATGAAACAGATATTGACGATGCACGCCGATTGTTACAAGAACTGACTGGGACGCGTGAACAGATTTGGAATGAGCTTGAGCCATATCTTGTTCCCGGGCGCGAGATAAAAGCCAAATACGCCTTTCTCGATCTTTGGGAGGATTTGTATGGTGCGAGTTGAACAAATCGCACAAGCTGCATTGGCTGGCGACAGCTTGCAGACGCGCAGCTTGGCGCAGGATTTCTTGCGCGAGCAAACTCGGCTGCAAGATGTCCCGCGACCAGAAACGTCGGACATGCATGTGCTTGCGCTTTCAGCAGGCTTGGTAGAAATGTTTGCGAGCCGCAGGAATCAAACCGCGCCAGCGTGGACAAAATCAGTCGGCGCAGCAAACGAATCCGTTTTTTTGGTGAAATCGGCGTTGACGATGAAACACTTGCGCAAACTATGTGAAACTGAATCACCGCCGCCTTTGCGCAGACGAAAATTTTTCGCGCCGCCGAATTACTTGGAGTTTGCCTGAGCAATGCCCAACAAAATCGCGCTTGGGAAAACTTACGGTCTCGAACTGTGGCTCAAGCCCTCCGCGTTCGTCGGTTTCGGCGCCGTGTGGCTGGGGTTGAGCGCGATTGGTTTTTACGTTTTACCCCGCATTTCATTCGGGGCAGGCAGTTTGACGCTTCTCGAATCCCTCTGCGCCGCGTTGGTGTGCGCTTGCTTGCACTGGCTGTCCGAGATGCTGCATCAACTGGGACACGCGGGCGCGGCGCGCGGTACGGGCTATCCGATGCGCGGAATTCTTTTTGTGCACGTCCTTGCCTTCTCGCTCTATCCGCGCGACGAGCCGGAGTTGTCGGGTCGGATTCATGTTCGCCGCGCGTTGGGCGGACCCATGGTCAGTTTTGTGGTGACGGTGATTGCGCTGTTGATCTTGCTCGCGGCACAGACGGTTGGCGGAATGTTTTATTGGATCGCCGCGTTCTTCTTTTTCGACAATTTGCTCGTGTTTACGCTCGGCGCATTTTTGCCCTTGCCGTTCACGGATGGCGGGACACTGGTCAAGTATTGGGGCAAACCGTGAGCAGCGCGAACGGGGTATGAGAATTTCCTTTATTTCCCTAACTCGGACAAGCCGAAACCAAACAGGAAACCGCGAATCTACGCGAATCTACGCGAATTTTCTAGCGCCCCGATTCGCGCCGATTCGCGGTGGAAAAATCTTTGCTTTTTGTGTAAAGATTTCAGAGTATAGGTACTGATTTCCTTTTGCGCGAGAAAAAAAAGAAATCAGGGAAATTAGTCATGTCATGGAACTTGGAGAGACGCTCTATGTGACCCATCGCAAACAATGGCGTGCGTGGCTGGTGAAAAATCACAAGACCGCGAAGGAAATCTGGTTGGTCTATTACCGCAAAGACAGCGGCAAGCCGCGCCTTCCATACAACGACGCGGTAGAAGAAGCGTTGTGTTACGGTTGGATTGACAGTACGTACAAACCGATTGACCAAGAGAGTTTCGGGCAGCGATTTAGCCCGCGCCGCAAAGGCAGCAAACTGTCACCGATGAACCAAGAGCGCGTTCGTCGTCTCATCGCCGCAAAAAAAATGACGCGGGCGGGTTTGGAGAGCATCGCGCATCACATGGAGCAAGAAACCGAATCCGCGAAAAAGACACTGAAAAAATTCGAGCTGCCGGACGATATTCTCGACGCGTTGAAAGCAGACCCGGTAGTGTGGAAAAATTTTCAGGCGTTTCCTGAAGCGTACAAACAAATTCGCGTTGGATGGATTGACGGCGCGCGGAAACGCCCGGAAGAATTTCAGAAACGGTTGCGGTATTTTATCAAGATGACGGAAAAGAATAAAAGGTTTGGGATGGTGCAGTAGAGAATTCTCGCATGGTGAAAATTCAAGCACACGTTGAGGGAGACCAATGAAAAGAAGAATTTTCGCATTATGCATCGCGTTAATCGTGATGACTGGTTGTCAAACTGCACCTGCACCGACAACTGCGCCAACATCACCGCCAACCACAACCGTACCAATTTTGCCAACGAATACGGCAATGGATACAGTGACATTCACGCCAACGGTCTCGACGCCGACTGCAACATCGGTCCCGCCGACGGCTACTTTGCAACCGACCGCGACTTTTACGCCAGCGCCTACTCCAACACCGTTTGTCGTAATTAACGCCAAGACTGGACAAGAGGAAAGCCTGTCCACCGAGAACGAGAACATGCGACGCATCATAGAAAAACATCTCGCAGAATTATATAGGAATACGAGGTTCGAGGGACTGGCAGTCAATTATGGAGACCCAAAATATCTAGTTTTCTTGTATTTCTACAGCGGAGTGGGCAGCCAACAACCAGTCCATTTAAAAAGGGTGGGCGATGGAAGACATGAAGTTGGTTTCTCTGGTACCATCCTTTATGTCTGGAATAATCTCTTGAGAACATCCGTGTTAATTCCAAGAACCGATGAATCGTCTAGAGCCATCTTTGACATTAAGCAGAATGTGGTCGAGTACCAAGATTCTAGTGCGAGGGTGATCAATCGCCAACCATTGCCAAACTATGAGGCGCTTGTACCTCGCTGCATGATGGGAGGACAAGAAGGGTATGTTTATGATCCGGTCCGCCTCAAGGTGTTGCGGCTTTGCGTTAGAATCAGTGGGATTGTGAAAAAATTAAATGGGGTGTGGACAGATGGAGATTTTACGTTTGACGTTGCCCTCGACCCGCCCTTCAAAAACTACATCAACGACCAAAATCTCAAAGTTTGGAATGGTAACATCCACGTTGAAATTGTCTGCTACACTGCCGGAGGCGGCTATGCGTACAGAGAGTGCAAAGATTTTCCAGAATCATTGCGTGTCGAACCACCTCGAATTGGGCAACATATCTGGCTTGAGGGTCAATGGGTCGAAGATTGGGGCCACACAGGTTGGACAGAATTACACCCGCTCTTTCGTTGGGAACCGTACAAGTGATACGATCGGGGACTGAGCTATGACCATTAACCGTGGACGCGGCATAGCGGACAGCGGACAGCGGATGAATTAAAGCGGATGAGCGGATAAATACGCGCGCATCCGTTTATCCGCTTTATCAATCCGCTGACAGAGAACGACAAAACCATGAACCTGATTGATTCCTTGCGGATGGACAAAACCGCATTTTTCATAACGACTTTTTCCGATCAAGCCCGGGAGGAAAAGCGCTATTGGCTTTCCAAGACGCCGTATGAACGCTTGGAAGCAATCGAAGTGATGCGCCAAATAATGTATGGCTACGATCCATCTACCACCCGACTTGCGCGAGTTCTTGCAATTACTGAACGCGCATCAAGTTGAATATCTGCTGATTGGCGGCTATGCGGTGGGCTATCATGGATATCCGCGCGCGACGGGCGACATGGATATTTGGGTTGCCATTCATCCGCAAAATGCCGAGCGAGTCGTCGCAGTCATCAAGGCGTTTGGATTCGACCTGCCCGAATTGTCGCCAGACATTTTCTTGCAAAAGAACAAGATTATCCAAATGGGCATCTCGCCCGTCAAGATAGATGTGACGACGACGGTTTCGGGTGTGGAGTTTCAAGAATGTTACGCCGCTCGACAAATCGAGACGCTTGATGGCATCCTCGTCAATTTGATCAGTTTGCCGCATTTGAAAGCCAACAAGAAAGCAAGTGGGCGTCTAAAGGATTTGAACGATTTACAAAACCTGCCGTGATATGAACGGGGCGGGCAGCGGATGAAATAAAGCGGTGATGTGTCATCACGCACACTGCCCCTCTTACGCGACATGCGTGATGACACGTCAGGCTTGGAGCGAATTCCGTGTTCATGTGTGGGATTGTTAAAGCGCAGTTGCACTGCGCGTTGGGCTGACGGCAGTGCAACTGCCGCAAATCAAACTGGAATCTGCGCTAGTGGATAAATACACGCGCATCCGTTTATCCGCTTTCCCTAATCCGCTGGCAGATGGGGTTTGTCGCGCGGACGGATATGGAAATGGTGAAAGGGGAATCAGAATGAGCGAAGCAGTCCTTCAACTTGAAGCAAGTATTCGCGAACTTGCGCGCGAGGAACAATTGTGGCTCCTCGAACGGATTGCACATTGGCTTTACGAAAGGGAAACGCAAGAGCATATGCGCTGGGTTGCCAGTCTTGATGAGATGGCGAATGACCCCGCCATTCAAAAAGAGAATCAACTCATCGCCCAAGAATTTGCAATCACCGAGAGCGATGGGCTGGAGGGACTGTAATGGCGATACAGCGCGGGGAAATCTATTTCGTCAATGTTGCCCGAGCAAATTATGGAAAAGATCGAACGAGCGGTGCGCTATTGTCTCGACTTGTGAATTTGCTTTCGTCAGCGGAGCCAACATGAAAACCCAAAACATCATTGACCTGATTTTGAAAGCTGTCGCCGTGGGAATGGGCGTGGCGAGTCTTGTCATTGCCATTCTGAATGCCGCGCCGGTGCAGGTGAACGTGATCCTGTTGAGCATTGGCTTGGCGGCGCTCGCCGTTCAAGCCCTGTCCAAGAGCGACCAATCAGATTGATGGTAGGGAACGTTCGCCGTAACGTTCTGCATTCGCGGCGCATCCATATTCCCTTAGAGCCTACAACCAGATACTCGGTGGTGAGAATCTGGACGTTCCACAATGCCTTGGCTGTAGGTTGCTTCTTGGTTGAACCAAACATAGCGGTCTCCTTATTTAGGCATTCCCTTCTAACCCACGCAGCGCGCGGTATTCGGGAATCGTGAGCATCGGCGGGCGCTCACGCGCGCGAATATCCGCCACGTCCAATTGAAACGCATCTGCTTCGTGGCGAATCAGTTTCATACTCTTGTTCTCCTCTTGAATCAATTCCACCCCGCGCGTTTCGCCCACCCGCTGCAGCACCACTTGGGTAATCTCGAACGCCATCTTGCTCAACGCGTGCAGCGATTGATTGCGATGCACGCGTTCCTCCAAATCTACCTGCCCCATCGCGCTCAAACCGAATTGATTTAGAATATCAATCAGCAGTCCCGTCTCGACGCCATAGCCCACAAAAAACGGAACGGCTTCCAGCGCTTCACGCCGCCCGGCATATTCCCCCGCCAACGGCTGCACGAAACCCGACAGTTCGGGATAAAACAAATTGAGCAGCGGGCGCGCCGTCAATTCGGTCACGCGTCCCCCGCCGCGCGCTTCCATTTTGCGTCCCAACCGCAGCGGGCGTTGATAAAAACCTTTCACGTACATCAAACGCGGTTCGCGAATCAGCGGACCGAGAATGCCGTACACAAAACGCGGGTGAATGTTTACAATATCCGTGTCAATCCACGCAATCAAATCGCCCTTCAGAATGTAAAGCGAATTCCATAACGCTTCGCCCTTGCCTGCCCATACGCCGTACTGGGGCAGAATTTCGGGATGCCGCGCTACCGGCACGCCCAGCTGTTCTGCGATCTCGACGGTGCAATCGGTCGAATTGGAATCAATCACGACGATCTCGTCAATCAGCGGATACTCGCGCACGAACTTCGCGCGCATCGTCTTGATGACGTTGCCGATGGTCGCTTCCTCATTCAGCGTCGGCAAGCCGAGACTGATCGTCAAACCCTGCCGTTCTTTGAGATCAACCAACTGCTGGATATTTTCAAACTCGTGAGCGTGAAACGTATTCTCGGCAAACCATTTATCCACGACGACCGAAATGGTATAGTCCACCGGCGTCGCGGGTTCCGTGATGGCGTTCAGCGGTTTTGCCGCGCGCGACTTGACGACCAAAGCGGGGATGTTGATTTGCTTGAGCACGCTCTGCGCCGTCGGTCCAATAGGCGGGTCGCCGCGCTGCGGGCGTGCAATCGCGCCCATGACCAACAGCTGATGTTTGTCGAGTTGCGCGTTTTCGACGATGGCCTCTACGGCGTCGTCGCGCACACGCAGCCACTGCGTAATTTCCGGCAGCGCGTGCAAATGTTTGAACAGCTCGCGCAGCTGTGCGTCGCGAAAACGCACCGGCGGCGTCGCATGCAAAAGCGAAATCCCCGCCTGTTCCGCGTGCGCAAACCAGAGCGCCACTTGCAGGGCGAGCGCCGCGTGCGGACCGCCGCGTATCGGCAGCAAAATTCGTTCCAGCTTGCCGGGGAGAATGCCGTTCGAAATGATCACGTCGCAGGGCATCTCGCGCATCGCTTCAAGCGATAATGTGTCCGCCCAGCGTACGAGCATCGCGTCACATTTTTCGTGCGCGAGCACGCGGCGCGTTTCTTGCCAGATGTCGTGGGCGACGCGCACAATGACCTGGATTTCGCCGTCGTGGGCCGGCGTTTCCAGTTGCTGCCGCAGCTGTTGGGTCGCGCGCGCGGCGGTGCTCAAGGATTCATGCGGCGGGACTGTCACCAGTCCACACAAGAGCAGGCCCGTGTTCTCGGCGCGCGCGAGCGTTTTAGCCAGCGGCACGAGCGGCAGAATTTCGTCGGGGGTTGTGCCGACGACCATGAGCTGTTTTGTGCGTGGTTTCATGGGTCAGTCATCAGTCATCAGTCATCAGTTATCAGTGAGGGCGGACATTCCTTGAAGCAGCGGGACGATACGCGACGCGAAAATTTTTTCCCACGTATGGTGTTGGAGGACGCGCTGCTTGAGACGGTATCGCTCGTCTTGCAAAAAATACTGCCGCATCTCGGATGCAATCTGTGCAGGCACAGCATCGTCCTTGAGGTAATGCGCGTTCTCACCCGCCGTCTCACGGAACGGGGGAATGGCGGCGCAAAAAATCGGCAGGCGCGCTAACCCGGCTTCCAAAATCGGTATGCCAAATCCTTCGCGTGCGCTGGGCAACAAGAGCGCGTCGGCGAGCGCGTACAAATCGCGGCGCATTGCATCGTCCACCACACCATACTCTTGAAGCCAGTGCACGGCGTTTGAAATGTTCAACGCGCCGGCGCGCGTTTTCAATTCCTCCAAGTATGCGCGGTTTTTCGGATTGTGCGGTCCGAGGGGCCCCATCACCAGCAGCTGCGGCTGCATCCCCGCGTCGCGCAGCGCGGCGACGATCTCTAGCGCGCGTTCGATATTTTTCCGCCGCGTCACGCGCGCCGGCAAGAGCAGCAGCGGCGCGGCATCGAGCCAATGGAATTGTGCAACCCACTGCGCGACGCGGTCTGTCACACCCAAAAATTCCATGACATTGACGCCCGGCGGCGCGACCACAATCGCGTTTGGTTGCAAACCCAATAACCGCGCGAGTTCTTGACGGCGCGCTTCCGAGACAACCACGTACTGCGTGTGCTTCCACGCCGTCCGCAACAAATCCCACGGGGCGCCGTCGTGCAGTTCCTTTGCATACACCGGATCGTCCCACGCGAAATCGTGTGACCATGCCAGCAAGCGCACGCGGCGCGTTTCCGCCAAATGGTGCAGCGCCGCACTGAGCGCGAGATTTTTGTGCAAGGTCGCGATATTGTGCGCGAGACATACATCGCAGTCTTGCAACAGGCGCGCGAGCGCGTCGGTCAACTCTTGGGTCAGCGCGTGAAACGCGTCGGATACGTTTCCGGCGTTGAGCTCGCGCTGCACGATTTCCACGCGCGGGTGGCGCGAATCCATTTCCGGCACGCGGTGAAAAGCGCAGGGCGCATCGAACGGCGCGCCGCGCCCTGCGATAATTTTTACAGTGTCATGGCGCGCGGCGAACAGGCGCGCGTGCGCGGCGATGGTGCTTTCAACCCCGCCGATGACCGGAGGAACGGAATAATGGAGAAGGGCAATACGCAAAACAGTCGCTCGTTTCTAGTGTGTACCCGACGAGGACGCTCGCGCGTCATTATAAAAGAGAACCATCCACGCGTCGAGTGCGGTGCTTACACATCAAGACCTTCGCGGTTTCTCGCATTGTAATTAGCGCGGTAACCATTGCACAAACCTCAGGGTCTTGGATCCACGCTCATTTTAGAGCTGTGGCAGGCATCAGGTCGAATTGCTAATGCGTTCCAGTCTTGGATACGGTATAATGCTTTGGACAACCACATCCGATGGGGCAATCACACGGACGAGCAACCACGTGGGCGGGGGCAACCCCATTCGATAGGCAATCACACGGGCGGGGGCAACCACAAGGGCGAGGGCAACCACAAGGGCGAGGGCAACCACAAGGGATTGCCCCTACGTTCCCCTTACCAAATTGGATGCAAATTTTATGCACGCGACCTGGCAGTTCCACTTGTTTCGCCGCATCACACGCGCGCTGCTTTGGTGTCTTTTGCGCGTGCGCGTGGAGGGACTGGAAAATGTGCCGCGCACGCCGTACATCGCGTGCGTAAATCATTTGGGGTGGGCGGAAGGATTCATCGTCATGTTGTGGTTTCCCCCCGAGCCGCTGATTCACGGTTTGGGGGAACGTGACGTAATGGAACGTTCGGCGTTTCGGCGTTGGTTTTTCAAACAGGTCCCGATTTTTTTGCCGTTGGAACGCGATAAACCGCGTCAAGCCGTTCGCGCGATGCAAGACGTGCTGCAACGCGGCGGCGCGTTGGGCCTCGCACCGGAGGGCAAACTGGGCACGCAAGAAGGCGCGCTCGGCGAATTGCAAGCGGGCGCGGCGTATCTGAGCATTCGTACGGGCGCGCCGCTCGTGCCGGTCGGCGCGACGGGGACGCTGGAATTGTGGTTGTGGAAAAAAGTAACACTGCGCGTGGGCAAAGCGATTTTGCCCGGCGAGTTCGCGGGTGATTTCCGCACGCGCACGCGGGCAATGACGCGGCGGCTCGACCGTGAACTGCGCGCGCTGCTGCCGGGCGACGCGCCCCCGCCGCGCGTCAAACTGCTGCGCAATTTTTTGACGAAATTGTTTTGAATGAACTTGCGAAACAAGATTTTTGACAGGATGCAGATGACCTATGCCTGAACGCTTTGCGCGCCTTGCTGGACTCGCGCTGATCGTGGTTTTGATTCTCGCGCTGCCGCTTTTGATTTCGTTGTTTGCCGCGCTGCAAACCAAGCCGCCCGCGCGCACACCGACGGCGCAAACTGCCATCGCGCAAACCACTGCGACGCGCAGCCGCCCCCCCCCCTCTCCCTCGCCCGCCGCGACGCGCACGCCATCGCGCACGCCATCGCCGACGAACACGGCGCTCGCCGGAGCGACCCCCACGTGTCCGAATCCCGCGACGCCGGAACCATTTTGGGTAGACCCGGTCGTTTCGCCCACGAATCTGCTTTCACAGAAAATTTCTGTGACGCTCGGACGCGGACGCGAAATTTCGATTGCGAATGAGGCGGGGACCATTACACAGCGCGGAGAATTTTCCGTCGCCCAGCCCGTCGTGATCGAAGCGCCGCTGCGTCCGAATGCAACGAACCATCTCGTCGTGAGCGGCAAAGTGGAATATGCGCCGGGGTGTTTTTATACGTTATCCACCCAAATAGACCGCCTGGGTAATCCGCTCGTCATCGTGCAATCGAGTGCGGGGAATCTTACACCCAGCGTTACAGCTCCGGCGCCGGGCACGGTTTATCTCAAGCCGTTCAGTCAGGTCGTCGGCTTGGGCCAAGACACGCCGAATGCGTCCGACAAAATTTGGTTGTACGAAGCGAACGCCGACGCGCCGTTTCAAATCCTTGCACGACAAGGCGCATTTACGCGCTTGGCGTCGCAAGGCGGCGCGTTGAATTTTTGGACATTGAACGACAACGTCGTCACCACGCCGATGCCCGAACCAAAGTATGAAATGCTGATCGGCGAACCGCAAGTGGATTTTGTGCCCGGAACAATTTTCGCGTGTGAAGGGCGCGCGCCGCGCGGTCTGATTTTGGGTGCGTGCGCCGAATTTCAAAATCTCGTCACGGCGCAGGCAATCCAACGCGCCACGGTTGAAACTTCGGTCTTGTATCTCGTACGCTTTGACTTTCAAACCTATTGGGTCTCGGCGCACGTTTTGAAAAACGAACCGCCATAAAAAAATCGCAACTGCTCAGCCCATGTCATTTCGAGATAGTCAGCCCCACCGGGCTGTGTGAGCGAAGAACTGTCATATCGAACGGAGTGAGATATCTCATCGTTTCGCAATACGAAACATTCGATATGACATATTCCTGCCAAGTTCTGAGCAGCCGTTTTTGCTCGCGCGGAGTTCGCGCACGAAATCTCGATGTTGGCAAAGCAAGATTTCGGCGATGTATTCCATCGCATCGCAAGAAACCGCTCCTGCTCAGAAACTTCCGGTGCGCGGATTGAGTTATCGGGCGGAAAACGCGAATCCCTCAATTCTTCGGGACAGGTTCTACGCGAATCTCAACGAATCTTTGTCACGCAGTTCGTGACGACGAATCCAATAGAACCCAAAACATTTCGCGTTGATTCGCTCGGATTCGCGTAGATTCGCGTTGGAAAAGTTTCTGTGGCTACACATACCAAAAGGTATGACCATCTCGAAATGACAGCTGAGCAGATACAAAAAATCGCAGCATCGTTCGCTGCGATTTTTTTTAATTTTATGGACGCCCTCCACCGCCACCGGGTTTGCCGCCGCCGCCGCCGCCACCGGGATTGATGCCGCCGCCGCCGCCGCCGGGATTGATGCCGCCGCCGGCATTGCCGCCATTAAAGTTGAAAGATTTCGCGTTCTTTTCCAGACCACCGAATTCCTTTTTGGCCTGGGGCGTGTCGCCGCGCGCCATACTGCGCGTGAATCTGTCAATCGTCCCCGAAAGGTCTTGGCCGTTTGCGCCGCCGAATCTTTCCAAGCCCGCTTTGGCGTTCGCACCCTGCTGCGCGAGTTTTGAAATATCTTGCATCGAAACTTTGCCTTTGGTCATCAGACCCTTTGCCGTTTCAACATACTGGAGCAAGGACTTGGCGGCATCTTGCGCGCTGTTGGGAATTTGGTCGGGCTTGACGTGCAACGCGTTTTGCCCACGCGTTTCGATTTGACCCTTGACCGAATCGTACCAATTTTGCGCCTGGGCTTTGACCTCAGTCGCTTTGGTCTGCGCTTGCTGCGCGGCATCTTCCAATTCGTCAATCGTGCTCTGCGCGAGCTCCAAACCTTTTGCCAGCGTCTCGTTGATTTCCTGGAGCGATTGCGCGATCGCGTCGGTATTTTGCTCGATTCCATTCAGATCGGCTTCAATCGCTTCCAGCGTCGCCAATGCTTCCGTAGCCAAGTCGCCGTAGTACGCATAGTACTGCTCGATCAACGCGAGCGCTTCGTCTACCTGCTGCTGCGAAACCTGCACATAGTACGTCATGGTTTGCGATTCCGCAGTGGTCACTTGATCGTCCTGCGTGGACGCAGTCGTCGCCGAGTAGAGCGCGAGCGCCGCAGCGTACGCTTCGTCCACCGCGTAATCAATCAACGCGGCGAGCTCCTCTTCGGTGAGCGTCGTTACGACCACCGGCGTTGCGGTCGGCGGCAGAGGTGTCGTTTGAATATAAATGATGGTTGGGCCCGGCGGCGGCGTTGCTGTGACGACGATGGTTTGCGGCGTCGGAGCATTCGCCTGTGGCGTCGCTCCCGCCGCGTTGGCTTGCGCCGTCGCATTGGCTGCCGCATTCACCGCGTTGTCAAAATTCGCTTGCGCCGTCTGCGTCGCCGCCAGCGCAGCTTGCAGCGTTGCTTGTACTTGCGCATCAGATGGTTGGGGCTCGCGCCCGCCGCAAGCGGCAAGTCCAACGAGTCCAAGCAGTGCGAGCGCCATGAGCAATAGGGTTATTTTCTTCATTGCAGTCCTCCGTTCGATGATTCTGCTTTTGTTATATCCGTACTGTGTGAAACGCGGGCGCATGAATTGTGAAGACATTGTGGATTCTATTTTCCGTTGATTGCCCAACGCATCCATGCGCTCCCGTTGATCGCGATCATGATTTGTGTTTTCGACGAAGTAAAAGTGTTTTTGGCATAACCGTTCCACGGATCGCTTACGCCTTTTTGCCACGCCTCTGCGCCGACGGCTTGCCAACGCGTGCGGTCGGCGCGTCCATCGTCGTACGCCAATGCCCACGCCAAGCCGTCGGGCAGCATATAGTCCCACGTTTCCGCAGAACAGCCGCCGTTTTCGCCAATGCGATAACATGTCGGTTGCGCATCGCCCAGACGCCACCATTTCGCAAGGAGCGTCGCGTACGTGACAAGCGAATCGCGCGCGCGGTCGTCCACACTGCCTTGCCATTCCGTTTGCACGTCGAGAAAACGTCCGAGCGATTTCATGATCATGCTCAACGCCCACGGCGAGGTTTGCTTGCCGGAGGGCGCGACATTCGGATTTGGCGCATAATTCGGCGCGCCGAACCACGTTTGATCGGGATGCGAGCGGTCAATCACCAGGCGCGCCGCGTCGAGATACGCGGCATCGCCGGTCGCGCCGTACGCGTCGGTAAGAATTTCGAGCGCGTACGCCGGACCGCGCGCATCGCCTTCGCCCGGATTGTTGTTGGCATACCCCGGACCGCAATCGGGATTGCACGGCGAATGCTCGACGCGCCAACGCGCGTTCTCTGCCAATTCCATCCATGCGTCCTTGATGACGCCGTCGCCCGTGAAATAGTAATAGTACAGCAAGCCGCGCAGCCCGCCCGACCAATAATCAATCAGCGCGTGGCGGTGCAAGTTCACGCTCGGATCGGCATGCCATTGATTCGTCAAACGTCCGCCCATCGCCCAACCGACGGGGTACGGCGGCCCTTGCACCGTGTCCATGCACGCGAGCATTTCCTCCGGCGCTTGGCCCGTGCAGAGCGAATGGATCACGTCCACATCGGCTTGATGCCATGCGCCCGACTCGGCAATTTGCCACCACAAGTCCGCGCGTGAATCGCTGCCGTTCAACGCGCGCACCATTTGAAACAGCGCCGCCCACGGATGATCGTACTGTTGATTCGTAAACACGGGATAAGAGCCGCCGCCCGTTTCATCTTCGGCAATCGTGTCGCCAAAGTTGCGCCAACCCCACGCTTCGGGACGCGGCGCGTAGAGCCAACCGCTGTTCACCGCGCCGTCGCGCAGAATGAACAAGTTGAACGACGGATACAAAATCGTCGCGTCCACGTATCCTTCAAAATCCGCAAAGTCGGTGGGATCGCGCGGAATGGCGCGGTCGAACGCTTGGGCTTGCGTCAAATAATAATCCGCGCTTGCCCACGCGTGCAGTGGGTTTTGCAACGCGCGCAATGCGTTCGACGCGTTGTTTGCGCCGAAATAGAAAACGACCTCGTGCGTTTTTTGTTCGCCGACGCGCAGTTCGAAACTTGCGGGATACTGCGCGGGGAACACACCGACGCTGACCGCGCCATTCGCATCCACGTTCACCGCCTTCGGATAATTTTGCCAAAAGTAACGCACGCCCGCGACGACGCTGCCCGTGCTCGTCTGCGCGCCGCCCCAACCCTGACTGCGACACCCGTTTTCATCCGCCGCATCGTCACACGCCGCGTGCAGCGTCGAACCATTCGCCAGCGCGCGAAAACCGCGAAAACTGTTACTCACATTATCGGGCGCGTGATTCCACTGCGGTCCGCCCGACGATTCCTGATACAGTTCCGCGTTCGTCGTGAGCGCGCCGCTCCACGTTTCGTTGTTTGCGCCCGCGAGAATGTAATTTGGATTCGCGCCCGCGAGCTGCAATTGCAAGGACAGGTCGTCAAACACGACCGTGTTGGGCGAGCCAAACTCTTTGATGTACGGCTGCCCGTTGCTGTTCACCATCAGGTTGTCGTTCCATACGGTGAACATGACGCGCGCCGTCGGCTGGTTCGCGTAAAAATGCAAGCGCGCGGTGTACGCCAATAGATTCGCGCCATTGCCGCGCAAATGTCCTTTGACACGCACGACGGTGTGCAGCGCGCCGCTTTGCTCCAACGCGATTTCTTGGGGCGCGGTCGCGTCGGCAGTGTACGCGACGCCGTTCGCGTGCCCGGCGATGCTGCCCGGCGCGGCGAGCAGCGCGTCGTCCACCGCGCCGTCATTGTCGCGGTCGCGATAGATTTGGTCGAACAACGTGAACGCGTTTTTGTTCAAGCTAAAACGCGCCGCGCCCGTATTCACTTCAAGTGTCGTCGCGCTATCTGTCGTTTGGATGCCGCTGAGCGCGGGCGGTGTGCCCGTTTTGAGTTGATATATCGCGCTGCCGTTCGCCGCGACGTTCGCTTGAAAATCCACCAACACCCACTTGATCGGTTTCGACGCGTCGTCGGGTGCGCCGCCCCAACGCGCGAGCACGGTGAATTGCGCGGGCACGGCTTGCTGGCTTGCATTGGACAAAACCAATGTGCTCGCGTTGTACACGTACGCGTTGAATGGCAGCGGTACGCCTTGCGTGACCGGATCGTTCACACGCGCGACGCCATTGTTTTCGCGCACGGTGAGTGCGACGTTCAGCGCAACGGGCGCGGGGGGTGTCGTCGGCGTACGCGGCGGCGTGGGGGTGAACGTTACGGCGAACGTTGCAGTACTGGTGGGCGTGCGCGTCGGTGTGAACGTTACGGCGAACGTTGCAGTACTCGTCGGCGTCGCGGTTTGCGGCGAACGCGTTGGTGTAAACGTCGGCGCGGGTCCGCCGACGTGATAATGAATCACGAGGCGCGGGCGCAAGCTCGCGTCCCGATATTCGCTCGAACGAAATTGGTGATGCAGCCATGCTCCGTTGTCGGGTTCGAGCAGAAAACCATAATTCGGCGTCCAGCTGTTCAACCAACTCGCCACCGCGCTCGTGACATTCCAGCGATACCAGCCGTTTGGATTCGCGGGAATCGTCACGCGATCCAATTCGGCGGCATCAAAATCGCCGCCGGGATTCGTCCACGCGACGTTCGGGCGCGCGGTGCTCCAGGTGACGCCTTGATTGCGCGCATCCGCGCTCAAATCCCAACCGTCGCCTTCGAGCCAATCGCGTGACGCGGTGTGCGCGACGACATCGCGCGCGGCGTCGTCATAGCCCGCGTCGTACGCATACAGTTCGAGCGTGGCGTCATCTACTTGTGCGCCCGTGGGCAAAAGGTTTGCCAGCTCAAAACGAAGCAGCGCGCGGAAACTGTCTTGCGCGGCGTCCTCGCCAAACTGCACGTACTCCATTCCGCCGAGATTGGCGTAGGTGTTGCCGCCCCACGTGGTAATGCTCGCGTCGGTCGCGCCGTCGTACGCCGCGTCGGGACTCGAACCATTTTGGAGGATGAGCGTTTGCGCGACAGGCGTGAACGTTGCGGCGAACGTTGCAGTACGCGTGGGTGTGCGCGTTTTTTTGCGTTTGCGCGTCGGCGTGGGTGTGCGCGTTTTTTTGCGTTTACGCTTTGGCGTTTTTGAGGGGGTTGCTTTCTCGCTCTGGGCATTGAGCGGCGCGCTGTTGGCAATGGATTCCCACCCCATACCGAGTAGGAATGCGGTCAGGGCAACACAGAGGGCAATCAATGCAAGCGGGTGTGAGGTTGGTCTGGGGCGACGCATAGAGCAAGTTCCTTTCGCAGAAGAATGTCCTGCAAAGGGGCTTGCAAAAGTTTAGCAGTTTCGCAAGCGGCTGCCAATAAACCGACAGTCCCAACCCAAACAGGTAGGCGCGTCATTCCAGCAGCACCAAACACGCATCGCTCACGCCTTCGGGCGTCGTGATCTGGAGATAGTACGTTCCGCGCGGAAATGGCGCGAGCTCCAGTGTTTGCTGGAGATATTGATCAGGCGCGGCGTGTGTAGCGATGCTCCAGGTTTGGAGCGGCGCGGCGGCAGGTCGAAAGGCGTACCACGTTTCGAACGGCGCGTGCGCGTTCGAGTCGAACGTTTGCGGCGAAATGGCATACAGCGCGACGTCGAGACGCGAAACGTTGGTGAACTGCGTCGGAATACGCAGCGGTTCCGTTGCAGGAAGTTTCAGAACACGTTCTCTATTCAAGACGGAAAAATTCGGATATTGGTCCGCGGTTTCGAACGTCCAGTTGTAAATTCGTCCCAATGCGATTCCATATTCCGCGTCCGTCAATTCCGCCGGAAGGGTGATTTGATAGCGCGTGCGCGGTTGAAAAAAGCCGCCGAGCGTGACGGTTTGTTCGTGCACAGTGAGGGTTTGATGCGCGAGGGTTGGCGTAATCGTCAAATGTTCGCGCAATGCGTCTGCGCTCATGGCGCGATTGAATTGCAGCGTCACGCGGTCGGGGACATACACAAATTGCGCGTCGAGCGCGGGTGTGCTGTGGACGATGTAGGGACGTGTCAGCGTGGTGAAACGCGAGACGACATTTTCCGCCAAGGGGCGCTGTAGCCACGAGCGCGCGGTCGCGTCAAGGCGCACCGTCAGCGTGGTCGAAATGGGGAGCTCTGCACGCGGCGTAAACGTTATGGTTCGATTGTCTAGCCACGCAAATGTCCCGTTTACGCGCGGCGTAAACCGTATCGCGGACTCGGTCGCCGCGCGGTCCATCGGGGCAGAAAAAGTGATGGTAATAGGGGAGGTCGGCAAAATGTCGCGCGCGTCGCCCGGGGGTTCGATTGCAAGGACGCGCGGGGGTTGCAATGGCGGAGCGGCAAAATAAATTGCGACACCGCAAACGAACACGAGCGCGAGAATTCCCAATGACCAAAAAAGTGGAGCGCGAGGCATGGCGTATGAGGATTATACATGAACAAAAAAATCGGATGCAGTCGCATCCGATTTTTTTGTTCACCCGATTTCCACCTCACCCCAGTCGCTTACCATGTTTAGCAGTTCCTGTTGGACGGTCTGGAAATTTGTGTAAAAGTTGGGAAAGTCCAACTCGACCCAACTTGATTGGAGCGGCACGACGAGCGCAAAACGGTCTCTGCCCTCCGCGCTGCGCAGCAATTTCACAACCTCGCGCATGTGTTTTGTGTCGAGGGCATGGTCGTGAGTGCGTTGCAGGCGCACGCGCACTTTGACGTTGCTGCCGGTGCGGGGCACGTACATCGTCGCGCTTTCGCGGACAGCGTTCGCAGGCGCGCTGTTGCCACGCGGCGCAGGCGCGCCGTGTGATAGACGCGTGCTGCCGCCATTCTTGCTGGGAATCGTAACCCCACCGCCGAGCTTGATTTCGGGAATCACCGGCTTGGGCGGCGCGTCGGGCGGCGGCGCGGGCGTTTTTTCGACGAACGGTTGCGATTGTAAAACGAGCGGCGGGGTGGCAGGCGACGCATCGGTGATCGGTGCGTCAGTAATCAGTGCATCAGAAATCAACGGATCGGTAATTGGCGAATCGCTGGTGGCGGTCTCCGACGCGAGAGTTTTGGTTGCCGTGTTTTCGGCGACCGGCTCATCGGAAAAATCATCGTCGCTCGGTTTGACCCGCTCGAGCTCCTCCGCGTGGGTTTGTGTTTCCGCGCTCATACTCGGATTCGTTTCGACTTGTGGTGCCACGCCGGCTTCCGTTGACGCGCGCGCGTCGTCTGCCGTCTGCGCTTCGGGCGCGTCGTCTTCGGTGGACGCGGCTTGGTCGTCCCAGTCGCCCGCAGGCGGCATCCAATCGTCTTGAATCCGTTCGACAAAATCATTCACACTCGGCGCTGACACAGCATCGCGCAAAATGCCCACCTTACGGTTGGTGCGCGATGATGTGTCAAGGGGGGGGACAATCACGGGCGTATTGGAAAAAATTCCCGGAATGGGGCGGTCGGCTTTTTGCACCGCTTCCGGTTTTGGCGTTTCAAGCGGATAGTTCCAAATCAAATCTGCGAGAATCGCGATTTTGTCTTCGCGCACCTGCACCTTGCCGCGCACGAGCACGAGCGCGTCTTCGTGAATCACATCGCGACAATCGTTGAACGTGCGCGGGAACGCGACGACTTCGATCGCGCCCTGCGGGTCTTCGACCTGAAGGAATGCCATCGCGTCGCCTTTTTTCGTAATGATTTGGCGGACGCTTTTGATAATGCCGCCGATGGTGACTTGGTGTCCGTCGCTGTCGTGCGTGATTTCGCCGACAAACGCGCCGACGTGTTTCTTGCCCGCTTCCGCGAGTTTCAATAACGGGTGCGGCGAAAAGTACACGCCCATCAATTCTTTTTCCCACTCGAGCTGCGTCTTGTGATCCACAGGGTCTGCCAACGGCAAATCGCCGAACGTATCCACCGCGACCGCGCCGCCAAAGAGCGACATTTGCCCCGCCGCACTCGCGCTGTGATGCGACGCGCTGACGGACAACATGCGGTCAATCGCTTCGAGCAGCTGCGCGCGCGCGCCGAACGCGTCGAACGCGCCCGCTTTGATGAGGGATTCGAGCACGCGGCGATTCACCTGTTTCAAATCCACGCGCGTGCAAAAATCGTCGAGCGATTCAAAGGGTTTTTCACCACGCCCATCGAGTATCGCTTGAATCGGACCTGCGCCGACATTTTTTACGCCGAGCAGACCGAACCTAACCCCCAACCCCTTCCCTACAAGGGAAGGGGAGTTCTCTTCGAGGGAAGAGGAGTTCTCTTCGAGGGAAGAGGAGTTCTCTTCGAGGGAAGAGGAGTTCTCTTCGAGGGAAGAGGAGTTCTCTTCGAGGGAAGGGGAGTTCTCTTCGAGGGAAGGGGAGTTCTCTTCGAGGGAAGGGGAGTTCTCTTCGAGGGAAGGGGAGTTCTCTTCGAGGGAAGAGGAGTTCTCTTCGAGGGAAGAGGAGTTCTCTTCGAGGGAAGAGGAGTTCTCTTCGAGGGAAGAGGAGTTCTCTTCGAGGGAAGAGGAGGATAATGCGCTTTCAAGAACGCGGTTTGACAGGTCAAGACCGCATAGACCGCGCCATGCGAATTGTGGACAATCAAATCGTTCGCGACAAAATTGTGCGTTTCGGGCACAGTGAGGTCAAATGTTTCTTCAATGCCGTCGGGTTCGATGTTTTCGATTTCATCCCAAAAAATGTCGGACTCGGCGTGTGCGCGCAAGTTTTCTGAATCCAACGCGCGCGCAATTTCTGCGAGTGTATCGCGGCGATACCCGCGTTTTCGCTGGTCGTAATATAACAATCCTTCGGCAATGCCGTTCTCCCGACTGAATGCCTTGGGACGGATACCCCGCGCGCTCATTTCGGAACGGATTAATGTTCGCACTGCTGCGGGAACAATTTCCACCGTGCCGCGTGCGCGCGATTCCGAAAGGTCTGTGTAGTGCGCGAGCAGCTGCGCAAGATTTTCGCGCGTGTGCCCGACGAGATACGCGCCAATCGTTTCGGCAAAACGAGTGACTGCGGCGCGTCCACCCAACACATTAATGGTATAGCCAAGTCGAATTCCACCGCGATATTTAAATTCTTTAGAGTGCAGTGTGGCTTGAATGCCAAATCGCAAGAGCAAATGCTGCACTTGAAGTGCCATTTCGCGCGAAGAGGTCGCGTAATAGAGCGACAGTGTTTTGGGATGAATGCAGCCGTCGGCGCTCCACAAACGTCCCATGAACAACGCCAGTTGGTCGAGCGGCAAACCAAATACCACTTCGGGAAGAAATTTTTCGACTGCGCGTTTTCCATGCAAACCAACACGTTGAATAAATTCGACCGCGCCGCTCGGTTGTTTCACATTATCGCGGCGCGCATAGACCGATGCGGCAGATTTGGAACGGTCAATCACCGCGCGTGTATTTTCAAAGCGTTCGAGATGCAAAACGTAATCGGCGAGTTGTTGTTCGTCATTGGAATATACATAGAAGGAGTGTGGGTGGCACAAGTTGCCTTCGCCCAACGCAGTGGCAAGTACAACAATTTCATGCGTGCGCAAATTTGTTGAAGGCGTATACGGAATAAAACGCGGCGCGGCAATCAATTCGCCCACGCGCAAATTTTCCAAATTCGTCCATCCCTCGAATGTGCGGAACGGATGCTTTGCCGTCGCGCGAATTTCGCGTCCGCTCCGCGTGCGCAAACGATAAATGAGTCTGACGCCGTTAGACATGACTGCTGCCATCGGGCGCGCGGTGATGCGCCCGTTTTCCTCCAGCGAGGGTGTGTCAAATATCGCTTGCTTTTGATACAGCGCGCCAATCGTCGTAAGCTGTCCCGTGTTCGCATTCACAACGCGCGTATCGGCGGTCAAACATTTATTGAACCCATAACGCGCGAAAAATTCAATATCGTCAAAAATCTGCGCGGCGGTCTCTTTCGGAATGATGCCCGCCTTGGCCGCGCCCGCAATAAATTTTTCGCGCTGCTGGAGAATCGCTTCTTTGTTTTTCTTGCCGACCGCTTTACGCAGCGTGTCCGCTTCGCCGCCGGTGTAACCGCAGAGATCGCGCGCGATGCGAATGATCTGTTCCTGATAGATTATGATCGCGAACGTCTCGCCCAGAATCGGCTCGAGCGCGGGATGGCGATATTCAATTTTCTCTTGACCGTGCATGCGCGCAATATACGATGGGATATTGTCCATCGGACCCGGACGGTAGAGTGAAATCGCCGCGACGATGTGGTCAAAGCGCGACGGGTGCATTTGCATCAACACGCGTCGCAGCCCCCCCCCCTCCACCTGGAACAAACCTACCACATCGCCGCGCGACAGCAATTCAAATACCTTCGGGTCTTCGACCGGAATGCTCTTTAAATCATATTCGATCCCGTGCCGTTCGTGAATCAACTTGCACGCTTCGCGCACGATAGAGAGATGCGCCAGCCCGAGAAAATCAATTTTGAGCAGACCGATGTGCTCGAGGTCGCCCATCGGGAATTGCGTAACAGGCGTGCCGGATTCGTCGCCGCGCGTGGGGCGGTGCAGCGGCGTATATTCGATGACCGGTTTATCGGTGACGACGACGCCGGCCGCATGTGTGGACGCATTGCGCGCGACGCCTTCCACCAATTTCGCGTTGTCAACCAGTTTGCGCAAGTAATCGGAATTCTCGTACAGTTCGCGAAACTCTTTGACCTCTTCGAGCGTGCCGTCAATCGTTTTGCCCGGACCGATGGGAATCAATTTGGCGACGCGGTCCACTTCGGCGAGCGGATAGTCCAAGGCGCGCCCCACGTCGCGCAGCGCCGCCTTTGCCAGCATTTTGCCGAACGTGATGATTTGGGCGACGTTGTCCCTGCCGTATTTGGCGACCGTGTAGTTGATCATTTCTTGGCGCGCATCGTCGGGAAAATCCAAATCAATATCGGGCATCGAAATACGGTCGGGGTTTAGAAAGCGTTCAAAGATGAGATTGTGCTCGAGCGGATCGAGATGCGTAATGCCGAGACAATACGCGACGATCGAACCGGCGGCAGAGCCGCGCGCATTCGCCCAAATGCCGTGCTCACGCGCATGGCGCGTCAAATCCCACACGATGAGAAAGTACGTATCGAACCCCATCTTGTGAATGACGCCGAGTTCGTAATTCAGGCGGTCAATTTTTTCCGGCGTCGCGCCGGGGTAACGTTGGTGAAAACCTTGCTCGCACAACGCGCGCAAATAATTCTCTGCGGTATAACCATCGGGCACAGGGAACGACGGGAGATGATAGCCCTTGAAGGAGAGGTCAACGTTGCAGCGTTCCGCGATTTCGAGCGTCGTGCGCAACGCTTCGGGATACGCTTGCCACACCTCTGCCATTTCGGCGGGGGACTTGAACCAGTAATCGCGCCCGTCCATGCGCATGCGGTCGGCTTGATTGACCGTCGCGCCCGTTTGCACGCACAGCAAGACATCTTGTGCGAACCAATCCTCTTTGCCGATATAGTGCACGTCGTTCGTCGCGACGAGTTTCAAATCAAACTCGCGCGCCATCGCGATCAAATCCTGGTTGATGCGCGTGAGTTCGGGAATGCCGTGCTCTTGGAGCTCGACGTAAAAGCGGTCCTTGAAAATTTGGCGATACCAGTCCACCAAATCGCGCGCCGGTTTGATTTTGCCCTGCACGAGCAACTGGGGAATTTCCGCGCCCAGACAGCCGGTCGTCGCAATAACGCCTTGCGCGAGTTTTTCGAGAACCGCTTTATCCACGCGCGGTTTTTGATAAAATCCTTCGAGCTGCGCAATGGACGAAATTTTCAACAGATTATTGTAACCGGTTTCGTTTTCGGCAAGGAGCAAAAGGTGATACGGCGAGCGGTCGAGTTTGGGGTCGCGGTCTTGGAGCGTGCGCGTCGCGAGGTACGCTTCGACGCCGATGATGGGTTTGACGCCGTGCGCCTGGCACGCGTCGTGAAATTCAATTGCGGCAAACATCGTGCCGTGATCGGTGATGGCGACGGCGGGCATGCCGTACTCTTTCGCCCGCGCGGCGAGACCTTTGGTGCGCGACAGCCCATCGAGCAGCGAATATTCGGAATGGACGTGAAGGTGGACGAATTCGGACATAGTGCGATAGTGCAATCGTGCAATAGTGTGTTAGTGCGATAGTGCGATAGTGCAATCGTGCGATAGTGTGTTAGTGCGATAGTGCGATTTGCAATACGCGATACGCGATTTGCAATACGCGAACCGCGAAAAATTTCCCCCACCAACAACCGGTGTGGCAGGGGAAGCAAGTTACGGTATGCAAGTCGTCGCACCCGATGTTCTTCCGACGCGTATGGCGCGACAGTTTGCGAGTATGCAATTGAACAGATGTGCGGGTGTTCTACGCGGATTATATCATGGTACGCGCGCGGGAGCTCCTTAAAGTTTTTATCAAAAGTTGTACGGCGTTATTCGACGCTGTGGATAATTTTTTTCGCGCCGCACAACTGCCCCGCGAAAAACGCGCGGCAAACGCGGGGCGCGCTGTGGACAAGTCGCGAAAAACTGTGGATGAGTGTGGAGAAGATTCCGAGTATAATCAGTCCAATCCCCTTTTTTCGTCGAGGCGCCACACCATGAAAATCTTTGTCAGTTCCACCTACATTGATTTGGTCGAATACCGCAAGGCGGTCGAACGCGCGCTGAATTTGCTCGAACAGCAGTTTGTGGGCATGGAGTATTTTGGTTCTCTGTCCGAAGAACCGAAGGTTGCCGCGCTGGACAAAGTGAAAGCGTGCGACGCGTTCGTGGGCATTTACGCGCACCGCTACGGCGTCGTCCCAGACGGCGACACGAAATCCATCACCGAACAGGAATTTGATCGCGCACAAAAATCGGGCAAGCCGATTTTTTGTTATCGCGTCAAGCCCGACCAGCCGTGGAATCCGAAAATGATCGAGGGCGGCGACGCGCAAACGAAACTCGACGCGTTTCTCGCGCGCATTGACAAACAGTACGTCCGCCAAGAATTTACGACGCCCGAAGATTTGCTCGCCAAAGTGTCCGCCGACCTCGCGCGCCACCTTTCGACACAGCGCGCCGAGACACGTTTCGCGCATCCCCTGCCGCCCGTGCCGTATTACGCGCATTCGTACGCGCTCCAAGAAAATTTTACGGGACGCGTCGCGGAACGCGATACGCTGACGCAGTGGTTCACGCGCGACCCGCAGTCGGTGCTCGTCCTCGACGCGATTGGCGGCATGGGCAAAAGCGCGCTGGCGTGGGTGTGGACGCAAGAGATTCTTCATGCGGCTGAAGAACGCCGCGTTCAGAATGACATGAAACCAGCGGGTGTCTTTTGGTGGAGTTTTTATGAAGAACGCGAGACGCGCCCGTTCTTGGAAAAATTGCTGGCGTACGCGAGCGCGGGACAGGCGAACCTGCAATCGCTTGGTTCCGACCGCGAACGGTTAGACGCGCTGCTGCCGCTCTTGTCCACGAAACGTTTTCTGATTGTGCTGGACGGATTCGAACGCGCGCTGCGCGCATATGCGCGCATGGACGCGGCGTATCGCGGGGATGAGGTGGACGAGGACGCGCGGCAAGATTTTCGCGCGTGCGTGGACCCAAACCTCGCGCGTCTTTTGAAACATTTGGCGAGCGACGGCGGCTTGTCCAAAACGCTGCTCACGACGCGCCTCTACCCGCGCGAATTGGAC
>JACQWQ010000225.1 GCA_016209205.1 Chloroflexota bacterium
ATTATCCCGGCGCGGCGGTGTATGTGAGCGATTTGCGCTTGATCGTGCGCGAACAAATTCGCTGGTTGGAGCAAGCGGTGAATGCGGCGCGAAAACTGGGGAACAAAGGAAGCGAAGGCAATCATCTCGGCAACCTCGGCTTGGCATACGCGGCTTTGGGCGAGGTGCGTCAAGCCATTGGGTTTTACGAACAGCATTTGGCAATTGCGCGCGAGATTGGCGACCGGCGCGGCGAAGGGAATGCGCTGGCGAATATGGGATTGGCGTACAAAGAATTGGATGACATGGACAGGGCAAAAGAGTTGTGGCGCGCGGCGTTGGTGATTTATGAAGCGCTTGAAGACCCGAATGTGGAGAGGGTGAGAGGGTGGTTAAAGGCGTTGGAACACGAATGACGCGAAATACCACGAAAACCGCGAAAGGGGCGCGTTTCATTTCGCGGTTTTCGCGTCCTTTCGCGAGTTTCGCGTTCCAAAGTTCTGCGCATTGAATTCATTTCACGCCGGAGGTTTCATCATGGCTGAGGAGAATCGCAAAGGTCGTCACAAGTTTGAGCCGTTGTCGTACAAAATTATCGGCGCGTGCATTGACGTGCAAAAGCAGCTAGGGACGCACTGCATGGAAGTTGACTATCAGCGGGCGTTAGAAATTGCGCTGCCGAAATTCGGCGTGCAGTTTCAGCGTGAGGTCGAAATCCCGATTACGTATGATGGGGTGGTCGTGACGCGGCGACGCGTGGATTTTGTATGTTGGGACGAGACCGATCGCTGTCTATTGGAAACCAAGGCGGCGTCCACGATACGTCCCGATGATGTGGAACAATGTTTGTTGTATGTGACCAAGGGTAATGAAAAATTGGTGCTGTTGGTAAATTTTGGACAGAAACCACTCAAGCCGCGTCGTTTTGTAAATACGCCGGATGGCAAGGGAATGGAAGTGTGAGGAATGCACAATGCCGAATGCTCAATGCCGAATACACAATGGAAAGCGGCGAGCCATTTTTTGAAAAAGTGTGATATAGTTTTGGCAGACAAATATGAGCAAGAAAAACGATCCTGAATATCTCGCCAAGTTGGACGATTACGAACTCAAGCCCCATTATGATTTCGATTACCGCAAAGCGAAACCGAATCGTTTTGCCGGGCGCGCCAAGTTGACGCATCCCAACGCCATCCCGCGCGGCGGCGCACGCAATGGCGCAGGGCGCAAACCTGCGCGCGAACCCATCGAACGTCACACCATCACGCTCTTGAAATCCGACGCCGCGTTTTTGCGCAAACTTGACAAACGCCTGAGCATTGCGATTCGCAAAATGATCGCGCAAGAGCGCAGCACAAAGCGCTAATCGCAAATTGTGTATCCCAAATTGCGAATCGCGTATCGCAAATCGCAATCACCCAATCACCCAATCACTCTCTCACTCTCTCACTCTATCGCTCCATCTCTCAATCTCCAATTCCTATGAAACCTTCCACTTTTTCCCTCGTCGCCTACGACCCCGCAAACGGCGATCTCGGCATCGCGGTCGCTTCAAAATTTCTCGCGGTTGGCTCCGTCGTGCCGTGGGCGCAAGCGGGCGTCGGCGCCATTGCAACGCAATCGTGGGCGAACACGCGGTATGCGCCGCTCGCGCTCGAAATGTTGAAACAAGGTTTGTCGCCCGAACAAGTCGGCGCGGCATTGACCACCAGCGACGAACACGCCGCGCAGCGACAGTTCGGCATCGTGGACGCGCACGGGCGCGGATTCACCTTCACGGGCGGGCAGTGTTTCAGTTGGGCGGGCGGCATCGTCGGTAACAATTTCGCCGCGCAGGGGAACATTCTCGCCGGACCCCAGGTCGTGGACGCGCTCGCCGCGACGTTTGAAAATACGCGTGGCGATTTGGCGGAACGCTTATTGAACGCATTGGCAGCGGGGCAGCGCGCGGGCGGCGACAAACGCGGGCAAGAAAGCGCGGCGTTACTCGTCGTGCGCGCGCACGGCGGCTACGGCGGCTTTAACGACCGCTACATTGATTTGCGCGTGGACGACCACGCAACGCCGGTGGATGAATTACAACGTTTGCTCGATTTGCACCGCTTGTATCTGAACAAATCGGACCCCGCCGATTTGATTGCGATTGACGAACAGATTGCGCGCGAAATCCAAACATTGTTGGCGAAACGCGGCTATCCCGTCAGCGTGTCGGGCGTCTGGGACGAACCCTCGCAAATGGCATTCCGCGAATTGGGCGGCGTGGAAAATTTAGAGGAGCGTTCGCAAGAAGGACCGTTTATTGATAAAGTGGTGTTGAAATTTATTCGTGAGAGGTTAAAGTGACGGGTGACGAGTGGCGGGGAAAGCAATCACCGTCACCCGTCACCCGTCACCCATCACCCCAGAATGCTGCAACCCGAAAAACTCTCCCAAGCGGTACAAATTCTTCAAGAGCTCGACCTCGACGCGTGGCTAATTTTTGCGCGCGAGACGGAAGAGACGCCCGAACGCGCGTGGGAACTGCTCGCACCGGGGATGGTCGTGTGGCAGTCGGCGTTGATTCTCACCAAGAACGGCGACCGCATCGCGATTGTCGGACAGGGCGACGACGACGAATATCGCAAAAGCGGCTGGTACAGCGAGGTGCATTCGTACGTGCAAGGCGTCAGCAAAATTTTATGCGCCACGCTGACGCGCCTCGATCCGCAACAACTCGCGCTGAATTATTCCACGAGCAACGCGAGCGCGGACGGTTTGACGCATGGCATGTTTTTGGCACTGCAACAGATTTTGCAAGGCACACCGTACGCCGAGCGTTTTGTATCTGCCGATCCGGTGTTGTCGCGTTTGCGCGGACGCAAGACGCCAGAGGAATTGAAACACATTCGCGCGGCGATTGACC
Organism: Chloroflexota bacterium; assembly: GCA_016209205.1. Taxonomy (GTDB): domain Bacteria; phylum Chloroflexota; class Anaerolineae; order UBA4142; family SHND01; genus SHND01. The sequence goes on from JACQWQ010000225.1 coordinate 2,882, forward strand.
GCACGCTGATTTTGTTCAATGAAACGACCGCGCTGCTGGAGCCCGGTCTGACGGAAAAACAAATCGCGGCGCATTTTCATCAACGCTGCGAGATGTGGAACGTCGGCGCGGCGTGGGCGTGGGACCAATGCCCGATGGTGAACACCGGACCGCGTTCGTCAGCGGGGCACGGCGGACCGGGAGATTTGCACGTCGAACCCGGGCATCTCGTGCACATTGATTTTGGCATCAAGCAAAACGGGTACTGTTCCGATTTGCAGCGGATGTGGTACGTGTTGCAACCCGGCGAAATGGAACCGCCCGCGCACATTTCGCACGCGTTCAACGCGGTGGCAAAAACGATTCAAGAGGCGGCAAAAATTTTGCGTCCCGGCGTTGCGGGTTGGCAAGTGGACGCGCTGGCGCGTGAGGTGATTACGAGCGAAGGGTATCCCGAATACCAACACGGGCTGGGGCATCAAGTGGGACGCGCAGTGCACGACGGCGGCACGGGCTTGCTCCCGCGTTGGGAACGTTATGGCGATACGCCATACGGCATCGTCGAAGAGAATCAAGTGTACACGATTGAACTCGGCGTACAAACGGACGCGGGTTACATCGGTCTGGAAGAAGATGTCTTGGTCACGCGCGACGGCGTCGAATGGCTCGCTCCACCGCAGCGCGAATTGATTCTCGTACGCGCGGCTTAAACTCCTTTTTGTCATTTCATTTTTCTTGTCATCGCGCAGTTGGACTGCGCGTTCACCTACGGCAGTCTGCAATGCGCGCGCATTGCCACTGCCTATTAACATTTGTTTGGCATTTCATTTCTTTTCGGCTAGAATTGCTCCGTCGCAACTGCGGCTCTGCACGGAGGCATTCCCATCTTTTCTGAAAACGTAAACGTAAACATAGACGTTACGCATCATCCCCTCGTCTCGGTTGTCATTCCTGCCTATAACGAAGAGCGACGTTTACCGCAAACGCTTGCGCGCGTTCACGCCTATTTTGCAAACCAAACGTATTCTTCCGAAATCTTGGTCGTGGATGACGGCTCAAGCGACGGTACGACGCGCGTTGTCGAAGCGTTGCAGCTCGAATATCCGGGCATCCGGCTCATCAAAAACGATCATCGCGGCAAAGGTTTTACCGTCCGCACCGGCATGTTGGCAGCGCACGGGCACATTGTTTTGTTCTCCGACGCCGACCTGTCCACGCCCATCGAGGACCTGGAAAAATTATTGCCGTGGTTCGAGCGCGGCTATGACATTGTGATCGGGTCGCGCGAAGGCGCAGGCGCGCAGCGCATCAAGGAACCGTTTTACCGGCACATCATGGGGCGCGTGTTCAATTGGATCGTGCGTTTGCTGACGGTGCGCGGAATTGAAGATACGCAGTGCGGCTTCAAAGCATTCCGCGATCAAGCGGCGCAGGATGTTTTTTCGCGGATGCGTTTGTACGGGGACAATGCGAAAAAAATCAGCGGCGGCATGGTCACGGCGTTCGACGTCGAAGTCTTGTTCATTGCGTTCAAAACGGGCTATCGCATCAAAGAAGTGCCGGTGCAGTGGCGTTACGGCACCGAGACCAAAGTGAATCCGTTGAAAGATTCGTACCGCAATTTTCGCGATGTGCTGATGGTGCGCTGGAATGATCTGCGCGGGTTGTACGATCCGCAACCGGCATCGCGCCCGCTGGATTCGACAGCCCCTGCGCCCAAGCGCGTGCAATCGGAATAAAAAAACTGCGCCTTGTGGCGCAGTTTTTATTTTGTTGGAACATGAGTTGCACGCGTGTTCCGTTCCAGCTGCGCGAACCGTTTTGCCAAAGCGGGATGTGTTTCGGCAAGGTCACGCGCGGTTTTGCCTGTGCGGTCAGCCACGTCCACGCGCGCGCCCTGCTCGACAAAGAACGTCACAAATTCATCCGCAAAACGTTTCCCCTGTAACGCGGACGTGACGGCAACGTTCAGCGGCGTTTGACCGCCGCGCCCAAGCCGATTGATTTCTGCCAAGCCATGCTGCGCGAGAAATTCTCGGACCGTAATTGCGCACAGCGCATCGCTGGTCGCCCAAACGCGTCCCAGCAAATAAATGATTTCATCACTCGTCAAACCCAACGCATTTTGAAAATCGCGCGCTGCCGCGTTTTCCAGATAAACCCACGCGGTGGTTTGATCCAGCGTCGGCAAACGGACAAAGCGCCCGTTCAACGCGTCGGCGGCAAATCGCGCGAGCGCGGCGTCGAAAGCGGAATGGGCCCAATCGCCAAGACGCGGAATCTGCCACTGCACCGGCGCGCCTGCGAAATCAAAAGCGATGCGGGTGGTCTGCGCGCCCGTTTCCATCCGCGCGTCCAGATTTTCGGCAGTCCATTCGCCGCGCGTCGCGGCGGCAAAGCGCGCGACGAGCCGCGCGTAATCTTTCGGCGCTCGAATAGATTCTGCGTCATACGACACCGTGCGCGCCGGTAAATACAATTCGACAAAGGGTGCAATGGTGATGTCCGGGGCGAACAGCGCCAGCGTGGCGTCGCTCAATGCCGGAATCAACCTGTGCGCGCGCAGGACGGTTGCCGCGCGGCGAACGACGCACCATTCCGTGGTCTGCAAATTCAACATGGTTTGCTCTAACTTGGACAAGCCAAAGCCAAACAGGAAACCGCGAATCTACGCCAATCTACGCGAATTTTTTCGCGTCCCGATTCGTCGCGCGAAGTTCGCGCAAAGATTCGCGGTGGGAAAATGTTTGCTTTTTGTGCAAAGATTTCATTGGATAGGTACTGAATGCCAAACTCATCTTAACAATGTTGCGTAACCGGCTAATTATGTACTTGTAAATTCTTGGCAAAAATGTGAATCCGCTATGCAGCGCGCGCAGAGCAATTCGGGAGAGGATGCCGACTGCCCCGCTTTTAGGATGCCTGGCGCTTGTGCCATTCCGGCGCGGAATGTTTTTGCGTTTCGAGCAGCGCGTCGTAGGCGGCTTCCATTTTGCGCGCCGACACGTCCCACGAAAATTTTTCGATGGCGCGGGCGCGTAATCTTTTGCCCGTCGCTTTGGCAGCCGCGCGCTCGGCGAGCAGGGCTTCAATCCCGCGCGCCAGCGCGTTCACATCGCCCGACGGCGCATAAACGCCGTCTTCGCCCAAATAATCGCGCGACACGGGATTGTCAAACGCGACCACGGGCAAGCCGCTCGCCATGTAATTCAAAATTTTGCCGTTGCCCTCGGTCTGGCTCAGTTTGGGCGCGACGGCAACGTCACCGACCGCGAGCCACTGCGCAATGTCTTCGTAGTGGATGCGCCCGGGAAATTCGACGCGTGACGCAATACCCATTTCGCGCGCACGTTGAATGTACTTGTCCGCGCCGGGGTAGCCCATGATGACAAAGTGCGCGTCGGTCCCACTGTTCAAAATCTGCGCGGCGGCATCGAGCAAATGCCCGACGCCTTGATACTCGGCAAGCAGTCCGAGATAGACGACGACTTGTCGTTCGAGCGCAATGCCCAGCGTGTCGCATTTCAATTGAAATTTTTTGGCGCGAAATTCGGCGCGTTCCTCATCGCTCCACGGGCGAAACCATTCGGGGTTCACCGCGTCGGGGATGTGGAGAATGCGGGGGGGGGGAACGTGATACTCGTTCGCCAGCAGATTCTGCTGATACGTTGCGCTGGTGAACACGTACGCGGGTTGGTGGTCAATCCACTGTTCCAGCGCGCGCAGCGGTTTGTAAAAAAAACCGCGCGGATTGAGGAAATGATGGTCCACCATCTCGCCGGTCAGCGAACCTTGAAAATCAAAGACGAGCGGTTTGCGAAACATTTTCGCGGCGAGCCAGCCCATCAACGCGCCTTCGTGCAAATGTCCGTGAATAATATCGGGCTTGAAACGCCGCGCCGCGCGCAAGACGCGCGAGGTCAAAAACACGTCCAACCCCAACTTGTGGCGCGACGAACCGACTTCGTAATTGACGCGCCACGGAATCGGCATCGTGCGCTCGATTTCCACATTCGCGATGTCGCGCCCGCGATTGTACGTGACGATGCGCACGCGATGCCCGAGATTTTGGAGGGCGAGCGTTTCTTCGAGGATGCGCACGTGGCAGCCGTAATCGCCGAAAAACGACGTCGGCGCGATCATGAGAATGCGGTAGGACATTTGTATCGCGACCCACTGCGGGACAAAATTCAATGCAATTTTGCGACAAAAAGGTTGTCCCTATTGAATTTTCGATGAAAATAAGTTATATTTGAGGTATTGGGAGGAAATTATGCGGACATATAAAGAGACACATCCTTGGATAAAATTCGCTCTAGATCTCCGCCAAGTTAACTACAAAATATGGATGCTCTTGGGTGAAACCCAATCCAAGTGTTACCACCTTACGGGAATTCCACTGTTGCCGAGCGTAGCGCAGACATTCTATCAGGTGTATCTGGCAAAAGGCGTACTGGCAACCACCGCGATTGAAGGGAATACGTTGACCGAACAGCAAGTTCGCGAACGAAT
>JACQWQ010000226.1:0-1907 GCA_016209205.1 Chloroflexota bacterium
GTGAGGGCTTCCACTCCCCTTCAAGGAGAGGGGTTAGGGGTGAGGGCTTCCACTCCCCTTCAAGGAGAGGGATTAGAAGTGAGGGCTTCCACTCCCCTTCAAGGAGAGGGATTAGAAGTGAGGGCTTCCACTCCCCTTCAAGGAGAGGGGTTAGGGGTGAGGGCTTCCACTCCCCTTCAAGGAGAGGGGTTAGATGTGAGGGCTTCCCCTCTCCCTGAAGGAGAGGGGTTAGGGGTGAGGTCCTTCCCCCTCCCCGCGCGTGAGTACATCTCCATCGAAAATCCGATCAGCGAAGAACGTTCCGTGCTGCGCCAAACGCTTTTGCCCAACATGCTCGACATTGTTGCGGCGAATGTGCGGTACAACAAACGCGTCGCGATGTTTGAGATCGGCAAAGTGTTCTTGAAACGCGGCGCGGGTGAAATGCAACCCAACGATTTACCCGAAGATGTAATTCTGCCGCTCGAGCCGCGTCATTTGGCAATTGTCTTGACCGGACCACGCGATGTGGCGACATGGCAGCAGGCAGATACGAGTCCGATGGATTTTTATGACTTGAAAGGCATCGTCGAAGATTTGGGCGCGGGCTTGCACGTCAGTCATTTCAATTTCGCGCCGACGACCCATCCGATGCTGCACCCCGGGCGCGCGGCGCGGTTACGGATTGGCGAAGAAACAGTCGGCGTGTTTGGCGAACTGCACCCCCTCGTGCGCGAAAAATGGGAATTGCCCCAACAAGCCGTGCTCGTCGGCGAATTTGATTTGGAAAAAATTCTCGCGCGCACTGATGCCCGTTTCATCGTCAAGCCCATTTCGCGGTATCCTGCCGTGGTGCAGGACATTGCATTGCTCGTAGACGAACCAGTAGAAGCCGCCCGCGTCGAAGCATTGATTCGCCAAATGGGCAGCGCGCTCTTGACTAACGTGCGCCTGTTCGACGTATATCGCGGCGCACCTTTGCCACAAGGGAAAAAATCGCTGGCATACACTTTGACGTTTCAGGCGCTCGATCACGTCTTGTCGGACACGGACGCGGCAAAAGTCCGCGACAAAATCGTGGGACGCCTCAAGCGCGAAGTAGGCGCGGAATTGCGCAGCAGCTAGAATCAAGAGGTGACAAAAGTACTGTCACCTCTTTTTTGCATGCCCCTAACTCAGCCACGCCGAAATCCAAGTGGATGGTTACATTTTCCTGTGTTCGCCAACCCGCGTCCGTGATATACTCGTAGAGGGAGGTACGCATGGCGGGGTTCAACTGGTTCGATATTGTCATTATTGGTTGTCTCTTGGCCGGCATGGCAGTCGGCTATGCGCAAGGACTCATCCGGCAGCTAATCGGTTTGGCAGCATTATATGTTTCGCTCGTTCTGGCGACTCAATTCTTTCGCTTCCTGTCCCAGACGATAGCGGGAATTTTGCACGTTGCGCCCAATACCTTGTTCAACATGATCGGCTTTTTCGTGATATTTTTTCTCGCCCTCTCGATCACTAACTTCATGGCGCTGGACGCGTACAAAGCGACGCGCATCCGGCTCGCGCCGTGGTTCGATCATATTACCGGGATGGTTTTGGGCGTCGTGAGCATGTGGATCATTGTCAGCGTTTCGGTCAGCGTCTTGGCTTTTGCGGTGGGCACCCAAGGATGGCTCCAGGCAGAAACCACCCGCGCGGTGGTCGAGGACGGGCTCACCAACTCGCGGCTCGCCCAATTGACCCAATCCATGCTCCCCTCTATCGTGACGCTCTTGCAACCCTGGCTGCCCAGTGGCTTGCCCGCCCTGTTTCAGTTCTAACGCCAATTCCAAATGGATTGACGGGAGCGGTGTAGGGGCGACGGCTTGTCCTCGCCCAGTTGGGCAACCCCAAGCCCAGTTGGGCAACCCCAAGCCCAGTTGGGCAACCCCAAG
>JACQWQ010000226.1:1932-9058 GCA_016209205.1 Chloroflexota bacterium
GCCCAGTTGGGCAACCCCAAGCCCAGTTGGGCAACCCCAAGCCCAGTTGGGCAACCCCAAGGGATTGCCCCTACGTCACGCTTTTTGTACCCCGCCCTGTTTGTGCTAATCTTGTGCCCCGAATACATTCGCCCCACATATTGTGAAAAAGATGCAACTTGATTCGATTCGTCCGCTTGAATTTTCCCAAGTACGCGCCCGGCTGGCGGAGCACACTGCTTTCCGCGCGAGCGAGCAGTTGGCATTGGAACTGGAACCTTCCGCCGACGCCGAAACGGTCAAGACCCTCCAGCAAGAAACGACCGAGGCGCGCGCGCTGCTCGACCAACAACCGCAGCTGAGTATTGCCGGCGCGCGTGACGTGCGCCCGTTGACGCGCGCCGCGCGCGTGGGCGGCATGATTCAAGCCAATGAATTTCACGAACTGCGCGCCACCTTGCTCGCCGCGCGCCAGCTCAAGAAAACCATTGGACGGCTGAGCGAACATTTCCCGCGCCTTGCTTTTATCGCCGCAGGGCTGAACGACGCGCCGCGCGTGGTTGACGAAATTGGGCGCGTCTTTACCGATCAAGGCGAAATCGCCGACGGCGCGTCGCCGGAACTCGCGCTGATTCGCCGCGACCTGCGCATTGCGCAGCAACGCGTGATGGATCGGCTGAACCACATCATCACCTCATCACAGTTTGCAAAATATCTCCAAGAGCCAATCATTACAGAGCGCGAAGGACGCTACGTCGTGCCCGTGCGCGCCGAAGCCAGAGGGCGCATCAACGGCATCGTGCACGATGCAAGCGCGAGCGGCGCGACCTTGTTTGTCGAACCGCTCGCGGTGGTCGAGCTGGGCAATCGCGTGCGCGAATTGCTGATTCGAGAGCAGCGCGAAATCGAACGCATCCTGCGTGAGCTTACCGATTTGGTCGCACAGCACGCGGACGCGATTGATTACACCGTCGAAACGCTCGCGCAGCTTGATCTCGCGTTCGCCAAAGCGAAATACAGCGCGGCGCTCCACGCCGTTGCGCCCATCATTGACACCGGCTCGCGTGAACAGTCCCCTTATCTGGAATTGGAACAAGCGCGGCATCCCCTCCTCGATCCCGACAAAGTGGTACCGATTTCGCTCGAATTGCAGCGCGCCTTTTCCATCCTTATCATCACGGGTCCGAACACGGGCGGTAAAACTGTTTCATTGAAAACGGTGGGGCTGCTCGCATTAATGGCGCAAAGCGGCTTGCACATTCCCGCGCAAGAGGGTTCGCGCTTGCCGGTGTATGACGGCATCTTTGCCGACATCGGCGATGAGCAAAGCATCGCGCAATCGCTTTCGACATTTTCAGGGCACCTGAAAAACATCATCGGCATTTTGCGCGCCGCAGATGCTAAATCACTCGTGCTGCTTGACGAATTGGGCGCGGGCACCGATCCCGTCGAAGGCGCGGCGCTCGCGCGCGCGATCGTTGAAAATTTGCTCGCGCGCAAAATTCCCGCAATGATCGCGACGCATTACGCGGAATTAAAGGCATTCGCGCACACCACACCCGGCGTCGAAAACGCGTCCATGGAATTTGATGTCGAGACGCTCGCGCCGACGTACCTCCTTACCATCGGTTTGCCCGGGCGCTCGAACGCGTTTGCGATAGCCACACGCTTGGGCTTGGACCGCGCGTTGGTGGAACGCGCGCGCGAAAATGTAGGCAAGCGCAATGAGGAATTGGAAACGCTCTTGGCGCAGTTGAAAAAGGCGCGCGAAGAAGCGCTGCGCGAACAATCGCGCGCCGCCGCCGCGCGCGAGACCGCAGAAAAAGCATCCAAGCAGATGCGCCGCGAACTTGCGGACACACAGCGCCAGCGCAGTGAAATTTTGCGCCACACGCGCGAACAGGCGCGCGCCGAGTTGGATGCCACACGCGCGGAATTGAATCGCCTCAAACGCGAGTGGCGCGAGATTCCAGCCACCCGCGAAACAGCCAAACGCGCCGAGCAAGACCTTCAAGCGTTAGAAGAAGCGAGTGTCGCGTTGAGCGTGCCGCCGCCCGCGCCGCGCCGCGTCGAACCTGCCGCGCCGGTGGAGCGCATCCGCGTCGGCGATCAGGTGTATGTCCCGAGTTTGAACCAGTACGGCGAGGTTTTGGCAATCGGCAGCGATTTGGTCGTGCAGATTGGCGCGTTTCGCATGAACTTGGATCCCGAGCAAGTACAAGTGCAACCGCGCGCCGCCGCCGCGCCCGAACCGCGCTCGCAGACCAGTGTGGTCTTGCCCGACGTGGATTCGCCGGGCATCGAGGTTCACTTGCGCGGGATGCGCGCCGAAGAAGCGTTGGACAAATTGGAAAAATATCTGGACCGCGCGTATCTCGCCGGACTGCCTTATGTGCGTATCGTGCATGGCAAAGGCACGGGCACATTGCGCAAACTGGCGCGCGATTTTTTGCACGACAGCCCGCTGGTCGCCTCGATTCAAACTGCCGAGTCGAGCGAAGGGGGCGAGGGGGTCACGGTTGTAAAACTGGCGACGCGTTCATAAAAAATCCGCACACGCATGTGTGCGGATTTTTCGATTATTCTGCTGGTTGCGGCGCGACATTCGGTGCAACCAAATTTTTCGGCGCGGAGGGTGCAAAAATCGCCGCCAAGCCGCCGAGCGAGAACAAGACGGCGGCAATGTTCAACAGGAGCACGGCGCCAACCTGATCCGCCAGTAAACTCGTCGCGCCAATCGCCAGCAGTTCCGCAGCGGCCATCGTCGTTTGCATCAAACCCGACACGCGTCCGCGATTCGCGTCGTCGCTGCCCATTTGAATGAGCGTCGTCAAGCCAACATCAAACCCGATGATGCCAATCATCGCAAACACTATCAGGCCCATCGCGACATAAATCGAAGGTTGATTCACGATCACCATCAGAATCAATCCCGCAATCACTCCGCCGACAATCACCAGCTGTTTCGGCGAAACACGCGCGGCGACAGCGCCAATCAACGCCGTGCCCAACAGCCCGCCAATCCCTTCTACGCTGACGAACCAGCCGAATTCGGTCGCGCCGACATGCCAGATTTCATTGACAATGACAATCAGCAGTACGTTGATGATGCCTTGCGACAAAAAGAGGATTGCCATAGAGACAAAGACCACCCGCAAGACCGGGCGCGCCAGCACAACACGCACCCCTTCCAGCAATTCGTGACCGATCTGTCCAATCGCTTGCCGCGCGTCGTTCAATTTGGCAGCGGTCGGTTCTCGTTTTGGAACGCGTAGCAGCGCCACAAACATTGCCGAAATGACGTACGTTCCCGCGTCGAACAGCGCGGCGGCGTGGGGTCCAAACGTCGCGACCAACACCCCGCCCAACGCCGGGCCTCCCAATTGTCCCAGCGCCCACGACGCGCCGAGCAACGCATTCGCGCGCGTCAATTCCTCTTCGCCGTGAACCAGATTGGGCACGACTGCCATGACGGACGGACGAAAGAATTGCGATACCGCCGATTCCGCGAACGCGAGCAGATAAATAATCCACACTTGATCGGCGGTATTGACGACCAAGTAACACAGCATGAGCGCCGCGCGGATCAGATCGGAGGCAATCATCAACCGTTTGCGGTCGAGACGGTCTACAAAGACGCCCGCAATCGGACTAAAGACCAGTTGGGGAATCGTCAGCGCGGCAAACATGAAACCGGTAGCCATGGCGGAGCCCGTCAACTGATAGACCCAAAAGGGCAAGGCGATAAACAAGACCAGATCACCGGCGATAGAAATCACTTGACCGGAAAAGAGCAAAGCAATGTTGCGATTGCGTAGGGCTTGAAACATGTTAATCCTTTCTTGCTGAATAGAATATAGATACATCCGCGAATTCTGTCGCAAGACGCGCGCAGCCGCACACGGGCACCGAGGTGTTCCGTTTCGTTTGCCTTGACTCGATTGTGTTGAGAGTAAAGGGAACGGCAAAGAGAAATGGGCTGGTCAGTCAAAAAGCGTGCGCGGAAACAACCGCTGCCTAATCAATGTAAATTTCGACGTGCTCGCCTTCCTCTTCGTCTTCGACATCCACAATTTTGCCCGTGTCCCCGGCTTTGACCGCCGACATGATTTGATTCATGTTCAGCCCTTCCAAACCGACGGGCGAAAATTTCGCGCCCATTTTGAGTCCGATGTCTACGAGACTGAGCGGGATGTTGACATTCACTTTGCGCTTGCCCGATTGCAGATCGGTGACGCGCACGCGGAGCCAGCGTCCGCGCGTATTGGGCGAAGGGGGGGGAGCAATTTCCGGCGCGGGTTTGTCTTCGAGCGCCGCCAAGAGGCGTGCGCCTTCTTCGGCTGAAATTTGCCGGTTCTCGATCATCTTCAAAATCTGAATGCGTTCTTCAGCGGTAGCCATAATTCACTTCCTCAATACAGAACGATTGAAATCGTTACTAGGTTGTGGTGATGGGTTCATTCGTCAAGCTAACGATTGAAATCGTTACTACGCGGCGCGCTAGTAGCGAAAATTCTTGTACATCAAAGTCAAACCGCGCGTCGGAACAAAACCCGCGTCCGCCAGCGCGTTGGTCAACGCGGTATGGCTCGTCAACACGCGTACTTGGATCTCGCGCGCCGGAAATGCGGCGAGATGTGTGAGCGCCGCAGCGACCAAACCTCTTTCCAGCTCACCGCGCGCGGACGGTAAAACGCGAATGTCCAGACGATGCGGAGTGCCTAAACGTTGGGCATACAAAGTTACCAACGCGGTTAAGGTGTCGTTTTGAAAATAGCCCCAGCGTTCGGTGGACTGTAGAATAAAAAAATCGAGCAAGCGTTCCGCCAAACGATCTTCGAGGTGCACTGCGAAATCGCTCAAGAGCGGCGGATGAAAGTTGCGCAAGAGTTCGCCCATACTGTCCCAGACAAGCTGATAGGCCGCGCGGTATTCACTGCCGCGCAAGCGGCGGAGCGCCAGCGGCGCGGCGGAAAACGCGCGCGCCCGTGTGCGTACAAACTGTGATTCGGTATCTACTACTTGAAAACCAAGCGCTTCGTACAGCTGCTGCACGCCGGTGTTCCACGGACGCACGTTGAGAATCAGCGAACGCGCGTTGCGGGCGCGCGCTTCGTCAATTGCCGCTTGCATCAATTGACGCGCAATCCCGCGCCGCCGAAATTTTTCAGCCACTGCCACATTGCTGATGAGCCAACGCGCCGCGCGACTGTCGTCAAGCGTCAAAGTCACGTTGCCGAGAATGCGCCCGTTCTCTTCATACACAAAACCGCGCAAACTCTCGGTTGGCACGGGCATAAAGGCCGTCGCCGCCAACGTGGCGCCGAATTCGCGCAGCAGCGGCACGCGCGCCCAGGCGTGCAGCGCGCCCAAATCATCGCGGAATGCTTCTTCCAGCAACAGCGCTACCTGGCGCAGATCCCGCGCCGGGCTTAGCGGGCGTACGCCTTGAAATCTTTCATCGGCTTGCCGAACAATTTGCGCAACCATGAGCGTTCTCGCTCAATCCAGTTGTTTGACACAGTACATCACAGATTCACTGTCATTTCGAACGGAGCGAGAAATCTCTCTCGGTAAAACCGAGATATCTCGCTCCGCCTTGCTCCGCTGCACAGAAACTTCCATCTGTCATTCTGAAGGGACTTGCGATGTATGCCATCGCCAGAATCTCTACGCCAAACCAGAGATGCTTCGTCCCTCAGCATGACAGTTTCTGCGGGTCACGCAGCCCGTGCGGGCTGACCATCTCGAAATGACAATTGTGATGTACTCGGACAGGGTGAACAGGATTTTTCAAATTGGATTTGCATCCCTTCCTGCGAATCGTGTCTCCTTTGAAAATAACCCGTAGTAACGAATTGATTCGTTTGGGACTGACAGGAACGATTGAAATCGCCACTACGCCGCTTGCCATTTTCATTGGCTGCGGGTGCGACGCAAGGCGAATGACGAACTCCTCTGAAAATCTAATCCAGACCGACGACGACCAATTGACTCTTGCCGCGTTCGGGATGTTCTTCGTGGACGCGCACAAACTCAAATCCCATTTCCGATTCGAGCAGTTCGTCAATGTCCTGTCCGCGCCGCGCCGCCGCGGCGAGCTTGGCGGCTTTGTGAAAAGACAGCTGTCGCGCGAACGCCGCGCCAATCAACGGAATCGGCAGCGGAATCGAGACGTTCACTTTTTCCGATTTCCCGTACTTGGTTTCACGCACATAGACGCGGAACCATATAAAAAAGAGGCGGCGAAACGAACGCGCCGCGGGAATCGTGGACATGTCTTGCAACTGTTTGGCTTCGTCCGCGATATTGATGATGCGTTCGGTGCGCGAATTATCCTGAATGATTTCAATCGTGCGCGCATTGTCGCGCGTGTAGGGCACGGGTTGGCGTTGGGCTTGAGGCATCTTTTTCTCCTAAAATAGTACGACAAATTTATTGCGATGTGCGATGTATTCCCATCGCACATCGCCTTCAGCGCACTTGTCCTACTGATTAATCACCTGCACCTTGCAGAATTTTTACGGCTTGTTCGGAAGTCAGTTTTCCAGCCGCGACTTGGTCCAAAATCGCTTTGCGGCGCTCGGGGGGAATGGACGTGTCTTGAATTGGTTCCGGCTCCAAGTCATATCCCATCGCGCTGATGATATCGGTCAATCGCGCGCGCACTCCCGAATAGGGGATTTCCAATTCTTCGGCGACGCGATAGGCATTCCCGCGATTTTTTACAAAGATTTCGATAAAGTATAGGTCGTCTGTCTTGAGCCGGGCAAAGCGCCCGATTTCAAAATGCCCGCGAATTTCCGTACCGCAGTGGACACATTCCAATGTCGTCACGTGTAGTTCCTGTTCGCAAACGGGGCAGCGTGCCAGTAATTTGCTCATGGTGGCTCCAAGATGAATCCTGAAAACGCAATTATTTTACCAGAAATGAAAATTTTGTCAATACTTTTGCAAAAATTCATCAAAAGCAGCGTGTATCGAGAAATAATTAGCAAAATACAGAAACACGATTTCTCCTCCCTCTTTCCAATGGATGGGCTTCGGATGCGGATTCTCTCGCCTCTCCTTTACGAAAACGCGCTACGGATGCGACCTCTCTCCCCGCTCCCTTACGAAAACGCGCTACGGATGCGACCTCTCTCCC
>JACQWQ010000227.1 GCA_016209205.1 Chloroflexota bacterium
CTTGTCATATCGAAGGGACCGAGATATCTCGCCCCGCTCGATATGACAGTCCTCTTGCTCACATAGCCCACACGGGCTGACTATCTCGAAATGACAGGTGGGCTGCACAGGACTTGTCATATCGAAGGGACTGAGATATCTCGCCCCGCTCGATATGACAGTCCTCTTGCTCACATAGCCCACACGGGCTGACTATCTCGAAATGACAGGTGGGCTGGGCGACAATTGCTGCATACGAATCAAATGATCATGGCACAAGGTGTGCCCTTTCGCCTCCTTTCGACCAGTCAACGCCGTCTCGAGCGCGGTTACTTGCTCTTGGGGCTCAGCCGTACGGGAGACAAGAGCGAAGCCAAAACCCCTTCGACCCCGGTTTTCCCATTCGCGCTGAGCGGGACACGCGCGCGCCGACTCCAAACCGTTTCGGGACGGCTCTGTAAAACAACCACGTTTTCGGGAAAAGGCAAATCCCAGTCTATTGCCCACTCAATGTCCTGCGGGCAGCCATTCCAAATATCCAGACACTTGCCCAGCTGCGCGAGCGCAATCACTTCTTCGTCCGTCAAACACAGCGTCATTTGGCGTTCGGGGGGCACATCGCGAATCTCGACTTTGCCCGCTTTGTGGTTGGGAACATATTCGATGGTTTTGGGCGAAGCGGTGCGGCGAATAATGGTGAATGTTACCTTGTCCACCACAAAATTGTCCGGAGTGACTACGCCCGAGACGACACTTTCGCCCAAGCCCCAGCTGGCGTCAATGCAGATTTTGGAACGATCGCCATTGGTAGGATTCAGGGTGAACATGACGCCCGACGTTTTCGAGTTTGCCATCTTTTGCACGCCCACACTGATCAACACCTTGTCGTGAGGAAAACCCATCTGGTTGCGATAGGCGATAGCGCGCGCGGTAAAGAGACTGGACCAAGAAATCGCGGTTCGAATCAGTACGCTTCCGGCAGAGCGGACCCATAGCGTCGTATCCTGCTGTCCTGCGAACGAGGCGTTGGGCAAGTCTTCTGCCGTCGCGCTCGAACGTACTGCAACCGGCAAGTCAGTACCATTGCACTGGGCGCAGAGGGTTTGATAAGCGTCACAAATCGCGTCGCTGATGGCGTACGGAATGGGACACTCGCTCATCCTTGATCGGATTTCGCGGCTGGTCGCTTCCAGCCAATCCACATCGTCCGTATCCACACCGGCGAGCATTTTTTGAATCTCGGCTTGCAAACCCGAGAGCTCGAGAAAATCGCGATACGCCGCCGTGGTGACGGCAAAACCGGGTGGGACGCGCATACCGGCGCGCATCATCTCGCCCAAGCTCGCATTCTTGCCGCCCACACGCGGCACACACGATTTGTCACAGTCGTGAAACCAGAGGATGTATGGGTTGTCTCTCATTTAGATTACTGTAGCATAGCGCCTTGTGCGCGTTGAATGCGACGCCCACAAGGGGCTATGCTACCTTGCTCTGCCGTCCAACCATTCGGGCAAATGATTTACATCCGCTAACACGAGGTCGGGTTTCAAATGTTCAGGCGCGTGCTCTGCCATTTCTCGCGTCGTCGCGCCGGTGAGGACGAGAATGCTGAACAAGCCCGCTTCTTTGCCCATGCGAATATCTTGTTCGAGTTGATCGCCTACCACCGCGCCTTGTGCGGACGGAATGCCCAATGCTTTTACCGCCATCTCACCCGCCCATTTGGACGGCTTGCCAGTCACCAACGGTTCCTTGCCGGTCGCATACGCAACGGCTTGAATCATCGGGCCTGTCGCAGGAATAAAACCGTTCGCGCTCGGCACTTTAGCGTCCAGATTCGTCGCGATAAAATCCGCGCCGCGCCAAATTGTCTGGCACACCGCGTCGAGGCGTTTCATATTGAAATCCGGATCCTTGCCCATCACGACCACTTCGGCATCTGCCGCGTGTTCCCAATCCACCAACGTCGCGCCGACCAACTGCAACGCCTCTATCAGACCTGCTGCGCCGACTGCCAGCACTTGTTTGTTGGGATGCAGCGTCTGCGTCACATGCGCGGCAATCGTCGCCGAGGTCAACACATCCTCTTGCGTGCAAGGAATACCCAGCGCGTTCAATTTCTCGACGACTTGCGCGCGTGTCCGTTGATTTTCATTCGTAAAGAACGCACAGCGAATGCCGCGCTCGCGCAAATTTGCAAGCGTGTCGGGCACACCGGGCAGCGCCTTGTTGCCGCGCGCCACGCAGCCGTCTACGTCGAAAACGAAACCGGAGATTTTTGGCATGATGGCGTATGGCGGATGGCAGATGGCAGTTCGCTACCGGCTATCTGCTATCCGCTATCTGCTATCGGCTATTCGCTATCGGCTATTCACATTTCAAATTTCGCGCCTTCTGCGACAACCGGCTCGGAACTCTGGATGTGTCCGTTGCCGTCGCCTGATATTGGTACAGCTTCGCTTGCGGATTGTTCGGGGAACAATTCATCCCAACGCGCCAGAACGCGCTTTTCGACAATCGGATCGAGTTCAACCGGAATCGGCTTGTCTTTCCACTCGTACGGAATCGTCGCATCAATAATGAGCCGTGAGGTGATTTCGCGCGCATCGAGCGGCAGCGAAGGATCGAGCGGCGTCGAACGCCCGCGCTTGATGAATTCTGCGCGCGAGGGTTGAAAGCGGAACGAGAGCGCCCACAGCACGCGCGGCAGGTCCCACGCGTCAATGTCTTCGTCCACGACGATGACCGTTTTCAAACCATACGCGCCCATCTCGGTCGAAATCGCGGCGGTGCCCACTTGCGCAGAATGACCGGGGTACATCTGTTTCACGGAAATAATCGCGAGGAAACGCCCCGACCCTTCGGGCGGGCAATAGACCGATTTGATGCCGGGGATGCGCATCGCTTCGAGTTCTTGCCACAAGGTCGAGCCGTACGTGAGCGCCATCGTCATGTGCGTGTCCGTCACGGCGCGCCCAACGGTGGTGCCCCAGTAAATCGGGTTATTGCGATGCGTGATGCAATTCACCTTGATGAATGGACGCGGCGTTGCGCCGATTCCCGAATAATAGCCGGTGTATTCACCGAATGGACCTTCGGGCATGGTCGCGGTGGGGTCTACTTCGCCTTCGACGACGATTTCCGCCGATGCGGGCACGGGCAAATCATTTGTCTCGGCTTTAATGACCTCAATCGGCGCGCCGCGAATGGCGCCCGCAAACCCGAACTCGGATTCAAATGCGGGCAGACGCGCCGCGCCCATCAAAAATAGAAGCGGATCTGCGCCGACGACGGCGACCACAGGCATGGGCTGTTTTTTCGCCGCGTACGCTTTGAGCATAAGGTCTGCATGCTTGCCTTTGATGAACTGGGTGCCGAGAATGTTTTTGTCGAGCAGCTGCAAGCGGTACGTGCCGAGATTCACCCAGCCCGTATCGGGGTCCTTGGTGACGACAAAAACGGCAGTGCCAAAATAGCGTCCGCCGTCTTTGGGATAGACCCACGGGACGGGAAATTTGTACAAATCCACATCGTCGCCGCGCATCACGTTTTCTTTGCACGGCGCGCTGTCCACCCAAACCGGCGGTATCTGCGTGCGCGTGCGTTTGACCCATTCGCGCATCAGGTCCACCAAACTGGACGATTTGGGCATGCCCATGATGAGGGCGAGACGCGCGGTGGTGGTGCACACGCTCGTCAACACGGGCGAAGCATAGTCTTTGACATTTTCAAACAGCAGCGCGGGTCCGCTGCGCTCTTCGTTCAACTTGGCAATGTGACTCAGTTCGAGGTTCCAGTCCACCGGCGCAGTCACGCGCCGCAGTTCGCCTTCGCATTCCGCCTGTGCAATAAACTCGCGTAAATCTCTCATCTTGGCTCCTTTGTTTCAAGTTGCATTCCCTCACGCGTCAGGTCGTCCAGTACGCTCAAAAGGTGCGCGCGGAACGCGCGCTCGGCTTGTTCCGCGTCACGTTCGCGTAATGCCATCAGAACGACACGGTGTTCCTCTGCCGATTTGCCCAAGCGCCCTTTGAGTTGGCTCGAGAGGGTTCGGAATCGCTGCAACTGGTCTTCAAAATTTTCGATGAGCGCGACGAGGCGCTCGTTTTCTACTTTGCTGAGGATAATCTCGTGGAATTGGGCGTTCAACTTGGCGGCAAGTTCGATATTCCCGTGGTCTATTGCTACAAGTTCCTCTGCGATCAATTGGTCTAAATGCTCAAGTTCCGCATCCGCAAACATGGGCGTTGCGAGTTTGGCGGCGAGTCCTTCTAACACCGCTCGAATCTGAATAATCTCGCGAATATCTTGTTCGGTGATTTCCGAAACAAAGGTGCCCGAATAGGGGATTTTGGTGACAAGCCCTTCGCGGCGTAATTCGAGGAGCGCGTCGCGCACAGGCGTTTTGCTGATGCCCAAACGTTCGGCGAGTTCCGCTTCGACGAGCGCGGCGCCGGGTTTCAATTGCAAAGTGAGGATCGCCTCTTTGATGCGGCGATACGCGTGGTCCTTGAGCGAGGTTGGACCATCCAGCGGGGCAATGCTGAGTGTAGTTCGCGTCATCGCGACGACTCCATGTTATACCGCATATCGTATAACATATTCCGTAGCGCGTGTCACGACCCGTTGGTATAAATTCCCACTGCCCGTTCTGACGAACTAGAGTAGTCGCGGAGCTATACGCCTATCAGAAAAGGTATGATCCACCCTCTGTATGTTTGGGTTCGGCTTGTTCGAGTTGGGGTTTACAGAAACACAAGCCCCGCACGGCTCGAGCCGTGCGGGGCTTGCAAACATCGGGGAATCCCAGCAAAACGAAGTGGAATGTTGGTAAAGCGGCACAGCAGTCCAACCATGTGGTGAGCATAGTCGAACCATGCTGTGCCAACAGTGCTGTTCCATCAGAGCATCCCATCTGCCGTTATGATCGCGTTGGCGATTTCACTCATCTTTTTATTTTCGTTTTGGCTGCGGCGCTGCATCCGGCGAAAGGCTTCTTCTTCGTTCAAATTCAAGCGCCGCATCAAGATGCCTTTGGCGCGTTCGATCAATTTGCGCGTTTCGAGCGCATCGCGCAAGTCATGGACTTCTTTGTTGAGCAGTTGGAACTCGTTAAAGCGCGAGGTCGCCAGCGCGATGGCAGGCATCAGGTCTTGGGATAACACGGGCTTCATCAAATACGCGGCGACATGCGCCTCTGCCGCCCGTTCTGCCAGCGAACCTTCGCTGTACGCCGTGAGCAAGATAATCGGCAAGGGTTGTTCCTGCATGATCCTTTCCGCGACTTGGATGCCGTCGGGGTCAGGCATCTTGATGTCGAGAATTGCCAGATCGGGATGCAAATCGCGCAGCAGTTGCAGCGTCGTTTCGCCGTCCCCGGCTTCGCCGACGACACGATGCCCCAGCGTTTCCAGCTGCTCGCGCAGACTCATCGAGTGCAAACTTTCGTCGTCGGCAATGACGATACGTAATGGTTTCATGGTCGTTCTTGACAAGACCTGACAGGTTTCCAAACAGCAGCTTTGCACACCACCTGCGCGATGTACCTCGCGGGCGCGAGATGTAGAACCTACGTCTCAAAAACCTGTCAGGTCTCAAATGGGAAATGAAAATTCTGCGCGCGCGCCATTCACCGGCACGGGCATGTCGGACAACCGGACATTGTCCAGCGTGAAGGTCCCGCGCAAATCTTTTTCAATCAAAGTGCGCACAATCCGCAAGCCCAGTCCGGCATCGCGTTTCGGGTCAAAGTCCTCCGGCAAACCTACGCCGCTGTCTTGAATCACAATGTACGCGCGTTGTTCATCCGTCGCGATGCCGATTTCCACTTCGCCCGTCGCGCCATCGGCAAACCCGTGTTCGAACGTATTGCTCACCAGTTCGTTGATGACCAACGCGAACGCGGTCGCCGCTTTCGAATTCAGGCGCACTGACTCACCCGTCACACGAATCTGTATGTTTTGGCCCGGATGAATTTGGGCGAGCCGCGCATTTTCCGCGACGCGCGTAGCGAGTTCCAGAATGTCGGTCGCGCCCACTTGATCGGCGGTCAGCAATTCGTGCGCGGCGGCAATCGTTTTGATGCGCGTCACCGAATCGCGCAAGCTCTGCGCGGCATTGGGGTGCGTCGTCGGGCGCGCCAGTTCCAGCGACAACAAATCCGCGACCGTCTGTAAATTGTTCTTGATGCGATGCTGCATTTCGAGCAGCATCCGTGTGCGCGTATCGGCTTGGTCTTCGGCAGCTTCCCGCGCGCGAATTTCTTGCGCGATCCAATTCAGCGTCAGCCACAACATCGCCGGCGCGCCAAGACCGAACACCAAAAACTCGATGGCGAACATCGCAGGGTGATCGCTCGCCGGAAAGATCAAGTGCCGCGTCACTTGGTAAAACATGACCATCACCAACAACGCGAGCGGCAAGACCTGCTGCAGCATTGACACGCGTTCGGACAACCGGCGCGACGGCGACGCCGGTTTTGTTCTGTCCTCTACCTGTGTGATGGAACGCTGCATGACGCGCATCATAGTTTCAGCCCTGACAGGTTTTTATGGCGTACGTTTTATGCATCGTGGACGCGGGGCTCAGGACATGCTTGCATGTCCCGCGCCCGCTATGCAAACCTGTCAGGTCCTGTTATTTTCGTTTCGCGCCGCACTTGGGACAAAAATTGTCGCCCGCGTGCAGCCCGTTGCCACACTGACTGCAAAACCCACTTGCGCGTTCTGCTTTTTTACTTGAGGCGGCACCGCTATTCGAGCCCGCAAAAGCAAGGCGCGGTTGGCGACGCGTGTACCAGAACCACAACAATAGCAAGCCCAACGCGACGGCAATGCCGATGCCGACCATCATGTACAGCCGCTGCGGATCGCTAGCCACGGCGGCATCGGCAGGGTTGGACTGCGGCGCGGTTTCCGGCGGCACAACGTTTTGCATGGACGGATTCGGGTCCGTTTTGGTGTAATTGATTTGGAGCTTGAGCACCTGGTCGGCGGCGAGGCCCGGATAGTTGAAAATGTGGTACTTGAAACCGTGCATCCCTTCCGACACTAACGCCGCGGCGGGCGCGGTTTTGAAATTGTCCGCTTTGAGCGGCTGCTGCACTTGAATCTGAACCGAATCGGCGGGCAAGCTGGCGGTGTACACAAAATCAAATTGCTTGTCCGGCGCACCCTTGATCGCGTCGTTATAGTATTCGAGATGGAAATTCGGCTTGGGCGTTTTCAAGCTAACGCGTTTCAAGCCGTTGCCCGCATCGGTTACGGTTGGCGGCTCGGTGTTGAGATATTGTTGCGATTCGTCCTTGTACGCCGTCGCCACCAAGGTCGCGCTCGCGGGAATGTAAAACGAGAGCTCGCGCGGGTAATTGTTTTGCGCGACCAAAGTTCCATCATATTGAACGAGCACGCGCGGGTCATCAAATTCGGGCCAGACGGAAATATCGAGCGAGCCGATGCGGTCAGGGGTTTGAGCGAACGAAAACGAGGGTACGGCTAAAGTGATAAGCGAGAGCACGCACACCGCAAGAAAAATGTGACGAACATTCATAGTTCTACTCCGCGAGACCTTCGAGGTTTCCGGAAACCTCGAAGGTCTCGGAACACCACAGGTCGCAATAATCTAGAGAGGATGCGGCGCTGCGGAAGCATCATCCCACGTTGAACGTACGCGGCGCGGGTCTAAATTCGGTCAAAATTCGATGCGGAATGATTTTAGGTATCACCCCATCTGGGCGTGAAATGAGACAGGCGCGGCAAAAGTAGACTTGCAAAAAGAGGATTCATCGGGCACAGTTTGAGTATGTCTAAACAAACCGAGCCGATGAACCCCCAAACCCAATTTTGCCAGAATCTGGA
>JACQWQ010000234.1 GCA_016209205.1 Chloroflexota bacterium
ACAAGTTATTGTGTCTGGCTTACGGGGTCTTGAAATCTCGCAAACCGTTCGATCCAAATTATGCAAAAATTCATCCCGTGACCCCTTGACATTCAAGACGGTATCTTTCGGGTTTCTCGCGATGTAACCATCGCACAAACCCGAAAGGTCTCTGCGAGGATCCTTAACTAAACCGTATTGATACTAAAACAGCAAGTGCCTCTGCTCGAGTGGGGGCAGAGGTTGAGAATGCGCCTGCCCGTCGCGTTGGCAGGCGTAATGAAATAAACAAGTGAATCCATCGTCCGTCTGTGCAAGCGCAGCGGGCGATTTTTTTTTGAGCGGTCGCAGTGCGCGGAGGTGTCTTATGCAAGTTGTTCATGAATCTGACGGAACAGCCCAAAAAGCGCGATGCTTGCGCTGGCGCGCATTCGTGCTGAGTTTGCTCCTCGCCATTTTGAGTTTCGGGTGCATTACGCTGACGTTCAGCACCTCCATCACGCATCCGTACAACCCGGACGACGAACAATTTATTTGGTTCGAAGCCGAAGAGCAAATAGACAGCGCGTTCGCGAAATGGTCGCACGAAGCCAACGTGGACATGCAAACTCAATACGGCGCGGCGTACAAATCCTCGATGCGTTTCCCGGAAACCATTGACGAGCTGCCCAAAGGAATGCAGCTCATGGACCCGGAAAAAATGAAACAGCAGGGTTTTGTCAAACGCGCCGAGTCCATTTATGTCTTGCGCTATGGCAAACGCTTTTCGGTTGACGAATACGACGCGTTCCTGCAAGGGAAAAAAGATGCGCCCGCGCCGCGCATCACCATCAAGGTGGACCCAAACACCGGCGTCACGTTTTATCGCGCCGAATTTACGTTTCCCGGTCTCGGCGACGCGGATACATGGAAGGACTGGGATTGGAACCAGTGGGACCAGTGGCGTTCCACGCCGATAGGACCCAAACCGAAAGTGGATTTGAACGCGCAGGGGACGCCCGAAGTCAAAGTGGGCGATGCGCAAAGCCAACGCGCGCTGGCATTATCGGGCTTGGACCGCTTGTTGAGCGGCGCATTTTCCGCGTTGTCCGACGTAGCTCCCAGTCCGCTGCAAGAGTGGTGGGCGGAACGAATTATCAGAGAGATGGGCTTTCCGACGCTGTTGCGTTTTGAAATTGATTTGCCGGGGAAAATTGTGCTTTATCAAATGAACGGACAGACCGAAGGCGAAATCGTCAATGACGACAAAGTGGTCTTTGCGCTGAACGAATCCTTTCTACGCAAGCACGGTTTTACGGGTCCATGGACTTTTGTGGTCGAATCGTACGTAGAACCCAAAGTCGAGGAGAAAGAAGAAACGAAATCCTCCGGTGGACCCAAACCCGCAACGTACCGGCGCTTTCGCCTGCGCGCAGTTGGCTGGGCGTACGGCATGAATGGCTCTGTGCTGATCAAAAAATTGAACCTGCCGGTCCTAAAAGATCTCGCTCCCTTTGTCGCTTATTATGAATTGACCGAGTTGAACAGCGACGGCTTTCCGGTACGCCGCTGCCTCATCCGTTTTGTCGGCGGCGGTTTGTCCATTGGCTTGCCTGTGACCGCCGGTTATGCCCAAGATTCCACCGGGTCCGAATTTACCACCAAGCGTCCGGCGCGGCTCGAAGATTTCGACGGCATCGCCGGCAGCGTGACCTCGGGCGGAGCAATTATCGGCGGGCACAGCAACGTTACGTTTGGCGGGACATTGCTTTCTCATCCCGACAATATGCTTGGCTCGAGTGAAGGGTGGGGCTGGTTCTGGGGTGTTCACGGCGGTTGGTCGCCGATGAGCGGACGCTGGGATATTGTGGAACCGCCGCGTCAGGTGAAATAGAAAAATTCCGCTGCGCCATTCCCATCACGCGTCACAGGTCACGTTCTCTACGGAGGTAGAGCGATGAGGTGCATCAAATGTGGAACGGAACTCGCTCCGAATTCCAAATTTTGCAGTCAGTGTGGCGCCGCGCGCCCGATCCTGCCGCCGCGCTTTCAAGCATCCGAACGCGAATTTGCCGCGCTTCAAGCGCAGCGCAATACGGGCAAATTGACGGCTGGCGAATTCGACGAGGCGCTCAAAAAGCTGGTTGTGCAAGATGACGCGGGAACATTCTGGATGCTCGGCGCAGAATCAGGTGAATGGCATCGTTACAATGGAACAACTTGGGTGCGCGCCGAGCCGCCAATGGAAGGGCACACTCCTGCAACGTTGCCCGAAGTGAGCGCCGCGCCATCCACGCGTATTGCTGCGCGGCAACGCGCGTGGCGCGGACCGCGCAGCATTGCACTGTTAGAGCGGATTCCTAATTCGTATGTGGGCAAAAGACCTTTCGGGTTTCCGAAAACCCGAAAGGTCTGCCCACCAATCAGACTGGAATCCGCTCTAGTGGGCGTTTTGTTTCTGTTTGCCTGTGTCGCGTGCTTGCTGGTCGAGGCGCTCGTCGCAATCACTACGAATCCACAAGAGGTCGAATCAGAAGCATTGACCTCTGTCGCGCGGGCAGCCACGCAAATGCCCGCGGGTTTGGGCACGCGCACAATCGAGACGCAAGCTGCTCCTGTCGCGCAAGATGTCTTGGCGCCTACCTCTTCTGCCGATTGGCCTTTATCCATTCCGACACGGGTTGTCCTTCCGACCGAACAACTCAGTCCAACACAATCGGCAACCATCGAAACAAAAAGCGCGCCTTCGCCCACCCAAACGATTGTGTCGCCCACCGCAACCGCAACGCCCACTCACACGTTTGTGCCGCCATCGCCGACGCGTTTGCCCACGACACGTACGCCCACGCGCACGCCCACGCGCATTCCTCCGACGCCGACGCGTCCGCTCGCGCTGGGGCAGTCCTGTCCCAACCCTCCGCACAGCGTGTACTGGTCGGACGATTTTTCCAATCGGTCAAGCGGCTGGACCGAATATTACGGCGCAGACTATAACCATTTTTACAAAGACGGTGAATTCCATTTCGCCGTGACGCAAAAAAATAAAACAGGCAACGCGTGGATGTTGCTGCGCGAACGCAGTCTGCATCAGGCGATAGTAACGCGCGCGTGGAAATTGGAAGGACCCGCGTTGAACAATTATGGTGTTGTCTTTGGCGGACAGGACGACAACAATTATTACACGTTTCGCATTTCGGACAGCGGCTCGTACCGCATCGCCAAACTGGTGCAGGGACAATGGCACGACTTGATTCCGTGGACCAAAACAGCGGCGATTCGTCAAAACGGTGTGAATGAACTCGCGCTGCTCATGGATGGCGCACAAATCTATGCGTGCGTCAACGGGCAATTGGTCGGCGCGACAAGCGACGCGGCATTGCAGCCCGGACGCGTCGGTCTGGTCGCGGGCGCGTACGACGAGCCGGTGCACATTCACTTTGACGATTTCGCGGTGTGGAATTTGCAGGGCGCGGTCACGCTCAATCAAGCTGCATGGGCGCCGCCAACCGTTTCGTCCAACCTGCCGTCCGGGGTGTATATCACCGCGCTGTGCCCCGAACCCGCGAACCCCAAACGCAATCAAGGCGTGAGTTTTGTCGCGACCTTTCTCAATACGACGGGTACGCAACAACCTTTTGATTGGCTGGTGTTGGTGTATCAACCGGACGCGAAAAAAGCATTTGGCGAGACGGACGCGCAGCGCATCGTCGCGCCGCCGGGCGTTTCGCAATTCACGTCAGCGTCGAATTGGTCCGTGCGCGGACCCGGCGGCTGCATCGCGCTGTACGGCGTGCCGCATTTTCAAAACCCCGACGCGAGTCGCGTCCCGTTCAAACAGTCCAACGGCAATAACGCGCGGATTGATTTTTCAGTTTGTCCTTGACAGAGGCGCTCGTCTATTGGCGTGAGAAAAACCGCCAGCGCAACCCCTCGATTTCGATTGCGAGACGAAACGCGAAGGAATCAAGACGGCGCAAAAGCGTATCGAGGAGCACCGGTTGAGGGCGCGGTTTTTCATCGGTGACAAGAGCATACGTCGTAAAGGTATGTTCCGGGCAAAAGGTATAGACTGCGCCCGCATTATCAACAAGAATAGACGAGGGAACGAAAGCATGACGCGATTCTACTTTCGCGTCGGGGCAATAAAAGCGCGGCAGAAATCGCTGACCGCAAGCTTGGCAAGTCAACGTTTCCATGACACTCCCTTTTCGCGGCAAGCCAACTGCTGAATGGCAGTCAGGACAATATACTTTTGTGTTCATCGCTTGGCTTTCAAAAGCGTTCGCACTCTGTTCAGGACAATCACAACGTCGCGCGCAGACAAAGGCGTGCCGTATTGTTGGCACAGCTCCAAAAGTTGTTCGAGTGTCTCTTTGAGTTCGCGGTCAATGTCCACCCATCAAGTATAATCGAAAATACACGAACGCGAAACATACGCACGCCAACCGCATTTCGCGCGTGGCTTTGGGCATAAGTGACGTGCTGCTATGCCCGGCGCAAGAACCGGTCGAGGAGATTTTTCGGCGGCGCTTGCAGCGCGCGTTGAAAATCGGCGGCGGACGCATATTGCTGTTGAGGGTCAAGCGCATAGGCAGCAGCAAGCGCGTCGGCAATGTGTGTTGGCACGGTCGAATTCAATTTTCTAATTGGCGGCAGATCAAAGAGGGACTCGGCCGGGTCATACACCGTCAAGAGATGATACAGCGTGACGCCCAACGCGTAAATGTCGCACTGGACGGTCAAGTTTCCTTCGATTTGTTCCGGCGCGACGTAGCCCGGTGTGCCGACAAGTTCACCGGATTTTTCCGTCTGCGGATAAAGCGCGAACATGTCAAAGCCGAGCAGCACCAAGCTGCCATCCGTAGTTTGAAGAATATGCTCCGGCGAGATGTTGCCGTGTAGGAACGGCGGCGTTCGCGCGTGCAGATAGGTGAGCACATTGCACAGTTCATTTGCCCACGGGAGAACTTGGTCCACCGAAAACGGTTTGCCGTTTTGCGCGAGGAGATTTTCCAGCGTATTCCCTTCGATGAAATCCATGATGTAATAAAAGTGCGCTTCCGATTCAAAATAATCGGTGACGCGCGGCAGAGAAGGATGTGACAGGCGGGAGAGAATTTCCGTACTTTGCTTGAACAGCTCCTGTTGGCGCGACGCAGATATATCTGTTCCGGTCTTGAGTTCCTTGAGCGCGCACTGTTTTCCGCCAAGACGTTCATCGCGTGCCAGATAAATGCTGCTCAAATCACTCTCGGAAATTTTTTTCCGGATGCGATAGCGATTCTGGAGAATCGTGTCAGGTTCTAGTTCCGCCCTTTCGAGAGCAGCGGTTTTGGTCGGGGCTTTGGCGCGTGTTGTCTTTGGCTTGGCGGATTTTGTCTTGCGCGCGGGTTTGGACTTGGCATCCACTTCTGAACCGCGCTCCGAAACAGTCACGCGCGGCGCGGGTTCGGGGCGGGCTGGGATGGACTGCACATCAAAAATCACGCTGTCGCGCGCGCTCGTATAAAGCACCGGCGTCGCCCATTCCGTTTCATTGCCGTCCGCGTAGATCGCCTTGCGCGCTTGAGCAAGCGCCGTGTCAAGCGAATAATTGTCGGCGAGCGCGCTGTAGAATTCGCGCGCAAAAGTAATTGCCGCGCGGTCGCTCAGCTCAAAGCGCATTCCAACCACGGCGGGAACGCCTTGACGAATCAGCGCGGGTGCGATTCTCAGCAAGGGGGCGGTTACTGCACGCGTGCCTTGGAGCGTCATCAACGTCAATAGCCGCAAAGTTTTCCAGTCGCCCAGCAGCGTTCCCAACGTCTGCACACCGACTTGCCGCCCATTTCCTTTTTCATCTTCCAAAATAAAAAAACCTTCGCCGCGGTCAATGTCAAAGCCGCCGTGTCCTGAAAAATGAAGGATGTGGATTTCGGAACGCCGCATCATTCGCTGCAAGTCTCCTAACGACGCATGTTCCAGTCGCTGCAATTCGACCAGCCCGCGTGCCGTCAATTCGCCAAGCGCCGCATTCAGTCCTTGCCACTCGCGTTCAATGTCCAATGGAGCAAGATTGTTGGGACTGGTAAAGACTGCGAGAATTCTGAGCGGCAGTTGAAGCGCCAAGGGGCGCGCTGCACGCGGCGCATCGAGAGAGCGAACGACCGTCGTTTCTTCCGCGAGATTGAGAAAAAGTTCGCGTGAACGGTCATACAAAAATTCCCACGGCAAGTCCCCAAGTTCGGGCGCCTCCTCCAAGTCCAAACGAATCTGCACTCCTTTGCCCTGCTCTCTGGCTTCCTGCGTCGTACGCAGCAGCGCGGCTCTGGCATCATTGGCAAAGAGCGCGTCATAAAGTCTGCCGCCGATTTCTTGGGCAGCATCGGCTCCGCTTGAAAGGACAGCCATTTTATCTCTGCCTTGGTTGCATTCTGAGAAGGAAATTCTCGAGTTCCAAATCCGTAATCGGATTTTCAAAGCGCGTTTCGACCTCTCCGGCGGGGGATTGAATGTGCGCGATGTAACCTTTGCCATCCGGCGCGGGTCGAATCTTTACGTCAAAATCGAGATACGGCGCGCGGGACGTCTGCGTTGCTTGCACTCCTGCGCTGCCGCCGCGATACAACGCCATCGCGAAATTCGGACCCGTCACGGCGTTGAAACGCGATTGCTGCGGTTTTTCTTGCTGCATCCGCGCGCGCACGAAATCCGCCAGGTCCTTGACGCGAATCATCCCGTCTCGGCTGAATACGTCGCCGCGCAATGCTTGCAGCAGATAGTACGCGAGCGAGTGTCCGATGTCGCGCGCTGAACGCCCTTCACTCATTCGCGCAAGCTCCAGCACAGAAACGGTAGGAACAATTTCTTCGCCGATTGCAACCGGGCGGGGCATCTCGGAAGTTTCATCTCCTATAACAGACGAAATGGTGTCGAGCAGCAGCAGCACGCGCGCGCGAATTTTACGCAGCGCGCGGTTGAGGTCTGCCACAAAAATCAAAGTGGAAACAAAACGCGGATCGGAGGGCGTTTGCGCGTCGGCAGGAATGAGATAGTTGACGGTTCCCGAACGTTGGGCAACGCTTACGGCGGCGCCGACAAAATAAATCAGTACCGTGGAATCGGGCTTGGCTTGGCGCGCCAAGCTGGTCAGTGAATCGAGAATGTTTGCGCGTGTAGCTTCTTGGTCCAAAAGGCGGCGCACATTTTCGGGGCGATAGCCGCACAGCGCGGGGTCCGTCAAGACCGAAGCAATTTCTATCGCGTCTTTGCTTGCCACCGGAACCCGCCGCCCGAGCAGCGCGCCCGGAATGCCAATCACCAGCGCGAACGCGTTATCGGGATTGAACACGCCCGCTTCTGAAATTTCGCGCTGTGGTATCGTCGTTTGCGCGGGCGTCTCAACTTGCGCGACGCGCGGCTCGCGCGCACTCACCGGAATCTCGCCCGGCATCCGCACGCGATATTCGTTTTTCAGCGCGGCGCGCAGGTCGGCGATCAATTTGGGCTTGTCGGAAATGCCCCACAACTCGTGCTGCCATTGAAACAAACAGAGCGCAATGATGGGCTGCCGGGTCGCGTCGGCATTCCACGCGTTGATTTCTTCGAATGCGGCTTGAATCCAACCTCGGTTTCGGTTCTCCCATACTTGCCCGCGCGCGTTTGTGGGTGATGTTTCAGCAATCAAAATCGGCAAGTTACGCGCGTGCAGCGGAATCGCGGCAATGAAATCGCGATACGCTTGAAAGCCCTGGTGATTTTTGGTAAAGGGGGGGGGAAGCAAGACCGCCCGGCGGAGGTCATCCGGCATTTGATTCGACCCCAGCACGTGCAGCGCCAGCGCGTCCATCCCCCCCCCCTGTGTGTGAATTTGCGTCAACACGTCCGCGAAATAGTTCACCCAATCACCGGTCGGATTTCCGGGATACGTCGTTTCGATATTCTGCGGCGCGATCGCGGCGGGAACGACCCAATCGTTTGCATGCCCCGCGACCGCGCGAATCGCGCGACGGCAGCGATTGAAACAGCGCGCGTATTCTTCGGGCGTGATCGCTTTACCGTTCGGTCGCGCAAACGCCGCATTCGGCTCGCGCCCGATGACCCAAATACGCGCGCCCGTAGATTGCGCGACGGTTTCGGTGCAGCGTTGGGCAAATTCATCGTACTGCGCGGGCGCGGGGATAGTGCCATGGCTGTCGAAACTATTCACCAAAACGACAATGACGCCGATGCCTTGTTTTTCAAAGCGTGTGAAATCATCGCCGGTGCCGTTGGTGTCATTGACTTGGAG
>JACQWQ010000073.1 GCA_016209205.1 Chloroflexota bacterium
ATTGATGCCAAACACCAAGCTCAAGGCGATGCCCCCGACAAATGTTAGAGCGACGACGAGACTTTGCCTGCCGATTGGCTCGAAGGGTTTGGCGTCGAATAGGTCAACCTTTAGCGGTTGGCGATGTACCGCTGTGGTAATATGATGGGCAGCGCAAATAGCGTTCCACTCAATAGCAACGTCACCCACGCGGCGCGTGGACGAGCGATTACGCGTTCAAAGATGGAGGGTAAAGTTGCTTCCATGAGATTGCCATCCACTCACACAGAGCTTCGAGGGTTTGGCGATACATGCGATGGGCGATCTATTCCCATCACCCATGGCACGCGAACGCGTAAATTGACGCTTATGTTTTGGAAACCTCGAAGGTCTTGCCCCCGCAACCAAATCCTAGCGCGCGCCCGTGGCGAAGCGCACAACGCTCGACCCTGCGGTGAACCACACTGCTCCATCCGGCGCGACGGTCATCGCGGAAGCTCGCTCGAACATGCCAGCGCTGTGGATGGTTTTCCACACCTTGCCGTCAAAATACGAAACGCCCGCGTCGGTTAAAGCCCACACTGTGCCATCCGCAGCAACCGCAATCGCCAGAATGAAGTTATCCGCCAAGCCAAAGCCCACACTGTGCCATCCGCAGCAACCGCAATCGCCAGAATGAAGTTATCCGCCAAGCCATCGGCAGTGGTGAAGGTTTTCCAACCCTTGCCGTCATAACGCACGACACCGTTTGAAGTGGCGAACCAGATCGCGTTGTCGGGCGCGGCGGCAATGTCGGTTCGCACGGCGAACCAAGAAATCACTGTATCGGGCAAGCCATCCGCAGTTGTAAAAATTTTCCACGTCTTGCCGTCAAAGCGCGAGATGCCTTCGGTCGTATTCACCCACACTTGACCATTTGGAGCAATGGCAATATCACCCACAAAATCGCCTGCCAACCCATCGGCTTTCGTGTACGTTTTCCAGGATGCGCCGTCGAACACGGCAAGCCCCTTGAACGTACCGACCCAAAGCTTGCCATCGGGTGCGACGGCGATATTCTGAACGTCGTCATCGGGTAAGCCGCTATCTTTGTTGTAGGTTTTCCACGCGGTGTCATCAAAACGCGCGACGCCGCGCCACGTTCCCGCCCAGATTGCTCCGTCACGTGCAAGCGCGAGCGCCAAGACCATGTTATCTGGCAAACCGTCGGCGTAGCTATACGTCCGCCAAATTTTTCCATCATATCGGGACACGCCGTTATCGGTACCAAACCAAAGCGCGCCATCTGGAGACAATGCAACGGCATGTGCAATCACCGTGTTATTGATGGGTGGATCGCCGCCCAGCCCATCGGCGGTAAGATACGTCGTCCATGTCGCACCGTCGAAACGCGTTGCGCCGTACCGCGTTCCCACCCAGACTGCGTTATCGGAAGAGGTGGCGAGTGACAAGATCGCATCGTCGGCTAGCCCATCGGCGCGCGTAAACGTTTTCCACTCGCGTCCGTCGAAACGTGACAATCCATTGCTCAGGTTCGAGCCAGCCCAAACGGTGCCATCAGCCGCGACGGCGATGGACGAAATAAAGTTGTTTACCAAACCGTCCGCTTGCGTGTACATTTCGAATGTACGTCCATCCCAGCGCGATACGCCGCCGTTAGTACCAAACCAAACAGACCCATTCGGCGCAGCGGCTAGCGCAGTCACAACATTATCTGCCAAGCCGTCAATGGTGTTGTAATTGGTCCACTTCATGCCATCAAAACGCGACACACCGCCACCGCCTGTCCCAACCCAAACCGCGCCGTCGGCTGCGATTCCTATCGCCCAAATCAAATCGTTTGCCATGCCGTCGGCTTCAGCGTACGTTTTGAACGCGCGTCCATCAAAGCGCGACACACCCGCGCTTGTGCCGAACCACACTGCGCCATCCGGGGCAGCGGCAATGGCATGCACCGCGTTGCTCGCCAGCCCATCGGCTTGCGTGTACGTCTTCCAGGTTTTGCCGTCAAAACGCGTTGCGCCATAGCCGTCCGTTCCAAACCAGACCGCGCCATCACGCGCAACCGCGATACTGGTGATGCGGTTGAACGCCAGCCCATGTTCAACGGTGTACTTGATGTACGAACCCGCTTTCAGATTCCAATGCACTGCCCCACCGTCGCTAGCTGTCCACAAGTTACCAGCGGAATCAAATGCCAACGCGTGCACTCCCAAATTCGCATTCGTGAACGTCGTCCAGCCGGGGCGCAAAACCGGCGCGGGTGTGGCAACGAACCGAACGGATGGAATTGGCTTGCGGGGGGCGCGCGGGGTGTAGTTCGATACCGGTGTGGGCGTCGCGGGCGCGGGTGGGACCGGACTGTCGGCGTCTTGAATCAATGTGACCTTGCCATCAAAACCCGCGACATAGATTGTGTTTCCGAGTCGCGTCAGCGCGCCGGGAGTATTCACCTTCAATTGCGCCACGGTCCCAAACGAGGTGCTGTCCAGAATTTGAATCGTATTATCGGGGTGCGCTAAAAAGAGGTGATGAGTTTGCGGATTGTATACCATGCCGGTTGCCCGGTCAGGCAGCGTGAGCAAAGCCACCTGCTTGTCATCCGCATCGTACACGCCCAGCCGCAGGTCAAACCGTCCACTCGTGCTCACCACAAAAACGCGATTCGTAGCGGGGTCAAAATCAAGTGTGACGCCGGAATCTTGAAAACGGATGTCCAACGCGCCGCGCTGCTTTAATGTATCGCCATCCACGGTATAAACCACTTGTCCGCTGCCGCTGCCATAGGCGCCGTTCCATCCGACCGCGTAAATGCGATTGTTTTGAGGATTGACGCGCAATCGCTCTGCTGACACGTCTGCAACGCGCCCGGTCTGTGATGTGCCCTGCAACGTTAGCTTGCCAAGCGGCGCGTACGTTTGCAGATCCAAAATGGTGTTGCCGAAAAATGCGCGCGTGTGCGCGGCATCCACCGCCACGGTGGCGTGCTCGGACGTGATTGGCATTGTCGTGCGAATTTGGTTCGCCATGCGAACCGAGAAATCCGCTTCGTCAATAATCGAGAGCGTGCCATCGCCTTGATTTGCCACGAGCACACGCTTCGCCTGCGCGTCGCGCGCCATGTCCGCCGGAGAACGCCCCACGCTGATTTCTCGCGCCACGCGATTGCCTTGCAACACAATCACCGAATCGGTTGATGCATTCGCGACATAGACTCGACCCCCGTCCGGATTCGCCACGAGCGCGGTCGGAAGCATCGCAAAGGGAATCCGCGCGGCGACCTTGATCCACGAAGGACACGAAGGGCACCAAGATTCTTCGTGTGCTTTGTGTCCTTCGTGGATCACTCGGTTGGCGGACATGCTGAACGCACGTCGCCAACCTCTGTATGTTCTCGTCCGTGTTGATTACACTCAGATTGTCGCTGTCCGCATTTGCCACGTACAGCAAATGCGCGCTTTCGTCCAGTGTCAAGGCGCGCGGCTGCATACCAACGGGAATGCTCGCGACGAGCGTCATCGTGCGCGGGTCAACCACCGTAACTTGATTGTCGTACGGATGCGCAAGATATACCCGCGATCCATCTGCATTGACAATCGCCGCCGCGGGTGCGCTGCTGATTTTTACGCGTCCGCGTTCCACACCCGATGCGGCATCGAGCGCAACCAACCAATAGTCGTTTGTGTTCGAGTCGGGCAGCGAAATGAGGATACGATCATCGGGGACGAACGCGACGAGCGAACGCGAATCGGCGCCTGCGACTGGAATCGTTTTTTCGATCTGGAGCCGTGTCGCATCAATGACGCCGAATGCGGTATAAACACGATGGCTCGCCGTATCGCCGACAAGGTTGGAAATTCTCGCGTTTTTGGGCAGCGCAATGCGCGTTTGGATTTCGAGTGTTGCCGGATCGAGGACCAGAACCAAGTCGTAATAGCCCAGTCCGACAAATAAATGATTTTCAAAAAAAAGCAGCGCGCTCGCTTCCGCGCCAATGCGCCGCGTGAGCGCTACGTGGTCATTTTCAATCAAAGCAATGGAATCACTGCGAACGTTTGCCACATACAGACGCTTTTGGGCGGGGTCCGCGGCGAGGAGCGGTGGAGAAGCCAATCCGCCGACGGGGGGTTCGCCAATCGGAATGAATTTGACAGCGCGATTATTTTCCACGACGGCAATGTTGAAAGTCTGCGCGTTGAGGACGTAGACTTGATCGCCGAGGATTGCAACGCCGGCAGGTCCGTGTCCGATGCCGCGCAGGTCAAGCAGTTGGATTTGTCCTTGAAGCGCGGGCGCATTAGAAGTAACGGCAGTTGGGGCGAAGCCGTTCGATGTGGGAACGGTTGAGGAGACCGCCCAATTCGCCGCGAGTGCAAACAGGAAAATGCCAGTGATTGTGAGTTTCATAATGTCTCCCGTTTCTCGCCGGAAACGCCCTCAACTCGCGCATGTGTGGTTGGCAGTAATTCAAATGTTTGCTTCCTCGTGTACATCAGTAATGTCGCGCAAGAACTCGCCAATCAAATCCATGAAACTTCGCTGCTGACTTGTCTTGACCTCCACATTTCGGCGCGCCAAATTTCTTGTACCCATGTCAGTGGCTGCGATTGCCATTGCTACGTCAAACAATCCAGCTCCCGAAGTTTTAATTTCCCATTTTAACAGCTCACCTTTGCCCGTTTTCAATGAGACTCTGCCCTGCGAGTCCCATTCGGTCGAGGCGATGTCAGTATATGGAATGATGGTACTGTTCTTCGCTTTGCCATCTAACATCGCAAGGCGGCAGCGCGTCGCCATAATGTATCCTTCATGTCCACCACTCGACTGAATGTACTGACGGCCTAGCGTCACAAGGCGCGGCTTCCAATCCCGTCCATCAATACTACTGATCATTATTTACAATTTCAAATTTTGTGCTATCTTGTAGGCATGAAAGACATAAAAGCCTACAAAAACAAGTACAAACTGCTTTTACCCGAATTGCCCGAACGCGCGCGACGCCTTGTTGTAGCTTCTGATGCGAAGATGCTAGGAGTTAGTGGGATCACCTTTGTTCACAAAGCTTCGGGAATTTCGCGCGTGACTATCATGAAAGGTATCCAGGAACTAGAACTAGGGATTTCTCCACCTGCGGGTAAAAACAGACAACCAGGCGGAGGACGTAAGCAGATTGAGCATACCGACCCAACGGTTCTACAAGACTTGCATAAACTGGTGGAGGATTCTTCACGCGGTGACCCTGAAGCGCCTTTATTATGGACGCTCGAGAGCACACGCACTCTCGCTGATGCACTGGCGAAAAAGAATCACACCGTCAGCCATGTCACTGTCGCCAAGCTGTTGAAGCATTCCGACTACAGTCTGCAAGCCAACCAAAAAACCAAGGAAGGTGTGGATCATCCTGATCGTGATCAACAGTTTCAATTTATCAACTCCCTGGCTAAGAAATATCTTAAAGCCGGTGATCCTGTCATCTCCGTCGATACCAAAAAGAAAGAACTGGTTGGCTCCTACAAAAACCCTGGTAAAACGTGGCTTCCGAAAGGCCAGCCCATTGAAGTCAATCTTCATGATTTTCCCGATCCCAAACAACCCAAAGCCATTCCCTATGGTGTCTATGACATCGGTGCTGATCACGGATACATCGGTGTGGGGATTGACCACGACACCGCGGAGTTTGCCGTCGCAACGATACGCCTATGGTGGAAACATCTGGGCAAAAAAAGGTATCCGAAATCAAAACGCTTGCTGATTACTGCGGATGCCGGTGGTAGTAATGGGTATCGGCTCAAGCTGTGGAAAACCGAATTGCAGAAATTTGCCGATGAAACCGGATTAAAAATCACCGTCTGCCACTTCCCGCCTGGCACCAGTAAGTGGAACAAAATTGAGCACAGGCTGTTTTCGTTTATCAGCATCAATTGGAAAGGGAGACCCCTAACGAGTTATAAAGTCATCGTGAACCTCATCGGGTCTACCAAAACCAAAACAGGATTGAAAGTCTATGCGGCACTTGACAACCACAAATATGAATTACGAAAACAAGTCAGTAAACAAGAACTACAGGCTTTAAAAATCGTGCGGCACCAATTTCATGGAGAATGGAACTACACCATCAAACCACGAAATTGAACACTGCAAAGTTGAATACTTTATTTATTAACGGGCCCTTACCCAAGGTTCATAACGGGAATCGGTGTCCGGAACTTGCTTTTGCTCCACTAGCAATTTCAGTAACGCAGAACCTTCTTCCTTTGGCGTGTCCCACCAATTCATTCGCCGAAATTGCTCGCGCCACGCCAGCGCGCGATCACATATAAACCGACCATAGCGGAAGCACGTTCAACCCCGCAGGTTCTACAAAATTTCGCTTCGAGCAAATTATCATCGCCACAAACTTTGCATCTCATTGTCAGAGATTTTCCGCAGTTCGAGCAAAATTGTCCAAACAATGGACTCTCATAGCCACAATTCCCGCAACGAATGTTTGCTGACATAGTTTCCTCCTCTTGAGACGAATTGAAAACGCCGCGCTTACCGCCGCGCATCCTCCGCCCACGCATGTCTCCCGCGCGGTCACGCCTTTGCGTTTACGCGTTTCGTCGCACGCGTTTCACGGCGCGGTTGGTAAGCAGATGTTGTCGGACGCGGCGAGAAGTGTGAGTGAAAAATTTTTGTCCGTGGTGGTTACATTTACCGCCCCAGTGCACCGTTCCGCACACCACGCGTCGGGTTCAATTTGTCCATTGGACTTTTGATGCGCCCAAGCGCACTTTCGCTAATGTGAGTGTAACGTTCGGTCGTTCGGATATTGCCATGCCCGAGTAATTCCTGAATATATCGCATATCCACGCCATCTTCCAAAAGGTGCGTCGCAAACGAATGACGCAAGGTGTGGAATGTGGCTGGCTTTGTCATCCCAGCTTTTTTCAGTGAATCTTTGAATACCCGCTCGGCGGAACTCTCGGCAAGATGCTCACCACGTTTTTCGCCTGGAAATAGCCAATCCTTCGGTTTGAACGCGCGAAAATAATCCCGCAAAATCGTCAACGTCGTTTCCGACAACAACGTATACCGATCTTTTGCGCCCTTGCCTGCGGTCACACGAATTTGCATCCGTTTGGAATCCATGTCGCTCACCTTCAACCGGACTACTTCACCGACGCGCAAGCCCGCCGAATACGCGGTCATCAATAACGCTTTATGTTTCAGATTCAGGACTTTCGCTTGTCATTTCGAACAGAGTGAGAAATCTCGGTTTTGCCCAGAGAGATTTCTCGCAAAAGCCACTCGAAATGACAATTGAGCGAAAGTCCTAAGATTATAGGTCACATTCAAAAGTTCTGCGACCTCTTCGCGACTCAACACCACGGGCAATTGTTGCGGACGTTTCATGACACGTGAATACACTCACCCGCTCGATTACCACGGAGTGTATTCACGTGTCAGCGGCAGATCGCCAACCTTGCCGCGCTGCTCAAGGGCGTGTTCATATAGGAAAACCAGCGCGGAACGAGCGCCGCGGCAGTAGGCGGCGGACACGCGTCCGCTTGACGCGAGCTCGACCAAATACGCGCGGACTTGGTCGCGTGTCGCCTGCTCTGGCTCAATCTGTTTTTCACGTAGCCAATCGAAATAATTGCGCAGATGCTGTCCGTAACTTTTGCGCGTCCCATAAGCCATGCCGCGCAACACCAGCTCGTCATCCACTGCTTTAATCAGCGGATGAGGAGGATTGGTCGTCAGCGGTTTATCTTGCCCTGCAATGTAATGTTTCTGCGGCTTGCCTGTTGGCGCATTACTCTGCTGGGGTTTCACGGCGAGGATTTGCGGCGGCGGGCGCGGGCGGCATCGCGACGATTTCTGCGAGCGCGGCGCGTGTCGCGGGCGTGTCCGGCAATGACCACTCGCAAGTCATCACGCTCCTTGCTCGATGCACACTGAGCGTGATGACTTGCGACTGCTTGCGTTCGGGATTCATGGAATGCGATTTTTCACGCGTATTTTGCGTGGAAAAATCTGCATTCCCGCGCGCGCCGGGAATTTTTTTCAGCCGCGTCAATTCTGGTTCGCCAAAGTGCGCCAATGTGACCCACACTTTGCCGTCTGGCGCGGGTTCGATTTTCAGTGTCGCCATCAATGTATATGTTTGAATTGGGGGGTGACTCGAAAGACGCTGAACGGAATTGCGTGTTATCAAAATTCAACGTCAGCGCACACATTATAGCAAGAAATTGGAAGGATGAACGATTGAATTTTCTGCACCGGTTCCTGTCCACCGCTGACCGATTACTGAACACTGATTACTGATTACTGATGACTGATAACTGATTTGTGCTATAATCCATTTCAAGGAATGGGGCTGCACGGCTTCGACGGGGAGGGCTGAACGCAAGTGGCAAGCAGCGGCGCCTGACCGCTCTAAAACGGGCACAAGTGTATGTGCGAACAACCGCACCAACCTCGCGGCGCTCCCGCTCGCTGCATAAGCGATTAGGATCAAAGTAGAGGTCCGCAGTTAAATCTGCGGCGTCCGCTTATGGGTTCCCCCGAAACGCGTAAGTCGGGCGTAACCAAGTTGGGGTATCTCGGTCGCAATGCCGATAGCGACTGACGAATCACATGCAAAACATGTGCATCGGCTCGGCGCAAGCAATTCTGACAGTCGAGTCCGTTTGCGCAAGTTAGTTGCACGGGACATGCAAATGTCCGGTGCGACCCCAAAGACTGCCTAAGCTTGTAGTCACTTGTGTTCGAACTTTTCGGACGCGGGTTTGTCTAATCGGGACGAGCCCCCTAACATAGCGATATGTTAGGAACAACTCGGCTTTATCAGGAAATGCTAAAACCGTTTTCGGTCATGCTAATCCTGAGGGGTGATCTCGAAAGAGTAAGCCCTGCATCGACTCATAGGTTCCTAAACTCACGCGAGCATGGGATACTAGGGTAAGGAGGAAAACCTTTCGATCAATTCTTGTTTTCGTTTTAATGTTTCTTCGTCATATCGTCCGTTTCGCGGAGTTGCAGCCAAATACAAATCGAGCAGTAAATCAGCGCGTGCAATTTTGCGTTGGATTGTGAGATAAGGGCGAACGAGAGCGAGAAAGCGAAGTGCGTTACGATCGATGAGTTTCCAATCATACGCATCAGAGTGATGCGGCAAACGTTTTCTTTTACGAACGATTGTTCCACCAAAGCGCGCTTTGAACCACTCAACGAGTTCACGATCAGTGGAACACACAGATACTTGAGGCGACGGAAAGCGGGTGGGTCTGCTTCGAATCAACGACACCGAACCTTCTCCGTCAACAATCCCCGCCGCATAAGCCAATTCAGTTTCTGTGACCAACTTTGACCTCCTTACAAAACGCCGAGGGACTTGCAATTGAGCGTAAGCATATTGCAAGTTCATGAGATAGTCAACGCCTTGATGAAAATCAAGGATGTGCGTGTCAATTCCCGCCAGCTCCACTAAAAAACCAGCTGCACAGTTTTCTGTGCAGCTGGTTTTTTTATTGAAAATATCAGTCGCTACTCCGCCGCGCGGAAGGAAACGCGAATCATCGCGAATCAGAGCGAATTAGAGAGATTCGCCAAGATTGGCGAAGACTCGCGTTTCTTGGCAAAGGATTTCATGGGACGCATTCTTGTGTAACCAGAAGTGCAAATGTGAGGTGCGTGTTCTTTGGTTGGTTTGCGGTCATTCTTTTGCCGCCGTTTTCAAAACTGCGGTCTGCCCTTGTCCCAAAATTTCAATCTGCTATAATGTGCGACGCAATCAAAATCTCCCCTCTCCTTTTAGGAGAGGGGTCGGGGGTGAGGTAAATCAGCATGGCGGATGAAATTCGCTTTGGCGTGATCGGCGGCAGCGGTGTGTATCACATTGAAGATTTGTCCGATGTGCAGGAGATTACGCTGGACACGCCCTTTGGCAAGCCCAGTGATGCATTCATGGTTGGAACGCTGGAAGGACAACGCGTGGCATTTTTGGCGCGGCATGGACGCGGGCATCGCGTAACGCCGAGCGAGCTCCATGCGCGCGCGAACATTTACGGTTTCAAACAGCTGGGGGTCAAATATCTGATTTCCATTACGGCGGTAGGTTCACTGCGGGAGGATTATGCGCCCTTGGACATTGTGATTCCCGACCAATTGTTTGATCGCACGCGCAATCGCGAAGAGGAATACACGTTTTTCGGTAATGGCATTGTCGCCCATGTCGGCTTTGCCGACCCGTTTTGTCTCGACCTGAATGCGATATTGTACCAAGCCGCGCAAGAGATTGGCGTAAAGGTTCACAATGGCGGCACCTTGGTCGTGATTGAAGGACCGATGTTTTCGACCAAAGCCGAATCGCGCGTCAATCGCCAGCTCGGGTGTGATCTCGTTGGCATGACGGCGATTCCCGAAGCGAAACTCGCGCGTGAAGCCGAAATCGGATATTCCGCGATTGCGATGGTCACAGATTATGATGTGTGGCACGAATCGCACGATGCTGTAACAGTGGACATGGTGATACAGAATCTTTTCAAGAACGCGGAAACGGGGAAACGAATTTTGCGCACTGCCCTACCGCGCGCGGCTGCTACATTGCACGATTGCACGTGCCTGCACGCGTTGGAAAACGCGATTGTGACGAACCCCGCGTTGATCCCGCCCGAATCGCGCGCGCGGCTCGATTTGCTCGTGGGGAAATACCTGTCTACAGGATGAGTGCGTGCTATATACACTGGGATTGAAAGACGAGCCACCCCAACCAAAGTAGGTTCGCATAGTCTCTTTTTTCCTTCCTGGAATATGTGTTTTTTGTTTCTGTAGTAGATAGTGAATTTCACTATGCGAAACGATCAGTCACGCGGCACCGTCCCTGGCATCATGGGCACCGACGTTTTGGATATTCTCAAACGCGAGCTGCCCGAAACGATGGTCATTCTCACGACCGCGTACGGTTCCGAAGAAACCGCCATCAAGGCCCTGCGTCTCGGCGTGAACGACTATATCATCAACAAGCGCCCGTTCGACGCGGACGAAGTACGTGAAGTCGTCAAGCGCGCCGTGACCGAAGCCCACCTGCGGCGCGAAAATCTACGCCTCCAACGCGAAGTGGAATTCAAGAACGAACAGCTGCGCCAAAATTTTACGGAACTGCAAGTGGCGTACGAACGACTCAAAGAACTCGACAAAGCCAAAGCATCTTTTTTCTCAATGGTCTCACACGACTTGCGCCATCCCATCGCCGTCGCGAAAGGGTATTTGGAATTGATTCGCACCGGCGATGCGCCGCTGGACGCGGACACGCGCGGCTACATTGGCGTCGCCGAACAAGAGATGCGTTACATTGCCGAAATGGTTGACGATGTGCTGGATTTGTCGCGCATGGACGCGGGCTATTATCACGTGGACTGTCAACCGCTGGCGGTCTCGTCGCTTTTGCATCAAGCGCGGCTCGCGTTCCGCGCGCACGCGGCGCAGCGCGATATTGCGCTCACGATAGAGCCCTGTGAAGATTTGCCGCTCGTGTCCGCCGATTCACTGCGCATGGGACAGGTGATGTCAAACTTGATCGAGAATGCGCTCAAGTTTACACCACAAGGCGGACAAATTGCGTTGGGCGCGCGACGCGTCCCGGACGGCGTTGAAGTCATCGTGCGCGATAACGGCGTCGGCATCGAACCCGGCGAGCACGAAAAAATTTTTGATCGCTTTTATCGCATCAAACACGGGGAGCAATTGGAAGATAAAGGTTCGGGGCTGGGGCTTGCCATCTGTCGCGAAATCGTGCGCTTACACAATGGGCGTATATGGGCCGAAGGCGAAATCGGTAAAGGTTCCGCGTTTCACGTCATCCTGCGCACGGTGGATGAGTAACTCACGTTACGCACTTTGCTTACAAACAAGCCCTTTTTCGACAGGATTTACAGGATTTACAGGACTATTCGCTTGCATCGCAAGCAACAAATCCTGTAAATCCTGTTAATCCTGTCTATCGGGTTTTTCTCTGCGTAACATGAGTGAGTAATCAGAATTACGGAAAACGCGAATCTTCGCTAATCTTGCCGAATCCGAGGAACCCTAGAAAATTTTCGCGTAGATTCGTGCCAAGCCGTAGTTTGGCGAAGAATTCGCGTGAATTCGCGTTTCTATTTTCGTTTGAACACCTGCGTCGAAACCGTAACCGCATCCAAATTTTTTTGTGACACCTCAACGCCGATGCCGGGTCCGCTGGGCACGCGCATTTTTCCTTCCGCGTCTACCTCAAATTCCGGTTCGACAATATCTTGGCGATAATATCTCCGACTCGCGGACAAATCGCCAGGCAGTTTGAAATTGGGCAGCGACGCGAGCGCGACATTTCCCGCGCGCCCGATGCCGCTCTCCAACATCCCGCCGCACCACACGGGCGCATTGCGCGCGGCTGCCAAATCGTGAATCTTGACGGCTTCCGTGTAACCGCCGACGCGTCCCGGTTTGATATTGATGATGCGGCACGCGCCGAGTTCCAACGCAGCTTCCGCATCGTCAACGGAGTGAATACTTTCGTCGAGACAAAGCGCGGTCTGCAATTCGCGCTGCAATTTAATGTGCTGAAAAATATCGTCGTTCGACAACGGCTGTTCGATCAGCAGCAAATTATAATCGTCCATCGCGCGAAAAATGTCCGCATCGCGCAGACGATACGCCGAATTCGCGTCCACTTGCAAACGCAGCGTCGGAAATTCCGCGCGTAATGCGCGCACCAATTCGACATCGTGGCCCGGCTTGATTTTGATTTTTATCCGCGTGTATCCCTCTTGCCGGTACGCCCTCACCTGCTCGACCAATGCGTTCGGCGTCGCTTGCAAACCAACGCTGACGCCCACCGTGATGCGTTCGGGCAAAACATAATCGCGCTGCGTCGTCTGCAACGCGTTGAACATTTGCGCCAGCGATTTGTTCTGCGCTTTGGCGAACCAGTCCCATAACGCGCTTTCGAGTCCTGCTTTCGCCATCCGGTGCCCGCGCACGCGCGCCGCAAGTTGTGGAAATTCGGATGCTGCGTGCAATTCATTTTGCCACACCAGCGGAATCAAAAAATCGCGCAGCACGTGCCACGCCGTTTGATTCGTCTCGTAACTGTACCAGGGACCTTCCGACGCGACACATTCGCCCCACCCCGTGATGCCGTCGCCGTCCACGCGCACGATGATATGTTCCTCAATCGTCTCGACCCCGAACGAAGTCTCGAACGGGGCAATCAGCGGCATCTGCACGAGCCGCAGTTCAATTCGTTCAATCCGCATTTCGTCCATCTCCAATCGCGTATCGCATCTCGTTTCTCGTTTCTCGTTTCTCGCATCTCGTTTCTCGTTTCTCGCATCTCGTTTCTCGTTTCTCGCATCTCGTTTCACGTTTCTCGCATCTCCTTTCACGTTTCTCGCATCTCGTTTCTTCAATCGCCGCTTGCCGCACGGCAGGCGAAGAGTCGTTGACCGCGATTTGCAGCAAGGCACGCGCTTGCGCCGTGCCGATAAATTGAATGACCTGCACCGTATTCAAGCGCACCGTTTCGTTCTCATCACGCAGGAATTTTCGCAGCAACGGATAAGCTTGTTCGCCGCTGGCTTCCAGCGCCTGCATGGCGGCTTGACGGCGCGCGGTCAGCTGCTTGTCTGACATTGCAGAGCGAATATAATTTTGCGCTTGCGGTGTATTGATTGCCAGCAGTGCGCGCGCCGCTTCCAGACGCCCCGTGACGTTCGCGTCCATGAAAAATTCGCCCAGAACTGTGACTGCGTCCGGCGAGGCATCCTGTTGCAACTGCGCAATCGCACCGAGGCGCGCCGCCTCATCGCCGCCATGGAGAATTTTCCGCAGCGCGTCATACGTCAGCGGTTGATCGGTTGGCGATACAAGTGTCGCGGTCGGCACAATAGATTGCCCCGTCGCGCAACCGAGCAGCATCGAATTCAACAACAGCAATGCGCCCAAAAGAAGCTTTTTCACACAAGATGACTCCTTGACGCTGTACACGAATGGT
This sequence comes from Chloroflexota bacterium, assembly GCA_016209205.1. GTDB lineage: Bacteria > Chloroflexota > Anaerolineae > UBA4142 > SHND01 > SHND01. Next base: position 13,997 of record JACQWQ010000073.1, read on the forward strand.
TTAGAATAGCAAGCGACAGCAAACAAATGCCCCCGTAGCTCAAGGGACAGAGCGACGGACTTCACCGGAGTGCTTTACCCGATAATGGGCAAAGTAGAATCTCGCTGTATGCTGGAACCCCCTAAAGCCAGTGTCGCCACAACGCCTGAGAGCGTGACGGCTAAAAAGCGCACTGGATGTAACAATGGGCAATCAGCAGGAAACCTTAAAAGGTCGAATAAGTCTCGAAAGCGCGGACATGACTGGCTTGATTATTTCGTGACGGGTTGATCCTGAGCGCAAAAACTTTGTGTTTTTTCAATTCAGCGGAAGGAACATAGGCAACCGCATTTGCCTCAGGGCAATACACAGCAAAGTAATCAATTACATCAAGATTGTAACGTACAACGCGCGTAATTGCCGAGTTCTTCCAAGTACTCGAAAGCTTGACGCTCACAGTTCCATTCGGGCTCAGTTTTCTATACTTGATTTGAATTTTGACAAGCCCATAATCGGGACGAATAGCAATCAAGTCAAAGGGCACGTTCTCACCGATTGGCAGTGCAATCCTGTAACCCTTCCGAGTCAAATCAGAAATTACAATTGCTTCTGCTACCGAACCTTTGTCTTTGGTATGCATGTTGACCTATTAGGGGCTCCTCAGAGACTATACGCGAGACACCGTCAAGTATGACAGTGATGATATAGTCCAAACTCCAAAAGCCACTTGGCTTGTCAGGGAAACCTGATGGGGTATGCTAATCCGCAGGTTGCGCGTTCGAGTCGCGCCGGGGGCGCTTTTTATTTTCCCAACGCGTTGATCGCCACCGCTTTTCGGAACCCCCTGAAAACATTATAAATCAAAGTCCACCTCGCACAATTAGCGCCGAGCCCCTGAGGGTTTTCGAGCTATGCTGCTCATCGAGTCGCACAACGGTTGAAAAACCCTCAGGGTCTCATATTGCGTGCGCAATTGATTCGCCCTGACCGTGTTACAATACGCGCATGTCCCTGTCCCATCCTCCCATCCGCGTCGGCACACTGTTGACGCTCGACGATGTTGTGAACGTCGCGCGCCACAACACAAGCGTCGCGCTCGATCATGCGGCGCGCGAAAAAATTTCGGCGAGCCGCGCGTGGGTCGCACAAATCGTCGCGCGCGGTGAACCCATCACGTACGGCATCAACACCGGCTTTGGCGTGTTCGCCAACGTTCACGTGTCCGGCGCGCAAGCGCGCGGACTCATGCGCAAGCTCATTCTCAGTCACGCCGTCGGTGTGGGCGAGCCGCTACCCGAAGAAGTGGTGCGCGCGGCGATGCTGATTCGCGCGAACGCGCTGGCGCAAGGATATTCCGGCGTACGCGCCGAAATCGTCGAGACGCTGGTCGAGATGCTGAATCGCGGTGTGCATCCTATCATTCCCGCCAAAGGTTCCGTCGGCGCGAGCGGCGATCTCGCGCCCCTGTCACACCTCGCGCTTGTGTTGAGCACGGACGAAGAGGACCGCGAGGACGAAAGCGGTGAGGCGCTTTTGCGCGGCGAACGGATGAGCGGGAAAACCGCGATGGAGCGCGCGGGGATTCCGCGCTTGATTCTCGAAGCCAAAGAAGGACTGGCGCTCAACAACGGCACGGCAATCTCGACCGCAATGACTCTACTCGCCGCCGCCGACGCGCGCAACGCGGTGGAACACGCGACGCTCGCGGTCGCGCTCACGCTCGAAGCCATACGCGGCGCGTCCCACGCGTTCGATGCGCGCATTCATGACGCGGCGCGTCATCGCGGGCAAAAGGAAATCGCCGCGCGGGTGCGCGCGTTGACGCAAGACAGCCGTCTCGTAGACAAAGCGCAGCGTGTCCAAGATGCGTACTCGATTCGCTGCGCGCCCCAAGTCAGAGCGGCGCACTTTTCGACTGCTCGACGGCAAATTGAACGACGGGTTGCCGATGATGCTCGTGGAACGCGGCGGGTTGAACAGCGGTCTGATGATGGCGCAAGTGACCGCCGCCGCGCTCGTTTCAGAAAACAAAACGCTCGCGCACCCCGACGTGCTCGATTCGATTCCCACCAGCGCGAATCAAGAAGACCACGTGCCCATGGCCGCCAACGCCGCGCGCCATTTGCGCGAAATCGTTTGGAACACGGAACACGTTCTCGCGATTGAAATCCTCACCGCCGCGCAAGCCATTGATTTGCGTTTGCGAAACGAAGGCAAAGGCGTCGAAATGTTGGGCCGCGGGACACGTGCGGCATTTTCGCGGCTGCGCCGAGAGATTCCCTTTTTAGAAGATGATCGGATGCTCGAGCGTGAGCTTAAAATGGTGGTGCAGATACTGCATGAGGGAACACTGTTGCAACCCGCTGCCATTTGAATCGTCACACCAGTTGTGCTAAAATGGCGTCAGTGGAAAATATGGCGCAGCAATTCTTGGCTCACTCGCACGATACGCATCATACCTTGATGCTCTTTTGCCGCGCCGGCTGATTCTGTTATTGGTTCTGAATGTATGTACTGGCGTGGAAAGCTTCCACGCCTTTTTTTATTTCGCGGCTGTTTTGGCTTTGTTTTTTCCACTGCCCTATTTAGGCGTCGAATTCAATTCGACGACCTGTGCGAAAGGATTCGTCACTATGGCAACTTTTGTCGAACCACGCTTGCCGCGCGGGATGCGCGATATTGTTCCACAAAAAATGATTCTGCGCCGCTATGTGATTGGCGTGATCGAACAAGTCTTCGAGCGCTTTGGTTTCGAGCCGCTCCAAACGCCCGCGCTCGAATTGGCGCAAACGCTCATGGGCAAATACGGACCGGATGCCGAAAAATTGATGTACGCAGCGCGACATCGGGATGGCAAAGAAGACCTCGCGCTGCGGTACGATTTAACCGTGCCCCTTTCGCGCATGGTGGCCATGAATCCCGAATTGGTCAAGCCGTTCAAACGCTATCAAATCGCGCCCGTGTGGCGCGCGGAACGGCCCCAAAAGGGACGCTATCGCGAATTCTATCAGTGTGACGCCGACATCGTGGGCACGTCGTCCATGCTCGCCGATGCCGAAATCATCGCCATGATTTTCACGATTCTCCGCGAACTCGGGTTTCAAGAATTTGTGACCAAACTCAATAACCGCAAGGTACTCGGGGCGTTGGGCGAATACGCGGGCGTGCCGCCTGCACTGCTCGGCGGGTTGTCACGCGCGCTGGATAAACTTGACAAGATTGGACGCGAGGGCGTGCGCGAGGAACTGCGCAAAAACGAAATTCCTGCCGAAAGTATCGAGAAAATCCTCAACCTGATCGCGCTGCCCGTAGACGACCTCGCCACGTGGCGCGAAAAATTCCGCGCGTTTCCGCGCGGCGTCGAGGGGATTAACGAATTGGAACAAGTTTTGCAATACACGCGTGCCATGGGCGTGAATCCGGCGCGCTTGCAAATTGACTTGACGATGGTGCGCGGTTTGGATTATTACACGGGACCGATCTTTGAAACCGTTGTGACCGAACCTAAAATTGGTTCGCTGACCGGCGGCGGACGCTACGACGGCTTGATCGGTCTGTTCAGCAAGAATCCCCTGCCCGTCACCGGCGCCTCCGTCGGCATCGAGCGCATCATTGACGTGATGCAAGAATTAAAGATGTTTCCCGACAACTTGGGCAAAACCGTGACCCAGGTATTGGTGACGGTGTTTGACGCGGAACGGCGCGCCCAATCCATCGCATTGACGATGAATTTACGCGCGGCGGGCATCAACGCCGAAATGTGGTACGACGACGACGGCTTGGGCAAACAGTTAAAGTACGCGGCAGCCCGAGGCATTCCCTACGCCGTCATCATCGGTCCCGACGAAGCCGCGTCGAATGTAGCGACGCTGCGCGATTTGGCAACCGGGGAACAGCAGCAGATTGCGCAAACCGACATGGCAGCGGTGCTCCAAGAAAAACTGCGCCACTTGTAAAACATTTTTGTCATCGGGAACAATTATGCTATACTTTTGGTGGAACGGTGGGATTAGCTCAATGGTAGAGCACCGCACTGTGGATGCGGTGGTTGTGGGTTCAAAACCCATATCCCACCCTGAGCTTGGCGAGGCACAAAAATGTGCCTCGCCCCTTTTGGGGAAACGGAAAGAACAAATGGTCTAATCCCGTTCAGGAGTTTTCATTTTGGGCAACCTAATCAATCCCGATAACGCGGGCAAGCGCCGCGAGCGCTATGTCAAAGCCACCGTGTTGGCAATGCGCGAATTGGTCAACAAGAAAAAAGTGGACGACCAAGCGCGCGACCTTACGGCATTCATCGTGCTGACGCTCAAGCAAATTGACGAGACGATTGACGAAACGTGCAAGGCCTGGGAGAAACGCGATTACTGGATCAAAGCCGACCGCTTTCGCAATGATTGGTTTTGGACCAAAGGCGCGTCGGACAAATTGGAACAAGCCGTACTAGAAAACAAATGGCAGCTCGTTCCGACGGTGGTCAAAGAAATGGCAAAGCATTTGCAAGATGTGACGTTGCCCAAACGCGACTGGGGCACGCCGTGGGACGGCGCGTACGCTGTGTTGTTGGAGAAACGCGAAAAGGAAGCGGCGCGCCGGTGAGACAACCCAAGACCCCAAGTGTTTTCGCCGCGCCGCGCGACTCGATGGGCGATGTCGTTGCAAAACACTTGGGGTCTTGCTCCGCAGGGCGCGACGGTGAATTGACCTCCGCGTTGATATACGCTATCATCGCGCTGCTCTGAAATTGCCCGCGTAGCTCAATGGACAGAGCAACAGACTTCGGATCTGTGTGTTGGGAGTTCGAATCTCTCCGCGGGCGCTCATGTATAATAGACCTCGTTAGCGAGGTCTATTATTTTTTATCGCCCATCAACGTATGGAAAATTTTGAACGCATCGAGCACGTCCAAGGGGAAACGGCGACCTCCGCGCCAAGCCCCTCGATTTTCACTTCCGCAGCCAAACAAGCATTCGTCGTCATCCTCGTTATCGCTTTGTTCCTCGCGCTGTGGGAAATCTTTGCGACGGTGCAAAATCTGCCGCCGTTTTTTCTCCCCAAACCGAGCGACGTTGCGCGCCGCTTTGCGTCCGCGCTCGCCGATGGCACGCTGACGCGGCATGTGGCAATCACGTGGAGCGAAGCGCTCGCCGCGTTTTCGATGGGCTTGACGTTTTCGGCATTCCTCGGTTACGCCCTCGCTAAATCGCCGCTGTTGGAAAAAGTCGTCTCGCCGTTCATTGTCGCGTCCCAGTCACTGCCCATCTTTGCCATCGCGCCGTTTGTCCTGATTATTTTGGGCAGCGGTTTTTGGTCCAACGCGCTCATGGGCGCGCTGGTCGCATTCTTTCCGATGCTGGTCAATACGATAGCAGCGCTGCGCAACATCGGCGACGAACCGCGCGCGTTGATGCGTTCCTTTGCCGCCACCTCACGCCAGGCGTTTACGCATTTGGAATTTCCGGCGATGCTGCCTTACCTATTTGGCGGTATTCGCGCCGGCATTACCTTGTCCGTCATTGGCGTATTGGTCATCGAGATGTTTTGGGGGGACCGTGGACTTGGCTTTTTGTTGAGTTTCGCGCGCGGACAATTTGATACGCCGCTTTTGTTCGCAGGCATCCTCGCGTTGATTTTGATGAACCTGACCATGTATATCGTCGTCGGTGTGTTGGAGCGATGGCTGATGCCGTGGCGGCGCGGACGCGCCTGAATTGCGAATTTGACGGGTGAAGCGATTTCGTTAGAATCGGGTTTGTTCATCGCATCGTGATGAATTAAAACTGAATACAACCTCGGGGCAGGGTGACGTGGAGCAGACAGAGATCCACGAATAACACGAATTACACTAATCCTTTCGCGTTGTTCGTCGCGCAGAGTTCGCGCAATGATTCGTGGATCACACGGTTGGCGCACACGCTACATGCGCGTCGCCAACCAAAAGACCGCTCCCCGAATTCCCGATCGGTGGTAAAGCCCACGAGCGGCGATTCGTGGCAAAAACGCAAACAACACAGGCAGTCCGTTTGCGTTCACAATTGCAGCAGGATTTGGTGCAAGTCCAAAGCCGACGGTATAGTCCGGATGAGAGAGGTGTTGTGACATGCGGCGACCAGTTCGTCGCGTGTCGCTGTCTTGTATCTCAAGATAACGTGATACGAGGCAGATCGCGTTGTGCGCTCACGACGCGACGTATTGGCTTGCAAATTTGCCCCGAACAGATTTTTTGTTCGGGGTTTCCTTTTGTGCAAGCGGCGTGGCGTTGCGTGCGCGCGGCGTGACGTTGCCATTCCCCGAGCTTGTAGCGGGGAATTTTGTTTTTTGCGGAAACTGCTCAGCTGTTATTTCGAGATGGTCATACCGATTGGTATGTTTGACTACAGAAACTTGCCCAACGCGAATCGGCGCGAATCCAAGCGAATCGGCGCGAAATATTCGGATTTGTACGATTCGCCAAGAGTCGCGCAGACCTGTCCCGAAGGCTTGTCCCGGAGTATTGAGGGAATTGAGGGATTCGAAGGCTTGTCCCGAAGTATTGAGGGAATTGAGGGATTCGCGTTTTTCGTCCAATGGCTCGGTCAACACGCCGGAAGTTTCTGTGCAGCGGTTTTTGCGGTGTCGAGCGCAGCCGAGACAGAAATCTCGATTGGCAAACACCGAGATTTCGCACGCGAACTCCGCGTGAGCCGAAACGGCTGCTCAGGACTTGTCATATCGAAGGGACTGAGATATCTCGCTCCGCTCGATATGACAGTTCTCGGCTCACACAGCCCGGTGGGGCTGACCATCTCGAAATGACATAGTCCGAGTAGTTACTTTTTGCGAGCCATGCTCGCGGGAGGAGTGACATGAAGTACATTACGCTTTTGAGCATGATGTTTTCATTGTTGACAATCGCGGCGTGCGCGCCCACGGCGACGCCCAAGCCGGTCGCAGCGCCTTTAACGGACGTGACCCTCGTCATGGGCTATATTCCGAACGTCCAGTATGCACCGTTTTTTGTCGCGGAGGACAAGGGTTATTTCGCACAAGAAGGCATCAAAGTGAATTACAATTGGGGTTTCGAGTTCGACGGCATCAAACTCGTCGGCGCGAATCAAGCCGACTTTGCGATTGTGACAGGCGACCAAATCATTCAAGCGCGCGCGCAAAACGTGCCCATCGTGTACATCGGCAATTGGTACAATGCCTTTCCGATTGCCGTCGTTTCGCTCGCCGATAAAAATATCAAGACGCCCCAAGACCTGGTGGGCAAAAAAGTCGGCTTGCCCGGACTCTTTGGCGCATCGTATACCGCGTGGCGCGCGCTGTTGTATACCAGCGGGATTCCAGAGCAAGATGTGCGCGTCGAGAACATCGGCTTTACCCAAGTGCAAGCATTGAATCAAGGAACGGTGGACGCGGCAGTCGCGTATGCCAACAACGAACCCGTGCAGTTGCAGCTCGCGGGCAAAAGCGTCAACGCAATCAAAACGTGGGAATACGCCAAACTGGTCGGCAACGGCATTGCGACGAATGAAGCCACGTTGAAAAATCGCCCGCAGCTCGCGCGGGGATTCGTGCGCGCGTTGCTGCGCGGCATTCAGGATACGCTCGACAATCCCGACGCAGCGCTGCAAATCACCGTCAAGCACGTGCCGGAAGCGGGCGGCGAAAATCTCGCCACCAGCAAAGCGGTCTTGCAGGCATCCCTGCCCTTGTGGCAAAACACGCACCTCGGCGAAACGCGCCTTGCGGACTGGCAGGCGATGGAAAAATTCATGCGCGACGCAAAATTCATCACGACAAATGTGGATGTGACCAAGGCATTTACAAACGACTTGCTCGAATGACACACCAAACCGGCAATTTCGGACGCGAATTTACGCGGATTTGCGCAGAGTCGTAGTATGTCATTCTGAACCCTTCATGCTTCGTGCGATGAACTCCATCGCGAGTAAACTCTGTGAAGAATCTCTGGATGAGCAAGGTAGAGATTCTTCAGTTCCTTCGTTGCACTCAGGACTGCACAGAAACTGCCAACTGTCATTCTGAAGGGACATGCGATGTAGGCGATGGGAATACATCGCCCATCGCCAGAATCTCTATGCCAAACCAGAGATGCTTCGTCCCTCAGCATGACAGTTTCTGCACTATGACAAGTCATCGCGCATGCCGCATCTTGATGGACAATGTGCGTGATGACTTGTCGCCGATATAGGTACTATCTGCGGCGTCGCGGATAGAGATACAGATACCCCGCGATGCTCACCGTGGCAAGCCCCGCTAACGCCAACAACGCGGCGATACCGGTCAGCGCGAACTCGCTCACCTGACGGCGCAGTTCGGCTTGCGCGCTGCCCGCAGCGTTCGGCGCTTGCGGGGGAGCGCGGCGAGGTTGGACTGGATCGCTTGACTTGGCGACACGCAGGACCGTCGGCGTGGCGCGGATGCGCGCCGTTGGTTTCAGTGTAACGGTCGGCGTCGGGAAAACGGGTGGCAGCAACAACGGTGTTGCTTCTGGTGAAACGAGCACTCCCTCACCCCCAGCCCCGCTCCCGGTGGGTGAGGGGAGATTCATCAGCGTGGTTTGGGTCGGGTTCTCTTCTGTTGGCTCCGGCGTCACGTTTTCATCTTCCGGCATGACCGCCGTCGCTTGAACCTCCGCATCGTTTTCAAACACCGGCGTCTCGGCAAGTGGTGTGTCCGGTGCGGCGATCTCGGGAGGAGCGTCGGTGGGCTGCGCGTTCGCGTTTTCAACCGGCGCATCCTTTGGGGATGCAGCATTCTGTTTTTCGGCGGCGCGCGCGGTTTTCGTTTTTGCTTTTTTGGGCGCGGCTACCAGCAGGGTGATGGGACCGCGGAACGCGTCCACGCTCACACGTTTGTTTTCGATGCTGCGAATTTCGATGGCGTGCGCGCCATTGCTCAAGCCGCTATATTCGAAAATGACTTGATATTCTTCCGCACCGGATAGATTCACCGTGTCGCGCAGTGTATCGTCAATATACACTTGGACTTGGCCGCAGATGAGGCAGCGCGCGGTGAGCCACTGCACCAGCGTGCCATTGAACGTGAATTTGCTCGACGCGGGCATTTTGTCGGCGGCGCGATAACTGCTGCCGGACGCGCGCGGGTCACTGTATCCCTTCCAGTTGTTGTATTGCACGGTCAACGCGTTTTCGTCCGTCACCTTGGTTCCTACACGGAACGCGTCGAGCGTGACGTTCGTGTTTTTCGCCTTGGGGTTCTTGGTCCCCAACACTTTGATGACCAACGTGTGCTTTTTGTTGGTTAGATTGCCAAAGACGAGATGCTTGGGCTTTGCCTTGATCCTTGCCCTTGAACGTCCACCACTCGATGGCTTTACCTTTGAATTGGAACGTGATGGTGTCATCCTTGACGCTGCTGACGCGCACCGTGCCGCCATTCGCTTTGGCATTCTTGACGCCGCGCCAGCCGTCGTATTGCACCGCGAGATTATCTTCTTCAACCGTGATGTAGGTTGGCGTGACAGAAGGTGTGATGCTCGGCGTGACGCTCGGCGTCCATGTGCCGGTCGGAGTCGGTGTACCCGGCGTCAGTGTGTAAGTCGCGGTGTACGTCGCAGTATCCGTTGGGATCGCGGTGTCGGTTGGCGTTGAGGTAAATGTCGCGGTGTTGGTTGGCGTCGCAGTGTAAGTTGAAGTATCGGTCGGTGTTGCCGTGTCGGTCGCTGTCGCGGTGTACGTCGCAGTATCCGTTGGGATCGCGGTGTCGGTTGGCGTTGAGGTAAATGTCGCGGTGTACGTCGCTGTCTCTGTCGCTGTCGCGGTGTACGTCGCCGTATTCGGCGGTGTGAATGTTGTAGTGAACGTTGCGCTACTAGTCGGTGTGTCTGTCGCTGTTGCGGTGTACGTCGCAGTATCTGTTGGCGTCGGCGTCTCTGTCGCTGTCGCGGTGTACGTCGCGGTATCCGTTGGCGTCGCCGTGTCCGTCGCTGTTGCGGTGAACGTCGCAGTCTCGGTTGGCGTTGAAGTAAATGTCGCGGTGTTCGTCGGTGTCTCTGTCGCTGCCGGAGTGTGAGTCGCGGTGTCGGTTGGCGTCGCGATGTTCGTCGGCGTGTCTGTCGGTGTGCGCGTGGACGTTGCCGTACTCGTAGGCGTATCTGTAGCAGTGGGCGTATCGGTTGGTGTTAGCGTGATAGTGATTGTCGCTGTTCTAGTTGGTGTGGACGTAGGAGTGTTGGTTGGCGCGCACCCCACATCGTACTCAACTATATATGGTTGTGGGTTTCCATGGTTGTGATCGTTCCACAAGCCATCCCCGTTTGGACGGAGTTCTAAGCTGTCCTCATAACCTTGAGGGTTGCCCGGATCATTATTCGGCTCCCCAGGTGCCCAATTCGTGTAAATAAAGAGTTCACCTGTGACCCACTGCCAGTTTCCTCCTGGTTCGGGGCTTCCAGGAGGTTGAAAACCACCCAGCCAGGGTTCATCACCTACCACTATTAGGGACTGGATGATATTTTGTTCTGTTGATGTCGTGATGGTGGCTAAGTGGCCTGCTATACCAAGAAATCGGCGCGACTCTGCATCCACCTTTGCAGAGAACCAATCGAAAGGACCGCCTATATACTGATAGTAGTGACAGTTCGCCGGATTGAACACCAGCGTGCTCGTTGCTGTCGGCGTGTCTGTTCGCGTATTCGTCGGCGTATCCGCGGGCGTGTTCGTGTAGGTTGGCATATTCGTCGGCGTGTGGGTCGGTGTATCGGTCGGTGCACTGGTTGGCGTATCCGTTGGCGTCGCGGTGAATGTCGGCGTGTCGGTTGGCGTATTGGTCGGCGTGTTGGTCGAGGTGTTCGTGGGTGTGTCGGTTGATGTCTGAGTTGGCGCGCTGACCGGTGTAGCCGTCGGGGTGCGCGTTGCAGTGCCCGTTGGCGTGTTGGTCGGCGTATCGGTCGGTGTGTAAGTTGCCGTATCCGTCAACGTCGGCGTATCAGTTGGCGTGTTCGTAGGAGTATGGGTTGCCGTATCTGTCGCGGTGGATGTATCTGTCGGCGTGTTGCTGGGCGTCCAAGTAAAGGTTGGCGTATTGGTCGGCGTGTCCGTCGGCGTATTGGTCGGTGTGTTCGTTGGAGTATCGGTCGGTGTGTTCGTCGGCGTGTTGCTTGGCGTGTAGGTGAAAGTCGCTGTGCTGGTTGGCGTGTTCGTCGCTGTGTTGGTCGGCGTGTTGGTGGGTGTATCCGTCGCTGTGTTGGTCGGCGTATCTGTCGGTGTGTGAGTTGGCGTCGGAGCAAAACCGCAATTGATCTGCTGTGTACTCGCGGCGGGATTTGTGGAACCGCTGAACGTATCACAGTACTCGATACGGAGGTAGCCGTCACCGCCCTTACCGCCTGAGCCGCTGTTCCAACCGCCTGATGTCCCTCCCAAGCCGCCAATCGCAGACACCAAGTTCACACCAAGCACACCAGTTTGAACTCTTAGCAAGATAGACCCACCGGCCCCTCCACCAGCAGCGCCTGCGTTCTCGTTAGGACCGTTGGCACCGCTTTGACCATTCGCGGTTATCGAACCGGACAAATTGAGGGTGCGAGCATTGACGAAAATGATGCCTCCTCCCCGTCCGCCATAGTACCCCTGCGCGCCACCGCCACCCCCTCCACCGGCACCGAGAAAAATCCTAGCCAGGACAGATAGCCCATAGGGGCTACCAGCTTGCCCGCCAGATGCATTGTTGCGAGTTTCGCCGTTTTGGCCCCACGTACCGTAACCGCCACCCGCGCCACCCGCGCGACCGTTGTTACGCTCGGGTGGCCAATCGTTGACAAGCCTCGCCCCGCCACCGTGACCGCCACCTTGAGTCCAATCGTATGGCCAGTTCCCGGTACCAACGTTTCTCCCCAGCCATCCTTCCCCAGCATCACCTGTTGGCTCTGAAGGGTTCTGCGTGGGTTGCGGTCCACCGTTTCCTCCCCAGTATCCCTCTCCATCCGTCGAAATGGCACCGCCGCTCTGCAAATTCAGCGTTCCCAAAACTCTGAAGACTAGAATGCCACCCGTGGCTCCATCCCAAGCATGGGCGGTCAGCAGCCCACCGTTCTGAATCGTCACATCGTAGTAGTGCGCGACGCGAACTACTTGTGTGTGCTCGTTACCGTCTTGTGTATACGTATTCGCAAGATTCTGTTGCAGAGTCATTGTACCCGATCCAACGCTGAGGATGCTCGCAAATTCATAGACACCCGCTCCAGCACCTTGCATTTGGATGACCAGCACTTCATGCCCAGGCGCAAAGCCAGACGTGTTGGCAACTGAGAGTACCGGTTGTCCGGAATTTGCAGTTGCGGTCAACGCAGTACGCGTGTCGTCGCCATATTGCAGACTACTGACCACGAGATCGCCATCTGCGCCATCGCCAAAGATCGGATCGCTTGTAGGCGTCGGAGTAAAAGTTGCGGTTGGTGTGTCTGTTGCTGTCGGCGTTGCAGTGGGCGTATCGGTTGGTGTGTTGGTCGGCGTTCCCGTTGCAGTAGATGTAGCGGTACTGGTAGGAATATCTGTTGCTGTATATGTTGGCGTCGGTGTTTCAGTCGCAGTTGCTGTATCGGTCGCGGTGCTCGTCGGGGTAGCACTCGCAGAGCAGTCAATCTGCTGTACATTTGCAGTTGGGCTCGTCGAACCCGCAAGTGTGTCGCAAAACTGGACGTGAATTTGACCGATAGAACCGCTGCCACCCGCTGTCTCGTAATCGAGACCTGCTCCACCGATACCCGCAGGCGCGTTAACCAAACTCGTTCCGAGATTGATAACTTGCCCGCGAATGAAAATCGTCCCTCCGGCGCCGCCGCCACCACCCGCGTTCCCGCCTGGACCCCCTGCTGTTCCGCTATCCTGCCCTTTTGTCCCGGCGGAAACAATAGAGCCGTTTGAACTCACAGACAGTGTCAATGCGCTGATTAGGACAAGTCCACCGCCGCTTCCACCACGACCGCTAGGACTATTGCCTTTATAAACACCGCCGCCACCACCTGCTCCACCAAACACGAGATTCGTCACTGTGCCGCCCGCTGCCGAGCCGCCCAATCCGCCCATCATGCTCGCTGCATTTGACCCATTTGCGCCAGCTGTTGCATTTCCACCGCCACCACCGCCTGCCTTGTTCATCGTGCTCCCTGTATCTTCTCCGCCTCCACCTCCATTACCATTCGCGGAATTGACGCGTGTTCCACCTTCGCCGGTAGTGCCCTCACCTTGCTCACCAGTGTAATTCTGATCGAGCTGTCCCGAGTTGTTATTACTCGCGCGATATCCACTTCCACTGACTGCGATGTTTCCATTGAACGTGGTCGTGCCATTTGCCAGGAAAGCCAAAATGCCACCCGTGTATCCATCCCAAGGAGCGGGCGCGAGAGTGACTCCACTGTTGACGGTGAAATCGTGATACTGCGGTACCCAGAGTACTTGCGCACGGTTCGCGCCTGCATCGGTTGAATAACTATTCGCCAGTGGCTTTTTGAGGGTGAGCTCGTTAGCACTAACACTTGTGATCTCATTCAGCTCCCACTTGCCCGCGTCCGTCCCGCGCGACTGATGGATGAGAATCAACTGATTGACTTGGAAACCACTCCCGGTGATGCCAGAAATGGATAGTGTGCTGCTGCCCTGCGCGCCGACTGCGCTTGCCCGAACCGGGTTCAGGTCGGTGCTGTTCGTGATGATCAGGTCTCCATCTTGTCCATTCCCAAACAGCGAAAGAAGACTGGGCAGGATCGTGGAAGTAGGAGTGGATGTGTTTGCCACTGTGAGTGTGGGCGTACTTGTTGGTGTGTTCGTCGGTGTACTAGTTGGCGTTGGAGTTGCGGTCGGCGTTACTGTCAACGAGAGCAGCGTTAGCGAGACATCCACTTTGGTCGAATCGTAATGGTAATCTGCGTTAGGGTGAATGACAAAGTAGATAAAATCGCCTTGGCTCACCGGTATATTGGTCAAACTCGAACCACCTGTACCGGCGCTAAATAATTGTTCACCGCCATTGACTATAGAGCCAGAGCCCAAACTGGTAGAGCCGTTGTCAATAAACCACGAGATTCCATCACCTCCACCGGGATCTTGATCTTTTACACCTCCGCTAATCGCGATCACACCACTTACCGGACTATGCCACCCGACAATAGCGAGCTGATCTCCGGCGGGATGCAGATGTACCGTATCCGGCAGCCAGACTATTTGTGTTTGGGCGATAGTTTGAGTTGCGCCGGTTGCGTTAATGCCAACCCATGGCAATGGATCGTTGGGATCCACTGTGAAGGTTCCCGACCAAGTTTCGAGACCCGGCACACCGCCTCGATCGGGCTGAAATGACGAAAGCAAATAATAGGAAAGGGGATTGCGGCTCAAGCCCGTACTGCCCATCAAGTGCCATACATCTGCATTGTTGCAAGAATCCCGATTGGGATTTTCTTGATTGGGCGAGACGCGAAAATCGGCAGCCAAGTTCCATTGACTACATTGATAGGGCGTGCTACTTGCCGTCGCGGTCGGCGTAGGAGTGGGAATCAGAGACCCATCCCCATAACTCCACGTCTGATTCAACGCGCCCGCGTTGTTGCCCCCAAACATCACGACCTGATTGTGCGCGGTATCATACGCCATGGCGTGACCCCAACTGCTCGCGGGTCCGCTCACTGCGCGGGCAGTCCAGTTCGTGCCATTCCATTCCCATGTCTCGTTTCTGACGTATAGGACCGCTTTGCTACGCGCCGCGTCGAATGCCATCGCATCATTGGAATGAGGCGGCGGACTTGAAAGGGGCGATGCTTGTGTCCAAGTGCTGCCATCCCATAACCAGGTATCGCCCAGGTAGTTCCCATTCCAGCCGCCATAGAGAATGACATTGTTGCGCGCGTTGTCGAACGTCATTGAGGGATCAGAACGTGCGCTCGGACCGGAGACTTGGACCTGTGTCCAATTCGTACCGTCCCATTCCCACGTGTCACTCAGAAATGCGCCGTTCAATCCTCCAAAGAGTACAACCTTGCCGCGCGTTGCATCATAGGTCATCGCATGTGCCCTGCGTGCCAGAGGCGAGGTTGCGGGATTCAGTTGCTGCCAAGTGGTCCCATCCCATTCCCACGTGTCGCCGAGATAGCTTGTCCCATTCCAGCCGCCAAAGAGCACAACCCGTCCACGCGTACTATCGTACGCCATCGTATGCAGGTCGCGCGCCGGTGGAACACTTGAAGGAAAACGCTGCACCCACGTTGCTCCGTCCCACTCCCACGTATCATTGAGATAGGTATTGCCGAATCCGCCAAAGAGAACAACTTTGTTTCGTGCCTGGTCAAATGACATCGCGTGCATATAGCGCGCGGAAGGCGATACCGCCGGATAAAACTGGGTCCAATCATTTGGACCGGGTTCGGTCGGCGTGGGTGTAATCGTCGGTGTCCAGGTGGGCGTCGGTGTGTTGGTTGGAGGATTGCATTGCCCCACATCCACAGTCCAGTTCAATGAAACGTGCGATCCTCCACTGTCTTGACGATAATCGAGTCGGAGATTGTGATTGCCGCCAGATAAAGTGACGGCTGGGCACACAAGCACGTCGGCGCTGCGATCGAGATCGTTCATCAGCTGATTGCCGTCAAGCCAGAATGCCGCGCCATCGTCGTGATTGCTGCGAAACACATAAGTGCCCGCCGGGATGTTGATGGTTCCGGTAAAGCGCGCAGTCCAATTCTCCCAGTTCACACCCTGACAAGGACTCTCGGAATGCCAGTCTAGTTCGATATACGGACCGGCAAAGTCGCCCTGGCATTTTGTACTCGACCAATCGCGGTTGTTGAAATACTCATAGTGCCAGTTTCCCGAACCGTAGATAATCGTTGGAGTCGGAGTTGGCGTGAATGTATTGGTCGGCGTTCGACTCGGCGTCGGCGTCGGCGGAGTTGTTGTGCCTGTCGGAGTGGGTGCGGGCGTGGCATATTGGTTCGTACTGGCACCAGGATTCGTCGTGCCGGTGAGCGTTGTATAATATTCAACGCGGATCCGACCTACACCGCCATTACCGCCGCTTGCGTTATCGCATTGCGCGCCACCGCCGGAACCGCCCAAAGCGTTTACGTGGTAATCACCTATATTCGCCTGCCCGGTTCGAATGAAAATGCTGCCGCCTGCGCCACCACCGCCACCGCCGGTATTGCAGACGCCATTGCCGCCATTGTACCCATTCGATTCAATCGAACCGTTGACCGTCAGTTGATAAGCATAGATGGAGAGAATCCCGCCACCGCTGCCACCTGCACCGCCGTAATGACCGGCATCCGTTTTGTCACCGCCACTACCGCCTGCACCTCCCGGTAACCAGAGCATGAGCTCGGGGTTGCCGACTGTGCCACCGCCTTCGCCGCCGTTAAATTGACCATTTCGACCTTTGACGCCATCACTGCCATTTCCACCACCGCCACCGCCAGCCACATTGCCGCCTCCGGGGCTTTCACCACCGCCACCGCCGTTCGCGTTCGCCAAGCGGCTCTGTGCTCCGAGTCCGTTGATGCTTTCACCCTGAATACCTGTTCCGTCGTTATAGTTTGTGCCGGGACCCAGGTACCCCAAACCGGTACTGACCAGATTGGCTCCAGTCTGGACAACCAATTGTCCACGCACGCGAAACACCAAAATGCCGCCAGTGTTTCCATCCCAGCCATGCGCTGTCAGAACCCCGCCACTCTGAATGGTAACATTCTGGTAGTGCGGAACGCGCAGGACCTGCGTGCGCGAATTCCCGCCCTGATTGTATGTATTCAGTAAATTGTCTTGAAGCGTAAGCGTGTTTGCGCCGACACCGCCGCTCTTGATGACGCCAAACTCGTACGCGCCTGCGCCCGTCCCCTGCACTTGGATGACGAGAACTTCTTGTCCTTCGACAAAGCTGGTTATACTTGCAACTTGAAGAACAGCTTGGTTCGCCGCGGCAGTCGCGGTAAGCGCCGTTCGCGTATCATCGCCGTATTGTGGTCCGGTTACTGTCAAATCTCCGTGCGCACCGGTACGAAACTCGGCGGGAATGAATGGAGTTGGCGTCGGTGTTGGCGGCGCGCCCGTCGGCGTTGGCGTTGGTTCCACATAAGCAATCGCGCTGCCCGCGGCGAGAGATGGCGCGTTGGAAATCGCGGCAAAGGAACCGGCGGGCAAAAAGGTACGTGCGATATTGGAGATGCGAACGTGTTGAATCAGTCCAGTGAAATAGTTGCTCGTGTCTCCATTTTTGCCGATTCGCAGTGGACCGGAATCCACCAATTGCGGGTTGCCTACATTTGTTGACCCGATTTGATTGCCATTTAAAAAGACGCGCAAGCCACTGCCATCCCAGGTGCAGGCGACGTGATACCAGCGACCCAACTCAAGTGGGCTGCCGCCCGGTACGACTCGTCCATAGTTGAAATCGCACGAGGGTTTCCCATCAACGAGCACGAGCTGCCACGCGATTTGGTCACTGTTCGCGCGTTTGGCAATGATCGTTCGTTCGCCGCCCTGTGTGCTGTCTACACGGATGATGGCTTCGAGGGTGAACTGTGGAGGATTGAACGCGCTGCCGTTCGTGACCTCTGCCCACGCGCCGCTGCCGCTTTGACTGGAATTGGTCAGGTTCAAGAAATTGCCGAACTTGCCGTCCGTGCCCCATTGCCAATTCCCGCCAGATGTAGTCTGAATCGTCGCGTGCTGATTATTGCCCGACGAATCGTTGACGGTTGTTCCGCCCGCTTCGTTAAAATGCCACAGTCCGATGGTATTCGCGTCCTTACCCGGCGGCATAACATCGTCAATGCTCGCGGGCGGATTCGCTGCGGCGGCATTGTCATAGTAAAGTTGGTATACGGACGCGGCTGAATCCAAACCGCCGATCGGTGCCTGCAAATCGAACCAAATATCAATTTGCTGCGAAGTAAAGACCGGAATGTAGCGACTCAATTCGGTCTGATTGTTATTGATGATTCGAAAATCGTCACCTTTGTTGCTCGCGTGCGACGCGTTGTATAAACTCGCCGCCGTTGGATTCGTTAAAGCATCAAACCGCAAGAGTACAGGGTAGCCCACTGACAGTCCTTGACTGTCGTTGTTTTGAATGAGCAAGTTGCGTTTGCTCGCGTACGCGCTGTTCCACCACTGGTCTGCCGGACGCGCGTTAATATCCACGCGCGTCGAAGTGTCGCCGTACGGTTCGGCAAAAGGACCTTCATTATTCGAACGGTCACGCGCGCGGGCG
>JACQWQ010000235.1 GCA_016209205.1 Chloroflexota bacterium
GCCAATTTTTCAAACGCGCGGATGAACGCTTGCGGATTGCGCGTCGTCTCCAACGCGTATTGATCGGCGCGTACCTCACGCCAACGCGAATACCAATTGCCCAGCGGCATCGTCGCCAAACCAAACACGCCGATAGCGATGGCAAACAGCGGCATCGCTGCCAAATCGGCAATGCCTGTGAACCCAAAGTACGCGACGCCCGCGCGCAGCACCACATCCGCGACATAAAATCCCGCCAGTGTCAAAGCGGTTTGCACCACAATGCCCCCCACAATGTCATTGTGGACTTGATGTCCCAACTCGTGCGCGAGAATCGTTTCGATTTCGTCGGGCGTGAAATTTTGATACAGCGTATCGCCCAGCACAATGCGTTTGGTGTTGCCCAAGCCCATAAACGCTGCGTTCGCCGCCGTCGATTTGTCCGACAGTACCACCGTGTAAACGCCGTTCATGCGCGTGTTGGCGCGTTCCGTCAGGCGCACGAGCCGCTGAACCAATTCTTGATCTTCCAACGGCGTGAATTTGAAAAAGAGGGGAAAAATCAAAATGGGCGCGAGGTTCGCCAGCAGCACGGAAAAAATCAACATCACGCCTGCGGCGACAAGCCACCACCACTCGGGCGCGGCAAGCAGCAAAAAATAAATGATCTGGATGAGGATGCCGCCAAGCGCGATGGACAACACCCCCCCCTTGAACAAATCCAAAATCCATTTGCCAAGACTTTGCGTGGCTAGTCCATAGCGATGCGGCAGCACAAAGCCGCCGTAATACGTCAGCGGCGCAAACAGAATGCCAAAGCCGATGACGCCGATAATGAAATACAGCGGCGCACCGAGAAACACAAAGGGCACGACAGCCAGCACCGCATCGCGCAGCCACACACTCAAGCCCGACGCCAACACCAACACGAGCGCGACGGCGGACAAACCCAAGTCCAACGCGAGCAGCCGGTGATTCAGTCGTGCATATTCTTTTGCTTTTTGTTGTCGTTCGGTATCAATGCTCATGGTTGCAGATGGCGGATGGCAGATAGCAGATGGCAAATCGCGTAGCGCGAATCACACTATCGCACTATCGCACGATTGCTCGGATGCAGTTCATCCGCACTATCGCACTATCTCAACTCCACGTATCCCAGCATAAATCCCAAATCGCGCGTATCTTCCGACCCCTTGAACACGTCGCTCGGACGAAACGTCGGCGAACGGAATTCCACGACGAGCGTATCATTCGCGCGTACTGAATCGTCCAATGGAATTTCGTGGTCTTGCCATTGCACGGTCAGCGGCACACGCGCAACTTTACGTCCGTTCAAGCGCACCGTCGCTTCGGTCAGTGGTTGATTTGGGACGGGCACCGCGCGTGCATAAAACACCAGCTTGGTTGGCGCCCAACCCGTCACGCCCGGAAATTTTATGTACGAGTGATCGCGCGTAAAGCGCATCTTTTCCTCGCCGTCGGGTTGAATCGCATGAAAATTGAGAATGTAGCCGAAACTGCTCGTGCTGTCGCCAAGTTCCACCAAACGCGTCGGTGCGGGGTCGAATGACCACCACAGCGGCGCGGGCAATTCGATTTCACCGGTTTCAACGCCTGCCGCGCGCACTTGCTCGGTCAATTGTTTCGCATCGCCCTGCTGCCGGAACACATCCATGCGTCCGAGGTGCGCTTGCATTTCGTGCGGATTGATTTTCAACGCCGCCGCGTACGCGGCGAGCGCGCTAGCAAAATCACCCGCGCGGCGATACGCGTCGCCCAACGCATCGTACGCGGGCGCGTATTCAGGGAATGCCTCTACCGCCTTTTGCGCGGCGGCAATGTCCTTGCCTTGTACTTGTGTGCGCGCTTGCGCAAGATAATACTCACTTTGAAACAAGGGCAGCAAGCGCGGCGAGTACGCCAACAGTAAAACCAAAACGCTCGCGCCGATCCAAACGACGCGCGCCGTGCGCGATAATTTTTTCCACAATGCAAAACCTTGCGCCAACGCCGCGCCCGCGAAAATTACAAATACGAACGTATAGTGCGGACGAAAACGCGATTGCGTGTGATACACAAATACAATCAGCCCAAAATACGCGAGCCACAGCAGTAGGGGCGCACCTTTATGGTCGCCCCCTTCATGGTCGCCCCCTTTATGGTCGCCCCCTTCATGGTCGCCCCCTTTATGGTCGCCCCCTTCATGGTCGCCCCCTTCATGGTCGCCCCCTTTTCGCCATGTCAACACAATCCCCGCAATTCCAAAAATCACTACAAACAAGTAGTACAGATCATTCAACAAAACCAGCGGCAGCGTCGGCGCGTCCACCATCGCGTCGGTCAAGTAGCCCGCGCCGCGCGCAAACGAATCGAGTTCGAGCCGCATCGTCGCGGCGAGATTTGCCAGGCCCTGCGCGCCGATTTGCTGCACCGGATCGGCGAGGACATTTTGCACCCCGCGTTGAAACGCATAGCGGTCGCGGTCGCCGGGGTTTGCAATCGTCGGCAGCGTTGTCCAAAAATCGTCGTTCGGCGCGCGATGATCGCGCCACATCGTCCACCCGCTGATCGAATCAATCAGCATCACGCGTTCGTAGACGATGTAATTGCGCAGCGTGTACGGCAGAATCAGCGCAAACATCCCGACCGCGACGAGCGCCACGCGCGGCAGCGCCCACTTCCAACGCGCGCGCTGCGTATACAAAAACCACAGCGCGGCGACGACGAGAAAATACACCGCAATCGGACGAATCAATGCGCTGTAGCCGAGCAGCAGACCACAGCCCAACGCGCGCGGCAGCGTCATCCCTTCGTCGCTCCAACGCGCGAACAGGTAAATAAACAACAGAATGCAAAATGAAAACAGCGTTTCGGTGAGAATGAACGATCCCGCGCTCGACGCATAAATCGGCGCGAACGCCATCAGCGCCATTGCCCAGACAGCGGCGCGTTTGCCAATGGCGCGTCGCGCGAAGGTGTACGTCAACGCGACCATCATCACGCTTACGCATACCTGAAACACGAGTGCAACGTCGAGACGCGGACCGAATGCGGCAAAACTGGGCGCGAAAAAGAGCGGCAGCCCCGGCGCGCGCGTATAGCGCAGCGGATACGGATCGCGAAAAAACTCGCCGCGCGCAAACAGTACGCCGAGTTTGAAATACTCGTCGTCGTCGTACGACAAATCATAGTGTCCGAACGACGCGGAACGTTCCCAATACGCGAGCCGTATGGCGAACGCGGCGAGCAGTAGCCCAAGCAGAATCCAGTGATGACGATGCATAAATTGGGATGGGGGCGATTAGAAATCGCGGCAACCAAGACACGAAACCTGCCTGCGCAGGTTTAATCCACAATCGCCGCAGGGCGATTTGGTGTAGTTGTAGGCGCAGTTTCCAA
>JACQWQ010000220.1 GCA_016209205.1 Chloroflexota bacterium
CAAAGGCGCCCAACCCGGCGTCGGCCATGTCATACTGGCAGTTTTTGCCCGTACGCCGGTCTGGGAGGTCAGCAAAAATCCGCTTGAGGCCCTTGATTAATTGCGGGAGTGCCAATGATTTAACCATTCGCTCGCTCCAGTACTACGCGGTTTTCTCAAGCATACCCTTGTTTGCCCTTTTTGAATAGGGGTTCCATTGGGCAATTCTCATATTGCGAATTGCTGGGGCGCAGTGGAACGCGGCGCATCGCGCCGCGCCGCCGTCGCCAGCCGTCCCACGCACCGCGCGCCTCTGGCGTCCAATCGGCAAACCCAAGGAATGAATCCATGTCTAGTCAACCACCGGTTACTTCCGAATTGCGCGACTATACGCAGCTGACGCAGGTGCGCATTCCGCTGCATCGCGCGGCAGAAGCGTTCGGGACGCGCGACGAAAGTGGGCGCATCCCGATTGTGGTGATGCCTGAACGCCCGCTGCGGATTCCCGTCGAACTGCTGCTGATCGTGGGCGCGATTTTGCTCATCAGTTTCCTGAGCAGCAATCTCCTGGCAAACGTTTTGATTCCCACGCTCGGTTTGGGGAGCGCGTTGGTCATTCTTGGATTCGTCGGCTTTGCCGCCAGCCGCGTCATCATTCCCGAAGGGGTCAACGCCCTCTTGGCGCGCACCGGCAAATATACGCGCACGATTGGCAGCGGCGCGCACCTCATTCCGCCGTGGATCGCGGTGACGCACCTCGTGACGCGGCGGGAAATTCCATTCACGGCGCCGATTGACCAAGCGCCGACGCAGGACAATGTGCGCGCGACGATCAACACGCTCGTCATGTTCAGCATCACGGACCCGTATCGCTTTGTGTACAACATCTCGGCAGACGATTTTGACCTGGTGTTTCAAGCCGCGTGCCAGAACGGCTTGCGCGCAATGGTGCGCGGCATCACCTCGAATCAAATCAACGACCTTACCCAGAGCGACCTGACGGAGCTGCGTACCAAGCTGAGTCATCAAGTCGAGCCATACGGCGTGACGATCACGAAAGTGAGCATCACCTTTGCCCAGCCGCCCGCCGATTTTATGCGCTCGCAAGAAGCGCGCCAGCTCGCGGGGTTCCTCAAAGCGGAACAGGAAGAGCAGCACGAACTGGCAGCGCGGCGGCAAGGGGACGAGGACGCGCTCGCGCGGCAGCGCATTCTTGCCCAAGTCGAACGCGAACGCGATCTCTTGCACGGGCAAATGGAACAAGCCGAAATGCACAGAAAGATTGAAGAGCTTGACGCACAGGTGGCAGAGCGGCGGTTCGCGCTGCTTCAAGCCCGTCTCGAACAATATCCGCACGCCGCGCAGCGGGAATGGCAGAGCGAACAATTGGCGGTGGCACGCGCGCTTGCCGGTAATTCGCGCGCCATGATTCAATTCGGCAACGGCGACAACTTGCTGCGCGGGCTGCTCGTGCAGGATTTGTTTATGCCGCCCATGCGCGACGCGTCAGCATCCGTCGCCCAATCTGACAGCGCAGCGCAGACCGATTCGCAAGAGCCAAAGGAATAACTCACCTTACGCAGTGAATGTCATCCCTCAATTCTTCGGGACAAGTTTTCGAGTGGTTTTTGCTCACGCGGAGTTCGCGTGCGAAATCTCGGTGTTTGCAGAGCGAGATTTCTGTCTCGGCGGAGTTTACCCTGAGGAACGAAGGGCTCGACACCGCAAAAACCGCTGCTCAGAAACTTCCAACTGTCATTCTGAAGGGACTGAAGAACCTCTATGCCAAACCAGAGATGCTTCGTCCCTCAGCATGACAGTTTCTCCAGGTCACGCAGCCCGCGTGGGCTGACCATCTCGAAATGACAGTGCGTGACATGAGGAATAAGTGAAATCGTTATCTCTACTCTTTACCAACCTCGCGCGAATAATTCCCGGGTTGGCTCTCTTTACCGGAATCAATTCCGCATCGCTCCGCACCGAACTGGTCGCGGCGGTTACCGTCTTTGCAATTTTGGCGCCGTCGGCGATGGCTTATGGCGATCTCGCGGGCGTCACTCCGGTCGCAGGTTTGTACGTCGCGCTGGGCGCGATGGTGATGTACGCGCTTTTTGGCACATCCAAACAGCTTATCTTGGGACCCGAAGCCACCAGCGCGATCCTGACCGCTGCCGCCGTGGCGCCGCTCGCAGGCGGGGACCCCGCGCGCTATGCCGCGCTCGCCGCGCTGACGGCGATCTTGATCGGCGTCTTGGCAATTCTTGGCGGCGTCGTACGGCTCGGGTTCATCACCGATTTCTTGTCCAAGCCGATCCTCGTGGGCTACATCGCGGGAACTACGCTGATTGTTATTGCCAGCCAGTCGGGCAAACTCTTTGGAATTACACTCGAGAACCGCGATTTCTTTCCGCAGCTTTTTGAACTCGTCAGCCGCCTCGACGAAACAAATCTTCTCACGTTCGCGCTGGGAATTGTCAGCATCCTCGCCCTGTTCGGTATCCGGCGCATAAATCGCGCGCTGCCCGGTCCGCTCGTCGTCGTAGCCATTGCCATCGCCGCATCGGCGGCGTTCGACCTGGCGGGACGCGGGGTGAGCGTCGTCGGCGCGGTGCCTGCGGGGCTGCCGGCGATCACCCTGCCAAGCGTCGGCGTCGCCGACATCCAGGCATTACTGCCCGCGGCGCTCGCGCTGACGATCCTGATTTACGCGGACGAAATCCTCACTGCGCGCGTCTTTGCCGCGAGACACAATCAAAAGATTGACCCCAATCAAGAATTTATCGCGATTGGCATGGCCAATATCGGCGCGGGTCTGGTACAAGGATTTCCCGCGGCGACGAGCAGCTCGCGTACCGTCGTCGCCGATCAGATGGGCGGCGCCTCGCAGCTGGTCGGACTCGCCGCCGCCGCGCTCACGATTGTTTTTTTACTGTTTTTCACGCCCCTGCTCGCGCCGCTGCCTACCGTCGTCCTTGCCGCGATCATCATTGTTGCCTCGTTCGGGCTGCTCGACGTACAGGCGTTTCTCTTTTTGCGGAGCGTGCGGCGCGTCGAATTTCGATTGGCGCTGGTGACGCTGCTCGGCGTGCTCACCATCGGCATCCTGCAAGGGATTCTGTTTGCGGTGACGCTTTCGCTGATCAACGTCCTCTATCGCATCTCGCGGCCCCACGACGCGCTGCTGGACGACGTGGACGTGGGCGGCGGCGTGGTGTATCGCGGCGTTTCGGACAAAGCGACCGCGCTGACCGAAGCGGGCTTGGTCGTGTATCGCTTTGATGCGCCGCGCGTGTTTGCGAACGCGTCATACTTTGCGCAACGCTTACAAGAACTGGTGGTCCGCGCGGGCGAGGGTCTGAAATGTGTAATCCTCGACGCCGAAGCGATAAGCGATTTTGATTCCACAGCGGCGGAAGCGCTCGAAAATATGGATAGTGATCTAGACCAACGCGGCGTCGAGTTTTGGATCGCGCGTGCGAATGAGCCGCTGCGTGAACTGCTCCAAGTGACGGGATTAACCAAGCGTCTCGGCAAAGAGAATATCTATCCGTCAGTGCGCGCGGCAGTGGTCGCGTATCGCGAGCGCTTTGGCGCTGCGTTGGACGGCTGAGTGAGCTCCATTCATGTCGCAACACGCTCTGCAGAACCAAACCGACGCGCAGACGACTCCCATCATCATTCATGCCAATTATGAAATGGTTACCCTGGGGGTGGTGCTGCTGTCGCTGCTCAATTTCCCGCTGCTGGTACTCTTGCCCTCGCCAGCGCAAAGGGATGTCATCGTCATTCTGGAACTCGGGATCACGGCGTATCTGCTTGCCGACGCGTTTTATCGGCTCGCGCGTGCGCCCTCGCGGTCACGGTTTCTATGGCGCTATCATGGTTGGTTAATGTTTCTCGGCAGTCTCCCGTATCCGCTGCTGCGGTTGGCGCGGCTGCTCTATGTGCTCGTCGCGTATCGCCGCTTGAAACGCTCGGATTATGCGGCAATGGGGCGGGTCATCGTGGAGCGTCGCGCGCAGAGCACCCTGTTCTTTGTGGTGCTGGCAGCCATCGTCGTGATGGAAATTGGCAGTTTGTTGGTTCTGTGGGCTGAGAGCGATGCGCCGCAGGCGAATATCAAAACTGCGTCCGATGCATTGTGGTGGATTGTCGTCACGATGGGCACGGTTGGGTATGGCGATCGCTATCCGGTGACCAACGCGGGACGTCTCGTCGGGACCGTCGTGATCGTGATGGGCGTGGGATTGTTCAGTGCATTCACCAGTTTTATGGCGCAGTGGTTCCTCGCGCCGCGCGGCCAAGAGCCGCCGGATGGCCCACGCGCGGAAAAAGAACGCAAGGTGTAGCCCGGCAGCTTGTCCAAGACCCCAAGTGTTTTTCAATGATGTCGTTCATCAAGTCGCGCACTATGGCAAAACACTTGGGGTCTTGGGGCAACACATGACTTACATAGCCCTTGCCAGACCCCGCGCGGACTTGGACGGTGCGCGTTTTGTGCTAAAATCCCTGCCGTGTCTCACCATCGCACCCGGGGCAAACAGCGTCGCGCGCTGCGCAGCCCTTTTTTGTTAGCTGCTTTCGCCGCCGTGCTGGGTGTTCTTGGCGTTAGCCAGCTAAATACTCCGCTTTCGCAATTCGTATTTTTGGCGTCGCCTTCACCGACAAGTACAGACGTGTTACCGACGCAAACAGACGTGTCAGCGATACGTCTCTACGCACTGGCGCCGACCAAGACGCCGCGACCGACACGCACGCCGCTGCCCTCTGCAACGCCTTCGCCGACCCTCACCGCGACAAGAGACGTGTCGCCGACACGTCTCTACACGGTAACGCCGACCAAGCCGCGCCGCAGTACGGAACGCTCGCCGCAGCGTTCCACACCGCAGCGTTCCGCGCCGACGCCTTCCGCGCCGACCCCTTCCGATACTCCAACCGTTACCGATACCCCCGCCCCTGTCGTGCGCACCGCGCGTGTGCCCATTTTGATGTATCACCACATCGGCGACCTGCCGCCCGATGCCGACGCGATTCGCAAATCGCTGACCGTTTCACAAGAACGTTTCGAGGAGCAAATGCGCTTTCTTGCCGCGCAAGGTTATACGACCATCCACCTCGTGGATTTGGTGACGCATTTGCAGACCGGCGCGCCGCTGCCCGCCAAGCCCATCATCTTGACGTTTGACGATGGGTACGACGACAATTACGTGAATGTATTTCCGACGCTCAAAGATTTTGGATTCAAGGGCACTTTTTTTGTCATCGGCGCGCCGACGGATTACGGCTCGCCGGGTTATCTGCGGTGGGAACAAATCTTGGAAATGTATGACAATGGCATGGAGATTGGCGCACATTCTTTGACGCATCGCTACAATTTGGGCACGACGCGTCCCTCCACCCAAGATGCGGAAATCAAGCAAGCCCACGCGTTGATGACGGGGCACTTGGCCAATTGGATACCGCTCTTTTCGTATCCGTCGGGCAGTTACAATCAGTATTCGATTGATTTGCTCAAGCAATTGGGATATATCGGGGCGGCGACGACGAAACAGGGCGCGCTGCAATCGAGCGCCAAACTGTTCGAGCTGCGGCGCATTCGCATTCGCGGCGAATGGAATATGCAGCAATTTTTGTATTGGTTCAATTACTGGACTGCACAGCCGTGAGCGCGATGCTTTCAGGAAACAAATGCACGGTGTCGTCGTCAGGCAGCGCGCGCAACAGTTCCTGCACGGCTTTTTTGAGACACGGATGTACGAGCGTGGGCGCAATGTCATTCAGTGGGACGAGCACAAAGCGTCGTTCGGCAAGTCGTGGGTGAGGAATTTCCAAATCGTTCGTCTGCACGACCCGCGCGTCGTACAATAAAATATCCAGGTCTATCACGCGCGGTCCGTAGCGTATCGTTTCCGTGCGCCCCATGTTTTGTTCGATGTGCTTGAGCGCGTGCAATAACGCGTGGGGAGGCAGCGTTGTTTCCGCCGCGACCGCCATATTCAAAAAACGCGGTTGGTCGGCGATGCCCCACGGTTCGGTTTCGTAAACGGGCGAGAGCCGCGTCAGTTTGATGTGCGGCGCAAGCTGCCGCAAGGCGGCGCGCAGGTTTTGCATGCGGTCGCCCAAATTGGCGCCGAGCGCAAGATAGATGGTTGGCATAAAGCGATTGTAACATTTTCTGGTTCCACTGCTTTAACTTGTGTTATACTTTGGACTCGCTTTGCGCAAGAGCTATTTCTATGATTGTAATACCTCGCCATGTTTGCCGTGAAACGAAAAACGCGCTCACATACGAATGGATGATCAAGAATGAGCGCGGCAGTTATGCCGCGACAAGTATCAGCGGCGCGCTGACGCGGCGCCAACATGGTTTGCTCGTTGCGGCGCCCGCGCCTACGGAAACGCCGCGCGTCTTGTTCGCAAAACTGGATGAAGAAATCGAAGTTGAGAGCCATGTCTATAAACTCGGGACGAACGAATATCTGACGAACGTCCTCAATCCCGACGGCTTTGTGTATTTGCAGCAAGTGACGCTGGACGGCGCGCTCGCCGAGTTTGTGTATGAAGCCGCGCACTTTCAATTGACCAAGACGGTTTGGATGCAGCCCGATCAGGCGACCACGTACATACACTATCGTCTCGCCGAACATTCCGCGCGCGCACAGCTCACCCTGGTGCCCTTGTGTGACAATCGCGCTTTTGACTGCGTGACGCAGGGCAATGAAAACTGGCGATTCCGTATCGAGCGACTGCCCAATGGATTCAACGTCCACGCGCAAGACGGCGCGGCGGCGTATCGCATTTTCACATTGCCGGCATTGGACTTTACGCCGCTCGATCTGTGGTACTGGCGCTTTCAACTGCGCGCCGACGGCAACGCGGGCACCGACCTCTATGTGCCGGGACTGCTGCGCGCCGTGCTCCAACCCGGCGCGTCGTGTACGGTGATCGCGACCGGCGAACCGGACGCCGTGCCCGAGTTGGATTTGCCACACGCGATGCAGCAGGCGCGTCGGCGCGCGCCGTACTTTGCGGAAGCCGTGTCGAAACCATTCACCCCGAAGCTCTTTACCCAAGTCTGAAACCTTATGAATATCCACAGATGTCAAAAGGCAGTTGGACTGCCGTCCGCGACGCGCAGTGCAACTGCGCTAGAACAAGCTGCGCTTTTCGGCGGTTTGAAACCGATTCGCCATGCCTTCTCTCGATGATCTGGCGCGCCTTTTTGCCGCGTTCTCGTATTACCAACTGGAATTGGGTTTGTTGATTGCCGTCGCCGTCGTAGTCGTCGTCGCCGATTGGCGCATCTCCCTGCTGGCGCTCTCCAGTCAATATATCCTCGTCGCGATTCTGCTTTCGACGTTGATTCCCCTGCAAATCGCCGCCGTGCGTATGATTGCCGGCGGCTTGGTCGCGCTCATGTTTTACATTACCGCGCGCCGGATGTACCCCGGTCGTCGGCGCCGCCGCGCCCAAGCCGAGCCGCAGACGAGGCAAGAGCCGTCGCGCGGCATCTTTTGGATCAATCTGCCGTTTCGCCTGATCGGTCTGGCGCTAGCGGCGTTGAGCGTCATTGCCGCCAGCGAGCAATTCGTTCTATTGAACGCGCCGCTCTTGTTTTGGGTCACCGGCTTGTGGCTCGCCACCGGCGGACTCTTGACCATTGCCATGACGCGCGATGCGCTCCGGTTGGGCATGGGACTGTTGTTTTTCACGTCCGGCTTTGGCATTATTTATCTTTCGATTGACAACAGTCTGGTCATTTACGCGCTGCTTGTGATCGCCGATCTGGTGATCGCGCTGGCGATTTCGCACATCGCCAGCGTCCCCGCGCAGTTTGTCGGATTCGGGACGAATCCGCGCAAGCGGCGCGGCGAACTGTAGAAGGATTCGCTTGACGCTCTCTTTGCTCCTCGTCTTGTTGACTGCCAGCGCGCTCACGCTTCACGTGGCGCGCTATTGGCGTCCGCTCGGTTTTGCCGCAAGTGTGGCAGCCACAATCCTCCTGGTCTGGGCGGTTCAAAATACCTCGGCGA
The DNA here is from genome assembly GCA_016209205.1 of Chloroflexota bacterium. Lineage (GTDB taxonomy): Bacteria > Chloroflexota > Anaerolineae > UBA4142 > SHND01 > SHND01. The sequence goes on from JACQWQ010000220.1 coordinate 8,013, forward strand.
CGACGTTCGATTTGTTTGGCATGTCGTTCGGTTTGCAGCCGCTGGCGCGCGATTATTTATTGGCGGCGATGGCGCTTTCGGGAATGCTCGCGATTGCCACTTCGTTCGGCGATGTACGGCGCACGCTGGGATTTCTGTTTTGGAGTTGGATTGTCTGGTTGGTCGCGCTGGCGGTAAATGATTTTGTCATTGGCGTCTTTGCGTGGGCGTCGGGGCTGGCGGTGATCGTCATTGCCATGGAGCCGCGTCACGGACAGCGCACGGGCGGCGCGGCGTACTATTTGGTCCTGATCATTGTCGCCGCCGCGCTGTTACTGATCGGGCATCGCTTTGTGCAACTCTATCCGCTGACGCCTGATCAAGTGGCGTTGGTTGATTCCGCCATTTTGTTTCTCGCGTGGGGTTTGGGACTGCTGCTCGCGATTGTGCCATTCATTGTGTGGCTCGGACCGATGGCGGATGAAACGCCGCTGCCGGTGATTGCGGTGCTGGTCGGTTTGGGACAACCGATCGGCTTGTGGCTGCTGTACGGATTGATCGGACAGTACCCGCGTTTGTTGGAACAATCCAATTTGCTGGCAATCATGACGCTGGGCGGAATCGGGTCGGTCATCGTCGGCGGCGCATTGTGCGCGTTGGAGCGGCGCGCGGGACGGTTGATGAGTTACGCCGCGTTGTTTGCGCTCGGTTTTATTTTGTTGGATTTGTCGCGCGGCACGTTGGAAGGGACCGCGTTTGCCGTCATCGAAACATTTGCACGCGCGGTGAGTTTGGGCTTGATGGCGGCGAGCATTTCGATCGTGTACGCGGTGCGCAACCGATGGGTGAGCGCGCTCGCGCTGCTGGTGTTTGTGCTCGGCGCGCTGAATCTGGCGGGCTTGACGCCGGGCATTTCGCTGGTCACGCGTTGGAACATCCTGCTCGAACTGGAGGCGACCGACCGCCGCATTTTCTTTCTCGTCATGCTGGCAACTGTCGGCGTCTTGATTGGAATGGCGCGCTATGTTTTGTTGTGGTTTGAAGCATTCACGCCGACCGAACCGGCGGAGAATGGGCTTGCCCCTTCCCCCCCCCCCACGACGCTGGTAGGGCGGATTCGGTTTCGCGTGCGCGCGCAATTGGTTTCGTGGTCTGAAAAACTTGCGCGGCGTGTGCCGCCGCCCGTCGAGCGTGCGCGGCGCGGCGCGGCGGAAAACTGGCGCGCGTTCTTTGCGGCGCTGCTGCTGCTCGCGTTGGGCGCGTTCGTGCTGTGGTACAATGTGACGCCGAATATCTGGTTGCAACGCGCCCTGGAAACGGTGGGGCAGCTCGAGTTTATGCGATAAAAAAAGATCCCCCGTTCATAGCCAGTTAGACTGCCGTATGCGGAGCGCAGTAGCAACTGCGCTTGAACCCATGTATAGCGATAAAAAAAACGGCGCACCGGCGCCGTTTTTTTTGTCACAACAATTCCGCTTCGCGCAAAATCTCGCGCAGCTTGCTCCGGTCGCTCTCGTCGAGCGGCAGCAAGGGCGAACGCGGGGGTCCCCCGTAATAGCCCAACTCGTCCAACGCGGCTTTCAGCCCGGGCACGCCCCATGTTGCCGTCACCGCGCGGTTGGGGCGAATCAGGCGCAGCTGCAATTGGCGCGCCGCCGTCAAAGCTCCGGCATGAAACGCGTCATAAATTGCCACGCACTCGCGCGGCGCGATATTGCCCAACGCGGGCACCACGCCTTTTGCGCCGATGCTTAACGCCGGGAATATCGCCGCGCCCGTTCCGACCAGCACTGCAAATTCGGGCGGCGCGAACCGAATAATTTCACCCATCTTGCCAAAATTCGCGGAACTGTCTTTGATGCCCACAATGTTTTCGTGGCGCGACAATTCAATCACCATCGCCGCATCCACGTCGAGGGTCGTGAACGCGGGCACGTTATAGATCATGATCGGAATCGGCGACGCGTCGGCGAGCGCGCGATAGTGGTGCGTCCACGTCGTCGCATTCATTTGCGCGCGATAATAATGCGGGGTCACGACTAATGCCGCGTCCGCGCCCCGCTCTGCCGCGCGTTGGGTAAGGTCAATCGCTTCGCGCGTCGAATCCGCGCCCGTCCCCGCAATTAACCAGCGGTCCGGTGGAATCATTTCGCGCGCAATGGCGAGCACGCGCAGTTTCTCTTCTTTGCTCAACAACGTGTATTCCCCGTTCGAGCCCAACACGACGAAACCGTGCAAACCGGCAGCGACCCAACGTGCGAGATTGGCGCGCAAATGTGTTTCAGCCACATTGCCGTCGGCATCAAACGGAGTGGGAATAGGCGGCAGGACGCCGCGAATTTCTTTTTTCATCAGACTCCCTTGGAATTAAACCGCGAATCCCTCAATCCTTCGGGACAGGTTCTACGCGAATCTACGCGAAGGAAACTCAATTCGCGTAGATTCGCGCGATTCGCGGTTCCATGGTTTTTAGTGTCCTGCGGGTGCGCCGCAAGGCGATTGATCAACTCCTGATGGAATTTTCTCAGGTCCGTAAAGCAAACAAACAAAACCCGACCAGGGTCACAGCACTCACAACCGTAAGCCGGAAATTTGCGCGCAGTGTCGGATGGGAGGGGCGTGCAAGATATCTTGTTATATTGAGGAGCGACATAAACGCAAAGAGGATGAGACCTATGCTGAGAACCATCGCGTTCATCGCGACGAGAGCCGAGACCAAAAATGCCAGCAATGCCGCCATTCCCAAACAGAAACAAACCGCATAGACGGCTCTCTTTGTTCCCAACCGCGCCGCCAAGCCATTCATGCCTGCCGCTCGATCACTTTCAATATCAGGCAAATCCCGCGCCAAAATTACGGCAACCAAAAGAAAACTGGATGGGAAAATCATCAACACTTGTTCCATTTTCCATGCGTTGAGGGCAAGCCACACTGTAATTGGCAATACCGTGAATCCTGAAAAATAAGAGAGCCAATCAAACCGCGTACCCTTCAGCCAGAAATTGTGTGCAAGTCCTGCAATCGTCCCGACGATTATCAAGAGCGAGACTACAGGTTCCAGTACAATGAGCCAGACACCCAAGAGAATGACCGCTGCCAGAACAAAGCGGTAAGCATCTGTTTTTGTGACTAGCTCCGCGACGAGTGGTTTCCACGGTTGTGACTTGGCATCTTGTTCAAGGTCAACGAGATCGTTTGTGACCCCAACAATGATTTGGGAAGACATGATCGCAGCAACCAAGATCAAGAGACGTTCGTACTGTTGACTCGTCCGGGCAAGCGATAGTCCGAGCAGCAAGGCAATGGCGCAAACCGCCAGAATGGGGAAAATTTGTGATGTATGGCGGATTACAAATCCGCGGCGAGTAGGGAAATAGCCAATCTGCGATGTACTGTGTCAGAATTCCACGCCCGCTTGGGCGAGAATGCCTTTTTGATACGGATGTTTGATTTCGCGCATTTCGGTGACGAGATCGGCATACTCGACCAGCTCGGGCGGCGCATCGCGTCCGGTAAGAATCAGGTGCAATTCCGGCGGCTTGTTAGCGCGCAGCCATTCGATCACTCGCGTCGCGTCGAGCCAACCGTACTGGAACGTGTACGTCACTTCGTCAAGCGCAATTATGTCGTACGCGCCGCTCGCAATTTTTCCTTGCGCCAGCGCCCACGCGGCGCGTGCTTTGTTTCCCGATTCTGTCAAATCTTTGGATCGCCATGTAAAACCATCGCCCAGCGTGTGCCACTCGATCGCCAGTTTTTTCGCCGCGCGAATTTCTCCCCAATTGCCGGTTTCGGCTTTGATGAATTGTACCACGCAAACGTGCATTTCGCGTCCCCACGCGCGGACGAGCGTGCCCAGCATCGCGGTCGTCTTGCCTTTCCCATTACCGGTGTTGACGAGTACAAGTCCGTGTCTCAATGCGCCATCCTCAATCTGCATTCCCGCCCCTTTGCGCGACCGCGCGGGAGGCGAGGGAAATGCTTTTTACTTCCAGCGGTAGCCCCGCGACCATCCAATACACCTTGTCCGCGTTTTGCGCCACGTGCGCGTTGACAATGCCCAACAGATCGCGAAAGCGTCGCGCCAACGCATTCTCGGGCACAATGCCGAGACCGACTTCATTGGAAACGAAAATCAAATCAATGTCGTGCAACTGTGTCCATTCCATTAACAAATCCATCTGACACACGAGCCGCCTTTCGATCTCCGCCTCGCTTGCCAACAATTCATTCGTCACCCACAAAGTCAAACAATCCACGAGGATGAGCTGCGGCGCGGTCTCCAATTGCGCCA
>JACQWQ010000231.1 GCA_016209205.1 Chloroflexota bacterium
ATCGCTTGGCGCGTGAAACCGAAATGTTCCAGCCACGCGACGCGTTCGGCATTTTCGACGCGACAAACGGCATCCAACGTATTTTGCGCGTTGGTTTCCGCATTGCGCTGCCGTACACATTCCGCGCCCCACGCGAAAATTTCCGCGTCGAGTGCGGGGCTGCGCGCCTCAGGTAGGACATCAAACAACAGATTACTGGATTCGTCCACCAACGCGTAGGCGACCAACGCGCCGTTTTCCGTTTCCCATAGTCGCGTGCTGTTTTGCACGGCCGGTTCCGCGAGCAGCTCGCGCAGATCCATTGTCCCCGGATAATCGCTTTGCCACGCGACGGGACGCGCGTGCGCGATCAGCGCGCACAGCGCGGCGAGATCGTTTTCGTTTTCAAAGATACGCGCGCGTAATGCACTCACAGGCGTTTCCAATACACTGCGACCGAAAAGGGGAAATCGCTCATGCGGTGATTCTAACACAAAGCGCGGTAAACAGCTTGCTCGCGGGTTGCGCGCGAAAAAAAAGCGGGCGCTCAAGCGCCCGCTTTTTATGCCTGCCTATTCTTCCAATAAATAAGGAACGAGAACTACGGCGACGTTCGGATGTTTTTCAAACGTATTGCGCAAGCGGTTCGCCGTACGATTGTGCAGCAATCCTTCCCACCAATGCGCGGTAATAAACTCCGGCAAGACGATGGTCACGAACGCATCGGGGCGTTGACTGTGCAGGGCGTCAACGTACGCGAGCAGCGGACGCACAAACGAGCGATACGGCGATTCCACCGTCACGAACTTGGTATTGGGCAAATACGTTTGCGCTTTTTGCCGAATTTTTTCCGCGCGGTCCGGCAAGATGGCGACGTGGAGCACGATCGGGTTTGGCGTAATGTTCCGCGCAAACGAAACTGCGCGCAGCGACGCGTAATTCACATCGTCAATCGCCACGACCACGATCGGATTGTCGGTGGAGGGCGGCAGCTGCCCCGGCTCGATGCGCAGCTGGTCGGCAACCCTGGAATAATGACGGTGCACCAAGAGAAAAAACATACTGATTAACGGAATCAACACCACGATGATCCACCCGCCGAGCGCGAACTTGGTGACGCCGACGATCACCAAAATGACCGCCGTCACGACAGCACCGATCGCGTTGATGACGATGCTGCGTTTCCATCCGGGACCGCGGAGGCGATGCCAATGCACCACCATGCCCGCGTTCGAGAGGGTGAATGCCAGAAAAACACCGACGGCGTACAAGTGAATCAAATTGCTGACATCGCCCGCAAAGATAACGACGAGTAATGCCGCAATCGTCGCGAGGGCGACAATGCCCGTCGAAAAAGCGAGGCGGTCGCCGCGATACAGAAATTGGTGCGGCACATAATTGTCACGCGCCAGCACCGACGCCAAGCGCGGAAAGTCCGCGAATGCCGTATTCCCCGCGACGATCAAAATGCCCATGGTCGCAATTTGAAAAACATAATACATGAAATTGGTGCCGAAAACCGCGCGCCCGACTTGGGAAATAATCGTTTCTTCGCCGGGCACAAGCCCCATGTGCGTTGCCAAATACGAAATGCCCAAAAAGGCGGTCGTCAGCAACCCCGCCATGATGGTCAATGTCGTCGCGGCATTTTTGCTTTCGGGACGCTCAAAGGCGGGCACACCATTCGAGATCGCTTCGGTGCCGCTCATCGCGACCGCGCCTGCGGAAAACGCGCGCAAGACCAACCACAGGGACAGTGGTTCTGCAATGGGCACGAGCGGCGGCGGCTCTGCCGGGTGCAGCGTTCCCGTAAACGCTTGCACTAAACCCATGCCGAGTAACAACCCCAGACTGGCGAGAAACAAATAGGTCGGTATCGCAAAGATCGCGCCCGATTCGCGAATGCCGCGCAGATTCCCCACTGTCATGATCAAAATAAAAAAGACGCTGAGCAAGACATTCACATTAAAATTGTGCGGCAGCGTCGCATTGAGCGCATCGATCTGTGAACCAAAACCCGAGGCGTACAGCGCCGAAGTGACCGCCGCCGTTCCCGCGACAATAGACACCGAAACAGTCAACACATAGTCAATCAAAAGCGCCGACGCGGCAACCAGTCCCGCAAATTTCCCAAGGTTCTCGCGGCTCACATTGTACGAACCACCGCCCTGCGGATAAGCATACACCGTCTGGCGGTACGAAAATGCCACAATCGAAAGAATGATCGAAACAGCCAGCGCAATAAAGAATGCGAGATTAAGCGCGCTGCTGCCGGCGACAATCAAAATGAGCATCGCTTCTTCGGTCGCATACGCGCAAGAGGAAATCGGGTCCGAGCCGAACACCGCCAACGCTTTGATTTTGTTCAAACGTTGATGCGATTCTTCGGAAGTGATGAGCGGGTGTCCGATCAACACGCTCTTGAATCTGCGGTACGCTTTTTCCAGCCCGCCAACTGGGCGCGTGACTTCGGGGGTCGCCACAAAATGTCCCGGTCCAACGCGTCGAAAATAGCGGTGATGCGGCGACTGGATGCGTACATACGTGTCACCCGGGCGCACCCCCCCCTTTTTCTCGCGCACCACCAGATCAGGATTCAATTCCTTGGCGTTCCCGTTTGTTCCATCGGATGGCGCGGGGACACGCTCATTGATTTGTTTTTTTTCTTCCAGCGGATTTTGACTCATTCGGGATCATCCTAAAAAAATTTTACACGCCGACGAGCACCACTTGGCACGGCGCGAGCGAAAGCACGTAATCAGCGAATGGATTCAACTGTGCATCCAATTCGCGGTCGTCCACGCCCAAAAACAGCACCGCGCTCTCTTGTTCCGCCGCGAGCGTGACCAGCGTCGGACCCTTGACGCCGCAGGGAATGTGCCGCGTCTCGATGTTCACACCATAGAGCCGCGCGTTCACGATCGCGGACGCCAGAATCGCGTTGGCAAGCATTTCGCGTCCCTCTGCCGCGACGCCTTCGGGGATCTGATCCAAAAAAACCGCGACCACTTTTGTGCCTGCGCTTGCCATGTCACAGGCTTCCCGCAGCGCCGCGACGCTCGCGGGTCCGCCATCATAGTTCACCAAATAGCTGGGCGCAGGTTTGCGCGGCGGCGCAGTTTCAAAAATGCGCTTGACTTGTTTCGTAAGGCGTGTTTTCATTCGCATGGCATTTCCCCGTACTCGATTCAGCAGGGCGCTTGTGTCGCGGTGCAATTCATCGCCTTGGCGCGACCGCACCTATTATTGTAAAGAGCATTGCATCAAGAGAGGGTCAGGGAACGCGCCGAGCGTATCAAGAATGTGTAAAGATAGGGGTTGTGGCAACAAAAAAAACGGCACACAAGTGCCGTTTTTTTGTTGCCACAAAGTTTCCCTTATTCGTCCACGCGCAAACGATACCCCACGCCCGTTTCGGTCAACAAATAACGCGGCTGCGCCGGGTCCGCTTCGATTTTGTGACGCAGCTGTCCGACGTACACGCGTACGTAATGGGCTTCGTCGGTGTATGCCGGGCCCCATACCGCGCGCAGCAGCTGTTGATGCGTTACCACTTTGCCCGCGTGCGCGATAAGATATTTTAGAATCGTGTATTCCGTCGGCGTCAACTTTACTTCGCGTGCGCCGACCCACACCTGCCGCCGCGCCAAATCCACTTTTAATTCGCCGGTTTGAAACGTCGGTTCTTGCTCCGCCGGAAGAATGTGACGCAGCGCGGTGCGCAGACGCGCCAGCAGTTCGCCGACGCCGAACGGTTTGGTCAAGTAATCGTCCGCGCCCGCGTCCAACGCCGCGATCTTGTCCGCTTCGCGTTCACGCACCGAAAGCACGACGATGGGCACCTGCGACCATTCGCGCACTTGACGAATAATTTCGATGCCGTCCATGTCCGGCAAGCCCAAATCGAGAATCACGAGATCAGGTTTGGCGGTGACGATTTGATTCAGTGCGTCTTGACCGTTCGCCGCCTCCATCACCTCATAAGCGTGCCCGGACAAACTCGCGCGCAAGAAACGCCGAATCTGCGATTCGTCGTCCACGATGAGCACGCGCACGCCTTCACTCATGTCACAACTTCTCCCGCGCGCAGCGGCAAACAAAAACCGATTTCCATCCCCCCCCCCACGCGTTGTTTGGCAAAAACCGTTCCGCCGTGCGCCTCGACAATCCCTTTGGCAATCGAAAGTCCGAGTCCGATTCCGACAGTGCGCCGCCCATCCGAAACGCGATAAAATTTTTCAAACATGCGGTCGAGTTCGGCGGCAGGCGCCATCGCGCCGCGATCCGCGACGCTCACTTGCAAAAAGTGATTCTGCAAATGCGCGTTGATTTCCACCGGAGAATTCGTCGGCGCGAACTTGTACGCATTGTCCAACAGATTGATCAGCACTTGTTCGATCAAAACAAAATCAAACGGAATCAACGGCAAATTCGGCTCCAAATCTAATTTGAGCGTGTGTCCGCCTGCTTTAACGCGCGCGAGCGCGGAACCGACTACTTCTTCGACGCTGTGCCAATCGCGCTGCGGCTGTAACGCGCCCGATTCCAGCCGCGTCATGTTCAGCAGATTGGCGACGTAACGATTGAGGCGCGTCGCTTCTTCTTGAATCGTTTCCGCCAGATCGCGTCGCGTCGGCTCGCTGAGATGCGCACCCGCGTCGAGCAGACCGGAAGCGGAACCAAGGATCGAGGCGAGCGGCGTGCGTAAATCGTGCGACAGTGAAGACAGCAGCGCATTCCGAAAACGCTCGCTCGCTTCCAAGAGCCGCGCCTGTTCGGCTTGTTCGCTCAGCTGCGCGCGTTCGAGCGCGATGCTGACTTGACTCGCGAAGGCTTCCAGCAAGCGCTGTTCGCGCGGCGACAGGCGCCCGGCTTTGGGACGAACGCTGAGCACGCCGAGCGTGCCTTGCGCGGCAAGCAAAGGGAAATAGATGCGTTCCGCGTCCGTGAACGTCGTCGTGCCATAGCCCGCGGTTTGACGGTGCGCGAGCGCCCATTGCGCCGTCTCCAATTCACGCGCAGACAAATCCAGCGCGGGGTACGGCGTGAGCGTCCCGTCCGGCGCGGCGCGCAGCACCAGCGCCTGCGCGTTAAAGAGCGCGTCGAGTTGGTGCAGCGCAGTATCGAGACGCGTTGTCGTATCGCGCGCCATGCTTTGGCTCAACGCGTACAGCGCAGCGGTTTCTTGTTCACGCTGCTGCGCGGCTTGCACTTGGGCGCGCAAACGCGAGCCGAGCTCGCTGATCAAAATGCCCACCAACAAAAAAATAATGAACGTCAAAATATATTGTGGGTCGTGCACGACGAGCGTGCCGTACGGCGGCACAAACAAAATATCAAATGCCAGCACGGCGATGACCGAAGTAAAAATGGCGGGACCCAAACCCCACGAGACCGCGCTCAACACGACCGCGAGCAAATAAAACAGCGCGATGTTGGTCGGCGCGAGATCGAGATATTGGCGCACCGCCAGCCCGAGCACCGTCGCACCGCCGACGGCAGCCACACTCAAAAGGTAATCGCGCCAGACCATGCGCCGCGGCGCCGGACGCGTATCAGCCGCGTCCGCGCTTGATTCTTCGGCGGTGATGACAAAAACGTGAATGTCACCGCTGCGGCGAATGAGTTCGTCTGCTAGCGGCGTCTCGATGACTTGACGCCAGCGCGGGTAAAAATGTTTGCCGACGACAATTTTGGTAATGTTTTGCGCGCGGGCATACCGCACCAGTTCCGCGACCACATTTTGCCCGGAAAGCGTTGCCACTTGCGCGCCTTGCGCGGCAGCCAACGCGAGCGCCTGTTCCAAAGCTTGATGCGCCTGCGGCGTGCGCCGGTACGCCTGCGGCGTCTGCACGTGCACGGCAATCCATTCCGCGCGCAAACTCGTCGCCATTTGGCGCGCCGCGCGCACGAGCCGCGCCGCCAACGCGTCGGCATCCAGACACACCATAACACGTTCGTGCGTGAGCCACGGACCTTGAATCGCGCGCGCGCTCATGTACGCGCGCATTTGTTCGTCTACGCGGTCGGCAGTGCGCCGCAGCGCGAGCTCGCGCAGCGCGGTGAGATTCCCTATCCGATACAGCTCGTGTACGTTGCGCGCGTCACTGTCGGGGACAAAGACCTTGCCCTCGCGCAAACGCTGGAGCAGTTCCTCGGGTGCTAAATCCACGACTGTGATTTCGGCTTGCTCCAGCACGGCATCGGGAATCGTTTCGCGCTCGCGAATGTCGGTGATGCGCGCGACGGCATCGTTCAAGCTTTCGATGTGCTGCACATTCAGCGTCGCATAAACGTTGATGCCCGCTTCGAGCAGTTCCAAAACGTCGAGGTACCGCTGGGGATGACGCGCGCCGGGCGCGTTGGTATGCGCCAGATCGTCAATCAAAACGAGCGCGGGGTGGTGCGCCAGAATTTGTTCGAGGTCGAGTTCTTGGACGATGGCGCCGTGCACCTGAACCTGGCGCGGCGCAAGTTTGGGCAGTTTGGCGGCGAGGGGCTCCAGTTCGGGGCGCGCGTGTGTGTCAAGCCACCCAATGACGACCTGTTCACCGGCATCAGCTTGCGCCTGCGCGGCTTTGAGCATCGCGTACGTTTTGCCAACGCCGCGCGCTGCGCCCAAGAAAATGCGCAGCTTGCCGCGCGCCGGTTCGTGTTCTGGATCGCGAACGCGCGCGAGCAATTCATCGGGATTGGGATGATACTCTTCGGACATAATTGCTCTACATCATTTCGTCTGGTCGGCAAATTCCCACCAGAAAAATGTGCCCGCCATGCCAATCACACCGGTGAGAAAGACTATCACGTAACTGACGATGCCAACTTCTTTGCCTTGTGAAATCAG
>JACQWQ010000232.1 GCA_016209205.1 Chloroflexota bacterium
CCTGCCGTGTGCGCGAAACGCTTCAATCCGCTCGTGCGCGATTTATGCCAGCGCTTAGCAGAGAAAGGCAAACACAATTTGGCAATTATTGGCGCTGCGATGCACAAGTTATTGTGTCTGGCTTACGGGGTCTTGAAATCTAGCAAACCGTTCGATCCAAATTATGCAAAAATTCATCCCGTGACCCCTTGACATTCAAGACGGTATCTTTCGGGTTTCTCGCGATGTAACCATCGCACAAACCACGAAAGGTCTTGGGTCACGGCTTATCTAAACCGTATTGGGCTTGGGACTGTTCCGTAGGTAGCGAGGTAATACAACCAGGGGGGAAGCGGCAACCAACCCCCGTAAGCATTGGCAGCCAATCCAATCGCCGCCACCAAGCCGGTTAACAGCCAAATTAACTCGAATACTGGATGGCGGATAGGTTCCGATTCAGGTAAATGCTCGTCACCCAGAATCGCGCTGGCACTCCATAGCCAGAGAATCACAATGACGCCATTGACCAAGACGTGTCGAACAGTCTCCCATAGCCCTCTCTTTTACAAGGAGAGGGAGTTTGGTTTTTTCAATATCAAGCAACACAATACACTCACAAACTTTGTTTGACCCACTTTGAACAAAGTGGAATCAGCCAACCTCTCAAAATTCTGACGGCTGTAGAATGGCTCTTCAAAGCCGTGCAGCCAAAACAACACGGTCTTTAACTTGCCGAATTCGCGAGCCATTTCATTGAGGATAGGGGCTGGGATATCACTCACAACATCATAGAGGAGCGCATAGGAGTCAGGTTTGAGGACGCGGTGAATTTCGTTCAGTGCAGTGATAGGGTCTTTCCAATGATGAATGGAACCGGTGCTTACGACAATATCAAATGAACCATCCGCAAAAGGTATCCGGCTCGCATTGCCTTCCCTGACGGCAATCACATCGGACAACCCGGCAGCAAGGATGTTTTCCTGAGCTTGCGCAACCATTGCGGACGAAACATCCATACCTACCAAGCGCATTTGAGGCGCTTGCTGGTGAAGCTTGAGCAACAGCCAACCCGGTCCGGTACCGATGTCCAAAAGACTGCCTTGAGCGCAATAGCTCAATATGTCTCGGGCAATCACTTCGTAACTCTGCTGAAAGATGCTGGCGCCGCTGACCAAGTTGTAGACAACCGTTCCAAGCCAGGGGATGCCTTCGGGATGAAAGATTTTTAACAGCCTGCGTTGTGGCGAAAGTTTAGCCATTACCCCTTTTCCAAATCCGCCCAATCCTCATCCGTAAAATCATCGAAATCGCCCAAATCCTTGCCTTCAAATTTGCGGTCCTCGCGCGCAGGATTCGATTTTTTCGCGGACGCGTTCGACGCGCTTGGACGCGGCGATGCTTTCGCGCCGTTCGTCGTTTTGGGCGAAGCGTTCGCGTCGGGTTTGATGACGCCGCCCGATGGGGTCGGCGCGGCGGGTTTTGCCGACGGCGCTTTTTGGATGGGCGGCGGCGCGGGTGGGTTCAACACTTCGCGCCCTTTGGTCGGTCCTTCATCCTCGCCGACATATCCTCTTTGTTCCAACAATTCCATCAAGCGCGCGGCGCGCGAATAGCCGATGCGCAGTTTGCGCTGCAAGAGCGAAACCGACGCGCGTTCATTGTCCTGCACGATCTGAATCGCCTGCGCGAGTAAATCATCTTCTTCGGATTTTTTCGGCTCGCTGGTCAGATTCCACAACGCGCCTTGCACCAAACCCGATTCGGATGTACGCGGCAGCGGCGCGCGCGCTTGCGGCGCGTTCGACGACGATGTGATGATGGTCGGCGGTGGCGGCGCGGATTCAATGAACCCTTTCCAATACACCACCAATTTTTCCAGTTCCCGGTCCGAAACAAAACAGCCCTGCAAACGCGACAGTTTGGACGAGTCGCTCGCCATGTACAACATGTCGCCGCGCCCCAAAAGTTTTTCCGCGCCCGGCGTGTCCAAAACAACGCGCGAATCTATTTGACTCGTCACCGCGAACGAAATACGCGACGGAAAATTTGCTTTGATCAGCCCCGTCACCACGTCCACCGACGGACGCTGTGTGGCGAGCACGAGATGAATGCCCGTCGCGCGCGCCATTTGCGCGAGCCGGGTAATCGTGTGCTCCACCTCGTCGGGCGCGGTCAACATCAAGTCCGCGAGTTCGTCTACGACCAAAATCAGGTACGGCATTTTCGCGCCGTGCCGTTTTTCTTCCGGCAGCGCGTTATAATTTTCAATGTTGCGTGCGCCGTCTCGGGAAAACCTTTTGTAGCGCTCGTCCATTTCCTGCACGGCGCGATTCAACGCCGCGACCGCCAAATCCATTTCCACGACGACCGGCGCGAGCAAATGTGGAATGCCATTGAACGTCGAAAGTTCGACGCGTTTCGGGTCCACCATGACGAATTGCAAATCGTCCGGCGTGTTGGTCATAATCAGACAGGTGATCAGCGCGTTGATACACACCGATTTACCGGACCCCGTCGCGCCCGCGACCAAGAGGTGCGGCATCTTGCCCAAATCCGCGACGATGGGCTGCCCCGAAACATCTTGCCCCAACGCGAACGCGAGCGCGGATTTGGCGCGCACGCGTTGAAATTCTTCCGACTCCATCACGCCGCGCAAACTCACGCGCGAAATTTGCGAATTGGGCACTTCGATGCCGACCATCGGTTTGCCGGGCACCGGCGCTTCGACGCGAATCGGCGCGGCGGCGAGCGCGAGTTCCAAATCGTGCTGCAGCGCGCTGATGCGATTCACTTTGATTTTCACAGGACGCATGGAACCGTCCGCGCTTTTTTGCTGCAAAAAGCCCGGCTCGACGCCGAATTGCGTAATCGTCGGACCTTGATTCACTTCGACGACTTTGGCGGGCACGCCGAAATGCGCGAGCGTCTCTTCGATCTTTTTCACACGTTCGCGAATTTCGCTCGGGCTGGCGTCTTGCTCGATGGATTCTTCGAGAATGTCGGGCACGCGCGGCAAGCGCCATTCGCGATGCACCAGCATTTGCGCGGGCGCGCTCCCACCTCCCACGATGCGCGCGGACAGGGAACTGCGGGTGGGCGCTTCGTCCGCGACCACTTCGTCCATGCCAAAATCGGCGGGCAAGCGCGGCGCGTCAGTCAGCGGCGAATGGTTATCGGCGGACGATTTGCGCGGCGGCGCGGTGACCATTTCCGTTGGGATGCGTTCTTTGCCGTTGCGCGTAATTTTTATCTCTGCCGCGCGGGTAAACAAGGCGGCGGATAATTGACTCCACGCGTGGGCGAGCGTTCTAAAAATTTGCGGGACGGAAATGTTGAGCAGCAGAATGAGTCCAATTGCAAACACGACGAGCAGCACCAGCAGCGCGCCCGCGAGGCCGAGACCGCCGACGAGCACATCGTACAACGCGTGTCCGACCAATCCGCCGCCCAAGCCAACCTGCGCGGCTTGCATCGAGGTCTTGGCGAGCGTCATGAAATTGACGGCGACGATTTGCAGAAAAGATTCGATGCAGAAAAAGAGAATGACGAGCGCGAGCGGGCGTTCCCACCCAATGTCGGGGCGCATGTCCATGGCATCGAGGAACAACCACGCGCCGAGTCCGGCAAAGAAAAACGGCGCGAGAAATCTGCCCCACCCAAAGAGGATCGAGAGGATGCGCGTCCACCCGTCGAGCAAGTTGCCGCTCGAAAGATTGAATGCGCCGAGCGCGGTGAGAATGGCAATGAGGATCAGCGCAGCGGCGATGAGTTGTTCTTGCTGCGCGGACGAAAGTGAGATTCCGAGAGGCGACGGCGCCTTGCGCGTCGAACCGCCGCGTGAACGCGAGCGCGCGGGTTTGTTTCCCGAAGAATTACCCTGTGCCATAGAACATCTGTATTATAAATTAGAAATTGGAAATTGGAAATTGGAGGTTGGAAATTGGAAATTGGAAGTTAGAAATTGGAAATTGGAAATTGGAAGTTGGAAATTGGAAATTGGAAGTTAGAAATTGGAAGTTGGAAGTTGGAAGTTGGAAGTTGGAAATTGGAAGTTGGAAATTCGCACTACCGCACTATCGCACTACCGCACTACCGCACTCTCGCACTACCGCACCATCGCACTACCGCACTATCGCACCATCGCACTCGATTTCACGTTTCACGATGCGCAATTTGCCATCCGCTATCTGCTAATCCTGATTTTGCCCAGATTGATAAAATCGCCCGCTTCGTTGCCGTTCGCGTCGTAATACGATAAACGCTCGTTCGCTTGGACGTCGTACATGGCGAGAATCAAATCGTATGCGCCCGCGGGCGCGGTTTGGGGAATCGGAATCGCTTGATAATCCACGAATGGTTTGCCGTCTTCGGGCAAACGCGCGGGATAGAAATTATCGGTCTGGGCGACGACGCGATTTTCCGCGCCGACGAGCTGCAAAGTAAACTTCCACGTTTCGGGAATTGGGGCATCGTCTAACGCGCGCAGGTGCAACCGCAGCGGCAAAATAGCGCCGCGTTCGATTTCACGCGCAAACCATTCGACGCTCTGCAATTGAATGCGCTTTTCAAATGCAGCATCGAGGTCGCGTGTCTCGATTGGCGTGTGTCCTACATCCGCGCGTTCGTAAATGACGAGCGGTCTGCCGCCGTAAAAACCATTCACGCGAATTTGCTGCACCGCGCGATAGGCGTCCTTGAACCATACATCTGCGGGCAGCCACGCATCCGGCGGAATCGCAATGACGTACTCGGCGTGGGCGCGGCGCACACCGTCCGCGAATTCTCGCGCGCGCAAATACGGAACGCGCATTGGGTCCACGAGACCGACAAAATCAACGGTGCGGCGATTGTCGAAATAACCGATGACGCCGACCTCGAGCGCATCCACCGACGCGTTGGCATCCGTGTTTTGCGCGAGCCAAGCCGCCGCGCGTTGATACGCTTCCACTTTTGGAGATGGCTTCGTCATGCCCGCGTCCAACGCCGCGCGAATTTCAATTCCCACCAACGCCAGCGCGCACAAAACGATAACGCCGTATTTCAAAAAACGATTTGGGTAACTGTTCAGCCCCTTGTCATTTCGAGCGGATGCGAGAAATCTCAAGGGCGCGCAAAGGCGAGATTTCGGCGACGCAGTTCGTCGCAACTCCGCTTCGAAATGACACCTGAGTAGTAACCGATTTTGTGCAATGAATCGCGTTTCGGCTATTTGTATCACGCCGATGCCCGCGAAAAAACACAGCGCAGGAATCAGCGGCGCGACGTACCACGGATAAAACGCGACGCCCAACAGCGAATACGCGACGAGGTGGAAAACTGCCCACGCGAGCAGTAACAGCACACGCGATTTTTTACGCACCGCCCATACGATGCCGATCAACGCGAAAGCAAACAACGGCGCGAGCCACAACGCATTGTGCGACAAAGTATTGTGCGACAAAGTATTGTGCGACAAAGTATTGTGCGACAAAGTATTGTGCGACAAAGTATTGTGCGACAAAGTATTGTCGCGCGCCCATTTGAACAACCCGATTGCGAACGGGTCCCACAAGCCGCTCTGTGCCTGCGCGATTTTTGCCGCGAGCGTGAAGGGGAAGGGCGAACCGAAATAGAGGGTGGAAAAAAGGAACCAGGGAAACAGGGTAAACAAGTAGACAAGGAAAACGATAGTGCGAGAGTGCGATGGTGCGGTAGTGCGAGAGTGCGGTAGTGCGAATTTCCAATTCCCAACTTCCAATTTCCAATTTCCAATTTCCAACTTCCAATTTCCAATTTCCAACTTCCAATTTCCAACCTCCAACTTCCAACCTCCAATTTCCAACCTCCAATTTCCAACTTCCAATTTCCAATTTCGCCAAACATAATCGAGCGCAAGGATTCCCGCGAGAATCACGCCGTCGTTACGCGTGAGGGTGAGCAGCGCGCACAGCACAAGCGCGAGTGTGACGCGTCCCAACATGTACGCGCACAGCGCCGCGAGCCCCAGCATCAAATAGAATCCGGTCTCTAAACCGAACGTCATCACCAGCGCGGGCGATACAAGCAGCAGCGCGCCCGCAATGATTCCCACAAACGCGCCTTTCCTTGTCATTGCGAGGAGCGGTTTGTGTGATGCGATGCAGTTTATCGCCGCAATCCCCGCGCGCGGCTCACCCATCGCTGCACCACCGAGCGCCAACCCCGCCAACACGTACAACAGAAACGCGGCGACGCCGTAACTCACCACACTTAGCCAATAGCCGAGCGCGGGAATGTCGCGATAGAAAAAACCAAGCGCCGCAAGCACGATGGCATACAACGGCGTCGTCGTGCTCAAAACGCGTTCGCCCGTGTTGAACACAAAGCCCGCGCCTTGAATCAAATTGCGCGCATAGCGATAGGTGATGTACGGATCGTCGGTGACGAGCGGATAACGAAAAATGCCGCCGATGACGAGGGCGGCGAGAAGAAAGCAGAACAGAATGAGTAGGGATTGGCGAGTCACGGGAGGAGAAACAGTAATCAGTGGTCAGTGATCAGTGATCAGTGGTCAGTGATCAGTAATCAGTGGTCAGTGATCAGTAATCAGTGATCAGTAATCAGTGATCAGTGATCAGTGATCAGTAATCAGTGGTCAGTGATCAGTAATCAGTGGTCAGTGATCAGCAAGTCATATTGCGTATCGCGTATCGCGTGTCGCATATCGCACTATCGCACTATCGCACTATCGCACTATCGCACTATCGCACTATCGCACTATCGCACTATCGCACTATCGCACTATCGCACTATCGCACTATCGCACTATCTAAATGTTCGTCCGCGATCTTGTCCCACGTAAACGCGCGGGCGGTGATGCGCGCGTTGCCGCTCAACAGCGCGGCGAGTCCCGGCGATGTTTGCACGCGCGTCACTGCCAAAATAATCGCGTCGGGATCGTCGGGCGGAACCAGCAAAACATTGTCGCCGTCTTGCAGCACCGGTAAGGATGAAAGATGAAGGATGAAGGATGAATCACCATCGTCAACATTTGTTTCATCCTTCCGCCTTCCGCCTTCCGCCTTCATGTTGGCAGGTTGCGTCGTAACGATGGGTATGCCGTGCGCGAGCGCCGCCATGAAACTCCCGCGTCGAAACGACGCACCGTCGCGATACGGCAGTACACAAACATCGGACGCGTAAAAATGCGCGCTCACTTGTTCCGCAGGCATATAGTCCGTCCACAAGACGCGATGCTCCAATCCCCAATCTCTAATCGCTTGTTTTACTTGTTCCAAATACGCGACGTTCGTGGGATCGCTTTCGCCGGTCTGTCCGCCGAGAAACAGCAATTTCGTTTTGGGCAAATCATACAGCGCGCGAATCAATGTTTCCGCGCCTTTGCTCGCGTTGAGAAAACCAAAATAGACGAGCAGCGTTTCGTCGTCGCGCACGCCCAAACGGTCGCGCAGTTTGATACGGTTGAAATCGGGCGGCGGTGTCGTGGGCGCAATGTTGCTGCCGATTGGAATGAGTTTGAGCCATTTTTTCAAACCGCGCACGTTTTCGCGCAAGCGCGCGTAATCGGCGCTGTTCGTCGCAATCACCGCGTCCGCGCCGCGCGCGAGTTGAAACGTCACCCAATCGCGCAGGGGTCCCGCTTTGGGAAACAGATACGCGGGGAGCAAATCGTGAAACGTGACGGCACACCTCACCCCCCAGCCCCCTCTCCTATTAGGAGAGGGAGAGTCAAGGAAGCGCGGGAGGAAATTGATCATCGGGTGCATCCCGAAGGCGCCCGTTTGGTATTGGATGTGAACAATGTCGGGCTGTGTGGACGCAATCGTTTTGAGTATCGCGGTGCGATGTGACCAGTCCCAGCGCGGGATGGTGCGGAATACTTGGAAGTTGGAAGTTAGAGGTTGGAGATTAGAGACTGGAGACTGATGACTGGTGACTGATGACTGATGACTGGAGACTGGAGACTGATGACTGGTGACTGATGACTGATGACTGGAGACTGGAGACTGATGACTGGAGACTGATGACTGATGACTGGAGACTGGTGACTGATGACTGATGACTGATGACTGATGACTGGTAACGCCGTCGTCAACACCGAAACGTCCGCGCCACGTTTCGCCAATGCTTGCGCGATTTCGTTGGTGCAGTCGCCCACGCCGCCTTGCTGGGGCGGGAATTCGCCGGTGAGGAAAAGGATGCGCATCATCCGCGACCCATGCGCCGAGTTTCGTACATATCGCGAATGTTTGCCAAAAAGTATTGCCCTTTGGAACTCGCTTTCATCAAACCTTTGTACACTTCCGGCGGCACATCAAGATATTGGTACGTGCGTCCACTGTTAAAGGCGATTTCCAAAATGCGCTTTTGGGGATCATAACCGACAGCATGAATCATTGATGATTCGACGGTTTCGAGTTTCACAGTAGATTTCCCTTCCTGTATCAGTCCCCTATCGAATGTTTCCAGATTTCGTCGTCGTCGAGTTCGATGGGGTCGGGAGTTTGCGGTTCGGGCGGCGCGTCCAAGAGCGACGGTTGATAAATCCCTTGCGCGGCTTGCGGGTAAATTTTGCGCGGCATGAATTTGCCCGGTTCCTCGAGCCCGCCCAAGTGGTTGACATTTTCCCTCACCGTTTCGACGCAATACGTTTCCAATTCCTCGCGGATTTGCTGCGACGAAAAACGCAGCGTGCGCCAACCGTAGGTTTCGAGGTCATTATCGCGCCGATTGTCCGAACGGCTTTTTTCGGCGTCAATGTGCCAGCGGTCGCCGTCGGTTTCTACATCAATGTTGCCCTTGGCGCAGTAAATCGCAAAATCCAACGCGTAATCCTTTTCCCCCGCGCGCGCGTAATCCTGACGCTCGGCGCTGATGCCGAAACGTTTCAGCGTCGCCCACAATTTATCTTCGAGCGGACTCTCGTCCCAAATCATTGATTTGGACAAATCGTTGATTTCCACCGCGTTGGTAAATTTTTCCATCGTCGTCGGGATAAAAACGATGCGGCGCAAACGGCGACTCACAATCGGCGGCGTCCAGCGCTGCAGTTCGCCCAATTCAAGTTTGTAATAGCGCCGTTCCGCTTTCGCGTCGTTCGGCTCGCCTGGAAACAACTCGCGGCGCGTGACGGTGGAGATTTTTTCGACGTGCGCGTAATAATTCACCGCGTACGCTTCCGCGCCAAACGCTTTGGTCTGATACAACGCGAGCCACTTGGGGGGCCAACGGCGTTTCAACCGTTTCTCGACGCTTTCGACGGGAATGCGATACCAATGCTGCTCGCGCGCATAACTCAAATCGAGCGGACGCTGGACGATGGCGACGAGAACCTCACCACGTTCTTGATTTCGATTCGTCTTGCGCTTTGTTTCTGGCTTCATTGTGAATCCGAGACAGCTGCCAACGGATGAAAAACGGATAAGGCACCGTCCAAAAATAAGTTGAGCACTTTTCCGCAAAAAGCAGACATGAAATCGTTTACATTGGCTATTCTTGCATCGCTGTATGGACGAACTGCTCAAGTTATTTTTGGACGAGTCCTAATCGGATACGAAC
>JACQWQ010000022.1:0-11281 GCA_016209205.1 Chloroflexota bacterium
GCCCTCCAGTCCCGGCAACTGACAGTCAATCACCGCGATGTCGGGACACAAGGTTTCGATTTGCCTCAGCGCGTCATGCCCCTCGCCGCTTTCACCAATCACACGAATATCGGGCGCTTGTTCCAAAAGCACGCGCAGTCCTACGCGCAGGGGGGGGTGATCGTCGGCAAGAAAAACGCGAATGTTCATGGGAGATGGAGTGAGGGAGAGAGTGAGAGATAGAGAGAGTGAGAGAGGGAGAGAGAGAGATTGGAGACTGGAGACTGGAAACTGATTACTGACAACTGATGACTGATGACTGATCACTGATCACTGACCACGCGTCCCAATGTCTAAAACCAATCCGTTTCCCCAAGTCCAGCGCACTTGAGGAAACGGGTTGGCTGTTGGATGCGGTGCGATTTTTTCCTTAACGAATCCCCAACCCGGTCGAACACACCAGCACCGCTCCCGTGCGGTCAATGATACAGCCCTGCACTTGGACGGCATTTTGGTAACCGCTCGGAATGCTGATCGTTACGTTAGTAAATTGCTGCGAGTAGGGAATCGCGCCGACGGTGCTGTTGCCGACGACCTGACCGAAATTGTTGAACGCGGTCAGTTGGATTTGCCCCGGCGCGTTGAGGTTGTTGTAAAAATACTGCACGGGCACATTGATCGCGCCGAAACCGGCTTGCTGCGCGGGTGAGAGGAAAATCGAATTTTGTTGGAACGGCGGCGTCGGCGTGGGCGTCGGCGGATTGCTGACGTAAACGGTGGCTACGGAATCTACGCGCTGTCCTTTACAGAACGCGGTGAGAATGTACGAAGTGGTCACTTGCGGCGACAATGAAGTTTGCCCCGGCGCGGTGACGGAAGCACTGCCCGCGGGCGTTTGTAATTTTATTTGATCCGCATTGTTGACCGGTCCCCAGACGAGCGTCGTGGCTTGCCCCAGCCGAATGGTTTGCGGGCTGGCATAAAAACTGGTGACTTGGGGCAAGCCGCTGCATCCAGCTTGCGGCACGATGATTTGTACGTCGAGCTGCGGACCAAATGTATAACCGTTCGGCGCGCGCACCTGCCACACGCTGCGATACGTCCCCGGCTGCTGCGGCGCGACCATGTTCAACGCCACGTTGACGGTTTGCCCCGGCACGGTGTACGGAATGGACGCAGGCGAAGGCGCGCTCAGCGTGCCGCCGCCGATATTCACAATGCCGTACGTATTGATCCAAATACACGAGCCGGTATTTTGCACCTCCCAAATTTTTTGGAACGGTGTGCCGGGTTGAATGACCGAATTGTCGGGCACGCTGCCGTCGCCTAGAAAACGCGCTCCGGCGACGCACGGGTTGGGCGTGTTGGTCGGTTGCGCCGAGCCGCCCACATTAATAAAAATGGATGCTTGCCCGGTGACGCCTTGCGCGCTGGTTGCGCTCACGGTGATGGTGTGATACCCGGGCGTCGTAGTCCAGTATTGGACGACATAGAAATTGGGCTGGGGGATTCCGCCCGGGGGCGAACTGGTCGCGATGCCGACATTATCCACAAACAATTGCACGAAAGAGATGCCGCCCGGCGCGTTGGAGGTTGAGGCAACGCCAATGGTTTGCCCGGGCTGAAAGTTCATGCCGTTGGTCGGATTTTGGATGGTGACCTGCGTGCCGCCGATTTGCAGCGGCGGTCCCGCATAAGCAATGGGCGCGGGCGCGAGGACGGCAAGATACACGAGAGAGACGAGCAAAGTGAGTGGGAGTGATTTTTTCACAGCGTCTCCAAGGTTGGGATTTCTCACTTCGTTCGAAATGACATACGGAACGAATGATAACCTGATTATCTCTCAAACGCGCGCGGATGGCAATGGGGTACCTCAAGTCCGCAAGACCCCAAGTGTTTTTCAACGATGTCGCAAATCGAGTCGCGTGGCGCGGCGAAAACACTTTGGGTCTCATTTCAAGGCAGCCAATCGCTTGGAATATCATCTGCGGCTTCGCTGGTGACCTGTGTGAGATTCGCGCCGCCGACATTGACCAGAAACGCGTTCCAATTTCCCGTCCACGCGGCGAGCAACATGCGATTGGCTTGCCACGTCACCGGCTGCGCGCCGTTGTTGGGATCGCCGCCGGGGGGCGCGTTCAAAATGCGTTGGTCGGCGCCGCTCGCGTTCATCACCCACACGCGCCAGTTTTGACGCGCGAAAAGGTCTTTTGCCGCCCACGCGATCTGGTTGCCGTCCGGCGACCAAACGGGCGCAGTGTTGAGCAAATCATTATCGGTAAGTTGACGCTCACCGTCACCGTTCGTATTCACGACAAAGATGTTGGGATACAAAACCGCGCCCGGTATTTTTACGCGCGCGACTGCGGCAAACGCAATGCGTCCGCCGTCGGGCGACCAGCGCGGCAGCGGCGAATAATCTTGCGTTGCGCCGGTCGCGGCAGAAAGTTTCAACAAACGTTTCGCGTTGCTGCCATTCGCATTCATCGTCCACAATTCCGGCGCGCCCGCGCGCGGGGTGCGCACGAATACGATGCGCTTACCGTCGGGCGACCAATCGGGGTCCGTGTCGCTGAATGCGCCGCCCGCGCGCGCGGAAAGATCAATGGCATTGCCGCCGTCAAAATCCATCACGAAAATATGTTTGACGATATTCGGCGCGGCATTGACGGTGCGATAAAACACAATGCGTTCCCCGTCCGGCGCATAGCGCGCGCCGAACGCGCTCCCGCTGCGCGTGAGTTGCCGCCGCACGACGCCGTTTTCGCCCAACGCGTAAATGTCGTACGCGCCGCCGCGATTCGACGAAACCAAGATCGTGCCGCCTTTGCCGCGCGCGTGGGGCGCGGCACGGCGGTCGGTCCGGGCGTTGGCGTCGGCGGAGGTTCGGCGATTTGCAAGGACGCGGGTGAACTGGCAAGGGTTACGAATTCGCCGCTGACCCAACCGCGTTGTCCTGAACCGGCGGGAAAGATGGTTTGATACCATGTCCCGTCGGGTGATTTTGCGACGAGCAAAATCCGCGTGGTGTCGGGGATGCGCGCGAGGACTTCGTAATTCGTCGCAGGTCCCGCGCGCATTCGCAGTGGATCGCCTTCGGTTTTGACAACGGCAAAGATGGAACCTTCGGGCGGCTTGGGCGCGGTCACGCCGATGGGCAGCGTTTTGACATCGCCTTGCGGAATGACGACCTCGCCAAAAATCCAGCCGATCTGTCCCGACGCTTCGGGATATTCAATCGAAAACCATTGGCTGTCATCCGTGCGCGACAAGAGCAAAACGGTTTGGTCTTGTCGCAAGCGCCCGAGAATGTGCGCGGTGGTGTTGGGCTGCGCGCGCACGCGCAGCGTGTCGGTGACGACCGCGCGAAGCGGTGCGGTGGTTGGTGAAGGACTCGCGCGCGGGGTCAGCGTTGGAAAAGGTGTGCGCGTGTTACGCCGCGTCGGGGTTGGGGTCAGCGCGGGTGTGGGCGTCGGCGTGGGTTGACAGGCAGTCAACCCCAAGCACACGAACGCCAAAATAAAAAGTGTGGTACATAAAAAATCCGTCCTCTCACAAACGCGTGGTGTTTGGAAAGACGGGTTTCTTTGGGCGTGCACGATGCTATCGGAGATCGCCAAGTAGGTGAGAGAATCTCACGCCATTGTAAGATTCTCTCACCGAGTCAGAAAACTGCAAGGTTACGGCGCGATAGCCATCTTGGCGTACACCCACAGATCGGGATGCACATTCGAGTCAACGATCTTGCGTGCGTCGGTACCGTTTACACGAATCGCAAAGATCGCCCAACCCAAGCCACCTTGATCGCTGCGATAGAACAACCATTGTGCGTCGCTCGACCAGATGGGCATGCCGTGTGTGCCAACGTCGGTGGTCACTTGCTTGCGCCCGGAACCATCGGCATTCATAACCCAGACTTGGGTGTAGCCCTTGTCGTCGGTTGCCTGGAACGCGATTTGTGAACCGTTCGGCGACCACGCGCCCGCGCTGCCGGTCGTAAGCGAATTCGGATTGTTCGGATCGCCGTCGAACGCGTTCAAGCTCAAGAGCGAGCCGCAGTCCGCCCCGGCTTTGCATCCATCATACAAAATGGACGTGCCCGGACTGGGCTGCCACGCGGGACGCCAGCCGTCCACGACAATAATCGGCGAATTGTCGGGACCGACGCCAATGCGCCGGATTTGACTGGTCAAGCGACTGCCGGGCACGGCATTATACGCGACATGATTCCCGTCCGGGGACCAGGTTGGATAACCCGCTGTGGATTCTTCGGTGACGGTGCTCAAGAATTCTCCGGTGGCGGAAGCGATGCCGATGCCCAGACCGCCAATGTCGCGGCGCATGTGATAGGCGATGCGGCTGCCGTCGGGTGAAAGCGCAGGTTCGCTTCCGTTCGCAATGAGCTGCTGCAAACCGCTGCCATCCGCGCGCACGCGATAGATGTTGAAACCGCCGTTTTCGTACGAATCAAAAATGATGCTGCCGGGCGGCGTGCCGCCTGCGGCAGGGGGTTGTGCTGTTCCCGGCGGGACCGTAGTCGGCGCGACGGCTGTTGCAGTTACGGTTGTCCCAGCTTGAACGGTCGTGGTCGCCTCCGTGGTTGCTGTCACGGTCGCGGCAGGCGTCACATTGGCGCTCGTTGGAACGGCTGTCGCCTGTACGGTTGTCGTCACAGCGGTCGAAGCGGTTGGTTGTACGGCGACCTGTGTTGGCGCAGTTGCCGCGATGGAAGGCAGTGTATCGAGATTCGCGGTCGTATCAATGCGTTCGGCAATAACCCACGCCGTGGTGGTGGCGCTAATCGGAAAATTGATTTGAAGCCACGCTTTGTCTTCGGTGCGACCGACCAGGGTGACGACATCATCCTTTTTCAACACACCCAAAAGTTTGGCGCGGGTTGTCGGTTGCTCACGTACGTTGAGTGCGGACTTGACCGTGCCGGTGACCGGGGTGGGTGTGGCGGTAGGGGCTGTCGTGTTAGTAGGGGCAACCGTTGGTGGTAACTCGGTTGCAGTGGGCGGCGGCGTATCGGTGGGTACTTGAGTGGGAACCTCTGTAGGCGGCGGCGGTTCTGGAGTAGGTGTGGGTGTGGGTTCAGCGGCGCAGCCGATGACGACGATGCTCAGGATGAGCAACAGCGCGAGGATGCGGTACATAAAGAGTTCCTCCCTTTCGAGTCAAAAAACCAAGTGGCTTGGCTTGACAAGCGTTGATAGCGCGCTTTTTTTTGTTCGAGAATGCGTCTGGAGCCTAACGATTCGCGAGTATATTGTCATTCAAAAAGCATGTCAACTTGATAAAGGCGGCGATTCTCCACAAGTCTGCGCCGAAAGTGAACCACACGCACGAAGGGTCAGCAATGGGTGTGCGTCACGTTTTTGGGCGAATGAATTCGCTCGCTGCAAAAACACGAAATCTGCCTGCGCAGGTTGGGATTTTAGTGTGCGGTCGCGAATCTATTCGATTCGCCGCGAACTGTGTTCGCGAGCACACTTTGTGTAGTTGTTGGCGCGATTTTTCCGATGAAGGCGATGGAATACATCGCACATCGGCATCGCCCGCCGCGCGACCCAAAAATATGACGCACACCCACGAAGGGTAAATTGTTGACAACGGCGCGGACGCAGTTTAGAATGATCCAAGTTGCTCCACTTGTGGGTGCGCATCTAGGACTCATGCAATTCAGAGAACGCCTCACCGTTTGCATCGCGCACAGAACGCGCGTGCCAATGTAGATTGTTGGGCATTGGTTGGAAAAAATGCTCTGCAATGCTTTTGCACAGACGCCCGCTGAGAGGCGTTCTTTTTTTTGCGTGTAGAGTTGGGAGGACGCGGTGACCTGCAAGCACAACCACAGCTCAACGATCTCGGGTGACAGAATATGGAACAGAAACTGAAACGCATTCTTGTGCCGGTGGAAGGCGCGGCGACGGATGAAGAAGGTGTGATGCTGGCTTGCGCGCTGGGGAAAAAAGACAAAGCGGAACTCTTGCTGCTGTATGTGATCGAAGTGCGACGTAATCTGCCGATTGATGCGGAAATGGGCGAAGAAGTCGAGCGCGGCGAACAGGTGCTGGACAACATTCAACGCTTTGCCAATAAAGGCGGCTGCAATGTGCAGACGGATTTGCTCCAAGCGCGTGAAGCTGGCGCCGCGATTGTCAACGAAGCCGTCGAACGCGAGGTAGACTTGATCGTGATGGGTGTGCCGTATCATGAAAAGTTTGGCGACTATTGCGTCGAGCCGCGCGCCCAATTCGTTTTGGAGAACGCGCCGTGTCGCGTGATTCTCGCGCGCGAGCGGCTGGCACGCGTCCGATCCTTGGCGCGCTAACCCGAACACCGGTGTTTTGAATTTTTAGCTCATGTTACGCACTGTCATTTCGAGATGGTCAGCCCGCAGGGGCTGTATGGGCTCAGGACTGTCATATCGAACGGAGTGAGATATCTCGCTCCGCTCGATATGACAAGTCCTGTGCAGCGGTTTTTGCGACGAGAAATCTCATTTCCGGTACGCCGAGATTTCTCGCAAAGACCGCTGCACAGAAACTGCCAACTGTCATTCTGAAGGGACATGCGATGTAGGCGATGTGTGATGAACTTCATCGCCTACATCGCTCATCGCCAGAATCTCTATGCCAAACCAGAGATGCTTCGTCCCTCAGCATGACAGTTTCTGCGGGTCACGCAGCCCGCGTGGGCTGACCATCTCGATATGACATTTACTGCGTAAGGTGAGTTTTTAAGGTGCAGCGCAAGTTATTTCATTGTCGCGCGCGGGTAGACATGCTATAATCGCGCGCGAGGGTAGAGCGAGGACCATGAAAATTATCATTTTGGGTTGCGGGCGCGTCGGCACGCATCTGGCGCAAAACATGGATGCCGCCGGACATGACGTGACGGTGATTGATCGCAATCGTGAATCGTTTGCGCGGCTCGGTTCGAATTATGGCGGCAAAATGATTTTGGGCACCGGCATTGACGAAGATGTTTTGCGCAAGGCAGGCATCGAGGACGCCGACGCCTTTATCGCCGTGACCAATGGGGACAACACGAATGCGATGGCGGCGCAAATCGCACAGCATGTCTTTTATGTGCCGCGCGTCGTCGCGCGGCTGTACGATCCGATTCGTCAAGAAACCTACCGCCTGCTCGGGCTCGATACGGTGTGTTCCACCGTCATGGGCGCGGAACGGATTCGTGAAATGGTGGGCGCGTAAGGAATTTTTGATTTTTGATTTTCGATTTTGGATTGGAATCGGATAAGCAGCCCAAAATCATAAATCAGAAATCATCAATCAGAAATTCATGTATATCATCATCGTCGGCGCGGGCAAGATCGGGTACTATTTGACCAAGCATTTGCTGTCCGCCGGACACGAAGTCGCAGTGATTGAAAAGAATGCCAAAAAGGTCGAGACCATTATCAACGATTTAGGCGGTGTTGCGATTCAGGGAGATGGTTCGGATGCCGGTCCAATGGTGGAAGCGGGCATGAATCGCGCGGATATTGTGGTGGCGGCGACGGGCGATGATGAGGACAATCTCATCATCTGCCAAATGGCCAAGAAAAAGTTCGGCGTCAAACGCACCATTGCGCGCATCAACAATCCCAAAAACGAGCACATTTTTGCCGTGCTGGGAATTGATTCGACCGTTTCGTACGTGGATGCGCTGGTCGCCCAAATCGAGCGCGAAATTCCGGCGCATTCCCTGATTCACCTGTTACGGCTGCGCGATGTGGGCGCCTCCTTTATCGAAAAGCAAGTGCCCGCTGGCTCACCCGTGATCGGGATGCCCATGCACGAGATCACTTTCCCCGACCAATTTTTGCTCGCCCTCATCATTCGGAATGGCAAGGCGTTGATTCCCAAAGGGACGACCACACTGGAAGAGGGAGATCAAGTCATCGCCGTGACCGTGTTGGAATACGAAGACCATTTGGATCGTTTGTTTCGCGGCGAGTTGGTCAAGAAACGGTAATCCGCGTCGGGGCGTTGTCGAATCACCGATTCGTCGAATCAATGATTCGTCGAATCAATGATTCGACAACGCCCCGACAAACATTTTTCGCGCTGCGGATTTGCGCAGCGCGTACTGTTGTTCCACGCAACCGCCTGGCGTGGGGGAACAGGGAAATCGAGGTTGGGTGACAGTCGCATGAAAAAGTTCAAGGTCGCATTGCTGTTTTCGCTCAAAGCCAATGCGCCACAGGAAGCGACCGATGATGATACGCCCTGGGACCGATGGAATGAGCTGGATTCGGAAAAAAGTGTTACCGGTTACGAACGCGCGCTGCGCGCCGCCGGACATGAAGTGATCCCGCTTGAAGGAGATCACACGCTCATTGACAATCTGCTGAAATACAACCCCGATATTTGTTTCAACACCTGTGAAGGTCATCACGGCAAATCGCGTGAAGCGCAAATTCCCGCCGTGCTCGACATGCTGCGCATTCCGTACACCGGTTCGGGGGTCATGTCGCTTGCCGTCGCGCTGGACAAAGCCATGACCAAGCGTGTCCTTCAATTCTACAGTATTCCCACACCCGGCTTTCAGGTTTTTGTCACCGGCGACGAACCCACCGACCCGCGTTTGAATTTTCCGTTGTTTGCTAAACCTTCGCTCGAGGGGTCCGGGATTGGGATCACTGCGAAATCCATTTGTCGGACGCCGCGTGAATTGCGCGAGCAAGTGCGCTATTTGTTACGCGCGTACAAACAGCCCATTCTGGTCGAAGAATATGTCGAGGGTCGCGAAATCACGACGGGGATTCTGGGAAATCTAATGCCGCGCGGCGCCTGGATCAAGGAAAAGAAACGTCTCGAAGCCGCGCGCGCGCTGGTAGCCCAAACGGAAAATGCGTCGAACAACGGTGGCGGCACGCTGACGATCAATCCTTCCAACGGTAAAAAAGCGGTGGTGCGCGAGTATTATTATTCGGGGGTGCGCGTACTGCCGCCGTTGGAAGTTGATTTCTCGCCGCTGCCGGATATCGCGCCGCTCTACAATTCCGAAATCAAAGGCAACAATCCATGGGGTCCCCGTTATCTGTGTCCCGCGCCGCTCACGGCAAAACTCACGTCGCAAGTCGGACGTCTGACTGTCGCCACATTCCGCGCGTTAGAGTGCTATGATTTCGCGCGTGTGGATTTTCGCATTCGCGCGTCGGACAATCAACCGATGGTGATTGAAATCAATCCGCTGCCGGGGCTGACCGAAGCGCTCAGCGACATTGTGTTGGAAGCCGACGCGGCCGGGATCAGCTATAACGAATTGATCCATACAATTCTCGCGGCGGCGCTGCGGCGTTACGGCTTGTGGGAAGAATAGCGCGCCGAGAGGCAGTGGTTCTGATTTTGCTTTGGCTGCAAAACGCTTTACAATGCGCGCGCGCGTACTGTGAAAGGTCGAGCGATATTTTGCATTCTCTCGATCCGTTTGGAGAGAGGACTGGATGTTAGACCTTCAGGGAATACATCGCGAACTCGTACAAGCCCGCGCTGAAATGCTCGCACGCGCGCAAGCCACCGTCGAAACCGCGAAAGGCGACGACGCGGATCTAGCCGCCATCGCCCAAAATAACGAGCAGGTTCTGTGGTTGGCAAAGGATGCCCAGGCGCGTCTTGCCGCCATCGAAAGTGCATTGCTGCGGATTGAGCAAGGCACGTACGGCGCGTGCGTGAATTGCGGCAGCGCGATTCCCGCGGAACGGCTGTACGCCATTCCCACGACGCTGTGTTGTGTTGCCTGTCAGAATAAACTCGGGCGCAACACGCGCCGCTGATCTTTTCCCCCATGACTGCTTTTCTCTCTGCCCTGAATGCTTTTGCAATCTGGATTTATCTTGGCGGTGTGATCGCCATTCTGTTCGGCATCAAGATGCTGTTTGATGCGCGCCGCGCCGCGCGTACGACGCTTTTCACGCTCGAACAAGAACAGGCAAGTGACCGTGCGTTTCGCGCAGTGGTCGTGATGGGTCTGGCTACGGTCATTATCGCCGCCGTCGCAGGCATCAATGCTTTTGTCGGTCCGAATGTGCCGGCGCAAGAATCCGACACGCTCACGCCGACGGCGGTGCCGTATACCCCCCCCGTCATTTTGCCTACGCCAACGCAATTGCCGACGCTGACGCCGCTGCCGCCCACAGCGGTCCCGACGCAAAAACCAACCGGTACGGTACAGCCGACTCCGGCAGCGCCAGTAACCGGCGCACCTCAGCCGACCGCGCCCGCCGCACCGCCGACCGCCATCCCGTCGCCGACCTCTGTACTGATCTATCTTGCGCCCGCATTGAACGTCCCGCCGAATGGCGACAGCATCGGTTCCAACAAGGTGCGCTTTAGCTGGGGCGTGGACCAGTTTGGCAATTTGGCAGTTCCGGCTCTGTTGCCTCCAGACCAATTCTACCGGCTGGTGATTTCCTTTACCGACAAGAACAAGAACGCGCTTGCCCGAATCGTTCTATGCACACACGAGAACAGTGTTGACCAGCGCACCGGCATCAACGTGGACGACTATCGCACCCAAGCGGTAGATTCTGAATTCAAGTGGAATGTAACCATCGTGCGCGCCTCCAGTCAACAGACATGTGAGGCAGGCGAGTTTTCTCCATTGAGTCCGACGAGCCAGACGTTCACATTCATTCTGCCATAGCACGCGTTCCGCCCTGTCATTTTGAAGGCACTGAGACTTGCATCCAATTCTTCGGGCCAAGTTCTACGCGAATTTTCAGCCCCCGATTCGCGAAGATTCGTGCGACGCGATGTGTCGCGTAGATTCGCGATTCCCGTTCGGTTGGCGACAGAATTTCTGTCGCCTTTTTTGTGTACCGTGTATAATTCGCGCCTATGAAAAATTTGTGTGCTCGTCTCGTGCAAACGCCGCTGCTCATTTGGCTCGCGGCGTTCGTTTTGGTAATCGCCTTTGCACTGCGTTTTTTCGCGCTCGATCAATTTCCGCCCGGTGTGCAGCATGATGAAGTTTTCATTGCCAATTTCGCGCAAACGATTTTGCAGGCGAAATCGCCGGGCAGTTATCCGATTTTTTTTGAATTGAATCGCGGCAATGAACCGCTCTTTATGTATCTCACCGCCGCGCTGTTCAAACTCTTTGGCGAAAATGTCTGGGCGCTGCGCGGGACTGCCGCGTTGTGCGGGTTTGGCGCGTTGGTGGTGACGTATTTTCTTGCGAGAGAAATGTTTGACCTCACCCCTGACCCCTCTCCTAAAAGAGGAGAGGGGAGTGACCTCACCCCTGACCCCTCTCCTAAAAGAGGAGAGGGGAGTGACCTCACCCCTGA